>NZ_JBSFWB010000019.1:13673-193489 GCF_053592635.1 Streptomyces sp. NPDC002623 | reverse complement strand
GGTGGGCTCTCCCGTTCGGGCACCCGGAACTCCGGGTGCCGCCCCTCACCTGTGTCCACTTCAGGCGGCGTCATCCTCGTCGAAGATCTCCAGCACGACGACTGCCCGCGATACCGTCGGAGCCATGAGCATTCGCGCCGTGGTCTGGGACGTGGACGACACCCTGTTCGACTACACCTCCGCGGACCGTGAGGGCATGCGGTCCTATCTGACGGCCGAGGGGTTGCTGGACGGTTTCGGGACCGTGGAGCAGGCGCTGACGCGGTGGCGTGAGGTCACCGACCAGCAGTGGGAGCGGTTCTCGGCGGGCGGGATCACCTTCGAGGACCAGCGCCGGGACCGGGTACGGGTGTTCCTGGGCCGCGAGATGACCGACGCCGAGGCCGACGACTGGTTCCTGCGCTACCGCGCCCACTACGAGGCCGCCTGGTCGCTCTTCCCGGACGTGCTGCCCGTCCTCGACGTCCTCGCCGCCAGCCACCGCCACGCGGTGCTCTCCAACTCCAGCCTGGAGGTCCAGAACCACAAGCTGCGCGTCCTCGGCGTCCACGACCGTTTCGAGACCATCCTGTGCGCCGTCGACCTCGGCGTCTCCAAGCCGGAGGCCGGCGCCTTCCTCGCCGCCTGCGAGGCGCTGTCCCTGCCCCCGCACGAGGTGGCCTACGTGGGCGACCACCCGGAGATCGACGGACGGGGCAGCGCCGACGCCGGACTGCTCTCGGTGTGGATCGACCGCTACGGCGGCACGGCGACCGTGGAGGTCCCCGCCGGACGGCACCGGATCGCCAGCCTCGCCGAACTCCCCGCGCTCCTCGGCGCGGATACCCGTTTTGGAGCGCAGTCCACCTTCGGGTAATGTTCTTCCTGCGCCGCCGGAGAGCGGGCCGAAAGGCCGGAACCGGAGGAGCGAAACTAGAACAAGAACCCCTACGGGGCTTGCGTTCCAGTGGCCTATGGTGTAATTGGCAGCACGACTGATTCTGGTTCAGTTAGTCTTGGTTCGAGTCCAGGTAGGCCAGCTCGCAGAGCTCATCTGCGCACGTGGAGATCGACTCCACAAAGCCCCCGTTGTGTAGCGGCCTAGCACGCTGCCCTCTCAAGGCAGTAGCGCCGGTTCGAATCCGGTCGGGGGTACTGGTTCCGATCATGCAGGATCGCATCGGAACTGCTAGGGCCCCCGTTGTGTAGCGGCCTAGCACGCCGCCCTCTCAAGGCGGTAGCGCCGGTTCGAATCCGGTCGGGGGTACTGAAATGGTTTAAACCACATTGGTCTATGGTGTAATTGGCAACACTACGGTTTCTGGTACCGTCATTCTTGGTTCGAGTCCAGGTAGACCAGCTCAGACCTGCGGAAACGCAGTGTCCACGCCCCCGTTGTGTAGCGGCCTAGCACGCCGCCCTCTCAAGGCGGTAGCGCCGGTTCGAATCCGGTCGGGGGTACGCAGCAGAGAAGGCCCTCCACTTCGGTGGAGGGCCTTCTCGCTGTTCGCGGCCCTGTTCGCAGCACTGTTCATGGACCCGAGAGCCGGCTCACTCGAAGCCGTACCGCCGGGCCGACTCCTCCTCCTGGGCCAGCCGGTGCAGCGCCTGCAGCATCGGCTCGATGAGGATCGCGCCCAGCACCGCCGCCTCGATCCGCTCCGCCTCCGACTCCCGCGTCTCCACGAAGTCCAGGTCGAGCACCGCCGCCCGGTGCATCAACTCGGCGTAGGACACGAGGAGTTCGGCGTCCCACTCGTAGCCGAGCCGGCGCAGCGCGGCCACCGACACCACCAGTGAACGGTAGGCGGGGGAGATGGTCGTCAACAGCCGGGCGTTCGACCAGCCCAGGGTGCGCAGCAGTTCGTCGGCCTCCAGATGGGCGGCGCGCACATGGTCGTCCTCCGTGTCCGGCTCGCGGACCTGGGGCAGCGCCCACAGGGCCGCGCCGAGACGGATCGTGCGGCCCAGGGAGTCGTCGTCGACGTGTCCCAGCACCTCACGGACCGTGGCCACCGGCAGTCCGCCCACCTGGATCATCGCGCGCACCAGGCGCAGCCTGCGCAGATGCTCCTCGTCGTACTCGGCGGTCGTCAGGTTGATCTGGCGGCCGGGCGGCAACAGGCCCTCGCGCAGGTAGTACTTGATCGTCGCGGTGGACACCCCGCTGTGTGCGCTCAGTTCGGCCAGTCGCATCTCTTGCGCCTTTCATTGGCTAGCGGCACTATCCAAGCATGTCTGTCAATCTCACCACCGCGAACGCCCGTGGGGACGCGGTCGTCCTGTTGATCGGGATGCGCGTCAACCACTTCTGGGCCGTGCACCAGTGGGTGCCGGTCATGCTGGCGATGTTCCGCATGCTCGCGGAGCTGAAGAAGGATCCGGGGCGCGGTCTGCTCTCCCGGGTGCTGCTGACGGCCTCGCCGCGGACGTACTACGTCGTCCAGTACTGGGAGTCCAAGGAGAAGCTCTACGCCTACGCGAGCGCGCCCGACGCGTTCCACCACAAGGCGTGGGCGAAGGTCAACCGCCTGGACCGGGACGGGAAGGTCCGGGGTCACGTGGGCATCTGGCACGAGGCGTACATCGCGCCGGAGGGGTCCTACGAGTCGATCTACGGGGACATGCCGGCGTTCGGTCTCGCGGCCGCGCACGGGCAGGTGCCGGTGGGGGAGCGGGGGCGATACGCGAAGGACCGGTACGCATACCGGTCCTCGAAGACTGTCTGAGCGGGCGCAGAGCGTCCGAGCCCGGTTCGGGAAGAGCCTGCCGCGGCGTTGAGGCCGGCTCTCGCCCGGAACGGGGATGTGCGCTCAGCCCGTGCGGCGCAGGGCCTCCGACAACCGTGCCGCCGCGTCGATGATCGCCTGGGCGTGCATCCGGCCGGGGTGGCGGGTCAGGCGCTCGATCGGGCCCGAGACGGAGACGGCGGCCACCACGCGGTTGGAGGGGCCGCGGACCGGGGCCGAGACGGACGCGACGCCCGGCTCGCGCTCGCCGATGGACTGTGCCCAGCCACGGCGGCGCACGCCCGACAGGGCCGTCGCCGTGAAGCGGGCTCCCTGCAGACCGCGGTGCAGGCGCTCGGGCTCCTCCCAGGCCATCAGGATCTGCGCCGAGGAGCCGGCCTTCATCGTGAGCGTGGAGCCGACCGGGACCGTGTCCCGAAGGCCGGACAGGCGTTCCGCCGCGGCCACGCAGATGCGCATGTCGCCCTGGCGGCGGTAGAGCTGCGCGCTCTCGCCCGTGATGTCACGCAGATGGGTGAGCACCGGGCCCGCGGTGGCCAGCAGACGGTCCTCGCCGGCGGCCGCGGCCAGCTCGGCGAGGCGGGGGCCCAGAATGAAGCGGCCCTGCATGTCGCGCGCCACCATACGGTGGTGTTCCAAAGCCACGGCCAGCCGGTGGGCCGTGGGTCGTGCGAGTCCGGTGGCAGCGACCAAGCCTGCGAGGGTGGCCGGACCGGACTCCAGGGCGCTCAGGACAAGGGCTGCCTTGTCCAGGACGCCGACGCCGCTACTGTTGTCCATGCAACGATACTCCCGTCTCACTCTGTGAAACGCAAGTTCATTTTTCCGTGAGACGCGCAACCCTTGGACGCATGGCGGCCCGCGGACCAACGGGCCCGGCGGCGGGTGCCCGGGTACAGGGGCGAGGGCGTCGCCTCCACAAGATCTCTAGTTGGGCCGGCGCAGTTCTGCCGGCCGGAGGGAAAGCGATGGGTAGGACACTCGCGGAGAAGGTCTGGGACGACCACGTCGTCCGGCGCGCCGAGGGCGAGCCCGACCTCCTCTTCATCGATCTGCACCTTCTGCACGAGGTGACCAGCCCGCAGGCCTTCGACGGGCTGCGGCAGGCCGGCCGCCCGGTGCGCCGGCTCGACCTCACCATCGCCACCGAGGACCACAACACCCCGACCCTCGACATCGACAAGCCGATCGCCGACCCGGTCTCCCGCGCCCAGCTGGAGACGCTGCGCAAGAACTGCGCCGAGTTCGGCGTGCGGCTGCACCCGCTCGGCGACGTCGAGCAGGGCGTCGTCCACGTCGTGGGCCCGCAGCTGGGTCTGACCCAGCCCGGCACCACCGTGGTCTGCGGCGACTCGCACACCTCCACGCACGGCGCCTTCGGCGCGCTGGCGTTCGGCATCGGCACCTCGCAGGTCGAGCATGTGCTGGCCACCCAGACGCTGCCGCTGGCCCGCCCCAAGACCATGGCCATCACGGTCGAGGGCGAGCTGCCCGACGGCGTCACCGCCAAGGACCTGATCCTGGCGATCATCGCCAGGATCGGCACCGGCGGCGGCCAGGGCTACATCCTGGAGTACCGCGGCGCCGCCATCGAGAAGCTCTCGATGGAGGCCCGGATGACCATCTGCAACATGTCGATCGAGGCCGGCGCCCGCGCGGGCATGATCGCCCCCGACGAGACGACCTTCGCGTACATCAAGGGCCGCGCCCACGCCCCCGAGGGCGAGGACTGGGACGCGGCGGTCGAGTACTGGAAGACGCTCAGGACGGACGACGACGCCGAGTTCGACGCCGAGGTCGTCATCGACGGCGCTGCGCTGGCGCCGTTCGTCACCTGGGGCACCAACCCGGGCCAGGGCGCGCCGCTTTCGGCCGACGTCCCCGACCCTGCTTCGTACGAAGACGCTTCGGAGCGCCTCGCCGCCGAAAAGGCCCTGGAATACATGGGGTTGGAGGCCGGGCAGCCGCTGCGCTCCATCAAGGTGGACACCGTCTTCGTAGGCTCCTGCACCAACGGGCGCATCGAGGACCTGCGCGCCGCCGCCGAGATCGTGCGGAGCCGCAAAGTCGCCGACGGCGTACGGATGCTGGTCGTCCCCGGCTCGGTGCGGGTCGGTCTGCAGGCCGTCTCCGAGGGCCTGGACGCCGTCTTCAAGGAGGCCGGCGCCGAATGGCGGCACGCGGGCTGCTCGATGTGCCTGGGCATGAACCCCGACCAGCTGGCCCCGGGTGAGCGCTCCGCGTCGACCTCCAACCGCAACTTCGAGGGCCGGCAGGGCAAGGGCGGTCGGACGCACCTGGTGTCGCCGCAGGTCGCGGCCGCCACGGCCGTCCTGGGCCACCTGGCCTCCCCGGCCGACCTGTCCGACGCCGAGACCCGTACGCCCGCTGGAGTCTGATCAGCCATGGAAGCATTCACCACGCACACCGGCCGGGCGGTCCCGCTGCGCCGCTCCAACGTCGACACCGACCAGATCATCCCTGCTCACTGGCTCAAGAAGGTCACGCGGGACGGGTTCGAGGACGGGCTGTTCGAGGCCTGGCGCAAGGACGAGAACTTCATCCTCAACCGCCCCGAGCGGCAGGGCGCCACGGTTCTGGTCGCGGGCCCCGACTTCGGCACCGGCTCCTCCCGTGAGCACGCCGTGTGGGCGCTGCAGAACTACGGCTTCAAGACCGTGATCTCGTCCCGGTTCGCCGACATCTTCCGCGGCAACTCGCTGAAGAACGGCCTGCTCACCGTGGTTCTGGAGCAGAAGATCGTGGACGCGCTGCAGGAACTCACCGAGCAGGAACCGCAGGCCGAGATCACCGTCGACCTCGAGGCCCGCGAGGTGCGCGCCGAGGGCATCACCGCCTCCTTCGAGCTGGACGAGAACTCCCGCTGGCGGCTGCTGAACGGGCTGGACGACATCTCCATCACCCTCCAGAACGAGGGCGACATCTCCGCGTACGAGGCCAAGCGCCCGTCGTACAAGCCGAGCACGCTCCAGGTCTGACCCGGAGGCCCCGGAAGACCTGGGCAGGTCGAGTTTCGGCCACCGCGACACCCCCGCCGTACCCCCGATCGGTCCGATCGGGGGTACGGCTGTGTCTGCACCCGTTCGGCCCCGCAAACCTTCGCTGTTCCTCCCAACTTCCCACGTTAGAGCCGGTGTTGCCGGGGTACGCGCCCTGTGCGGACGCAACCGCCGGAAGGGCTCGGACGGCCGTTTGAGGCGGCAGTTGCCCCCTGAGCGGGCGACAACTCGCCCCAGATGGCACAATCTGTGCATGGAACACGACGGCCAACTCGAGCTCTATACGGCGGTCGCGAACCGACTCAAGGAAGCGCACACAACCGTGCGCGCACTGCAAGTCCCGGAGGGCGTACGGATGGCGCTGACCCGGAAGCTGCTGGTCATTACGGCCGCGGCCAAGCACGATCTCGCCGATGCGACAAGGCGTCTGGAGCGGTTCATGGCGGACCTCGACGAGGGGCGAATGCCCGAAGAGGACCGCTGATCGCCTCCGGAGCAGCCGATTTCGTTGCGGCACAAGGGTGATTAGCCCGTTTCGTGTTTGATTTGCGGTATATATCTGCCTAACGTGCGAAAAAGCTTGAACACTTTCGTTCTGGCTAATGTCTCCGAAGGGGAAGACGTGAACAAGGCGCAGCTCGTAGAAGCGATTGCCGACAAGCTGGGCGGCCGCCAGCAGGCCGCCGAGGCGGTCGACGCGGTCCTGGACGCCATCGTCCGCGCGACCGTCGCCGGAGACCGGGTGTCGGTCACCGGCTTCGGTTCGTTCGAGAAGGTCGACCGGCCGGCCCGCTACGCCCGCAACCCCCAGACGGGCGAGCGGGTTCGGGTCAAGAAGACGTCCGTGCCGCGCTTTCGCGCAGGCCAGGGCTTCAAGGACCTGGTGAGCGGGTCGAAGAAGCTCCCGCGCGGTGGCGAGGTCGCCGTCAAGAAGGCCCCCAAGGGCAGCCTGACCGGCGGTGCTTCCGCGACGGTCAAGAAGGCCGCGGCGAAGAAGGCCGCCCCGGCCAAGCGGGCGTCGGCCGCCGCGAAGAAGGCCGCCCCGGCGAAGAAGACGACGGCGGCCGCCAAGAAGACCACGGCCACCGCCAAGAAGGCGACCACGAAGAAGGCCGCGACCAAGAAGACGACGGCGGCGGCCAAGAAGACCACCACCGCCAAGTCCGCCGCGGCCAAGAAGACGACGGCCAAGAAGGCCCCGGCGAAGAAGGCGACGGCCAAGAAGGCCCCCGCCAGGAAGTCGACCGCCCGCAAGACCACCACCGCCAAGAAGGCCACCGCCCGCCAGGCGTAGGGCAGCAGGGGCACTCACGCGCCGGGCCGGACTCCCTCTCGGAGTCCGGCCCGCGGCGTGTCCGGGAGGCCCCCGCCGGGAGCCGCCTCAGGGAGCCGCCTCAGAACGTCTGGAGCGTCACGAGGGTGATCCGGGGACTCGCCTGCGGCCCCTCGATCTCGATCCGCACCCGCTGCCCGGGCCGCAGCAGCCGCAGGCCGCCCGCGTCGAACGCCGGCGCGTCGAAGGGCACCGGTGTCCCGTCGTCCAGCAGCACCTGTCCGCTGCGCGTGTCGGGGTCGTACGTGTATGCGGTCGCCTGCATGGCGGCAGCCTACTGCCCGGGGATCAGCAGGCGCGCGGCCGCCGCGGCCGTCCGGGGCCCCACGCCCAGCGCCAGCGCCGCCCGCAGATCCTCGCCGGTGTCCACGTCCTGGCGTACGGAATCCACCGCGTCGAGCCGGAGTTCCACGGCTCCGGAGGCGCGGTGGCGGGCGCGGGAATGCGTGCCGAATGCGGGGAGCAATTCACGGCCCGGGGCGACGGCGAGCAACGTGGTGCCGATTGCGGCCGCGTCCGGGAGAAAGGCGCGCGGGAATTCCGCGGCCGCATCCAGAACCCGGGCCAATTCCGACGGGCGCAGGGAAGGAAGATCGGCGTTGAGAGCGGCGAGCGGAGCATCGGGGCGCACGGCGCGCACGGCGGCCGCACCGTGGGCCAGGGCGGCGTTGAGGCCCGTGCGCGGCTCGCCCGCGACGATCCGGGCGCCCAGGGCCGCCAGGGCGCGCCCGGCCAGCGCGTCGTCCGTGACCACGGCCACATCTCGCACCGCGGGCGAGGCCAGCGCGGCCGCCACGGTGTCCTCGGCGAAGGCGAGGGCGAGCCCCGGGCGCAGCCCGTCGGCAGCGGTGTCCGCGAGCCTGCTCTTGGCCAGCGCCAAGGGCTTGAGGGGTATGACCAAGGTCCACTGCACCGGCGTACCGTTCCTCTCTTGTCGCGGCCATTGTCACCCGGTCCATCCGTCGGTCGGGCGGGCGGGCGTACCGTGTTCTCGACAGACCGGCGGCCCGGGGCGACACTTGTGCGGCCCCAGGCCCCGGAGCAGGCTTGGGAAGTCCTAGAGGAAGGTGTCCGCGTGCCCAGCCGCAGAATCGGCTTCTGGTACCGCTTCGCAGCGGTCCTCTGCAAACCCTGGCTGGTGGTTCTGATCAAGCGGGACTGGCGCGGAATGGAGCACATTCCGGCCGAGGGTGGATTTATCACCGCGGTGAACCACAATTCGCATGTCGATCCCTTCGCATACGCGCACTTTCAGTACAACAGTGGGCGCGTGCCGCGATTCCTCGCGAAGAGCGGGCTTTTCAAGGAGGGATTCGTCGGCGCCGCGATGCGCGGCACCGGACAGATCCCCGTCTACCGCGAGACCACGGACGCGCTCAGCGCTTTCCGGGCCGCGATCGAGGCCGTGGAACGCGGAGAGTGCGTCGCGTTCTACCCGGAGGGCACCATCACCCGGGATCCCGACCAGTGGCCCATGGTCGCCAAGACGGGCGCCGCGCGCGTCGCCCTGACGACCAAGTGCCCGGTGATCCCCGTCGCCCAGTGGGGCGCCAACGAACTTCTGCCGCCGTACGCCAAGAAGCTCGACGTCCTTCCGCGCAAGACCCACCATGTGCTCGCGGGCCCGCCCGTGGACCTGGCGCGGTTCTACGGCCAGGAGATGACCCCCGAGCTCCTCAAGGAGGCGACGGAGGTCATCATGGCGGCCGTCACCGGCCAGCTGGAGGAGATCCGCGGCGAGAAGGCGCCCGAGACGCCTTACGACCCGCGCCTGGAGCGGATCGAGCAGCGCCGCCGCACCCAGGAGGAGACCGGTGCCGAGACCGGTGCCGAGACCGACGCGGAGGCCGGTGCGGAGCCCGGTCACGCGCAGGTCAGTCACGAGCACGAGGGGGAGAACAGCAAGTGAGCAAGTCCGTGAAGGCGGCGGTGTTCAGCGCCGGTTCATGGGGGACGGCCTTCGGTATGGTCCTCGCCGACGCGGGGTGCGAGGTCACCCTGTGGGCGCGGCGCCCGGAGGTGGCCGAGGCGATCAACACCGGCCGTGCCAACCCCGACTACTTCCCCGGCATCGAGCTTCCGGAGAACCTGCGGGCCACGACGGATCCCGCCGAGGCCGCCGCCGACGCCGACTACACGGTCCTGTCGGTGCCCTCGCAGACCCTGCGCGCCAACCTCGCCGCCTGGACGCCGCTGCTCGCCCCGAACACCGTCCTGGTGTCGCTGATGAAGGGCGTCGAGCTCGGCACGACCATGCGGATGAGCGAGGTGATCGAGGACGTCGCCAAGGTGGGCCAGGACCGGATCGCCGTGGTCACCGGACCCAACCTGGCGAAGGAGATCGCCTCCCGCATGCCGGCCGCGGCCGTCGTCGCCTGCACCGACGAGGCCGTCGCCCAGCGGCTCCAGGCCGCCTGCCACACGCCGTACTTCCGCCCGTACACCAACACCGACGTGGTGGGCTGCGAGCTGGGCGGCGCGGTCAAGAACGTCATCGGCCTCGCGGTGGGCATCGCGGACGGCATGGGGCTCGGCGACAACGCCAAGGGCTCGCTGATCACGCGCGGCCTGGCCGAGACCACCCGGCTGGGCCTGGCGATGGGCGCGGACCCGCTCACCTTCGCCGGACTCGCGGGCCTCGGCGACCTGGTGGCGACCTGTTCCTCGCCGCTGTCGCGCAACCACACCTTCGGCACCAACCTCGGCAAGGGCATGACCCTGCAGGAGACCATCGCGGTCACCCGGCAGACCGCCGAGGGCGTCAAGTCCTGCGAGTCCGTGGCGGATCTGGCCCGCCGGCACGGCGTCGACATGCCCATCACCGAGACGGTCGTCGACATCGTCCACGAGGGCAAGCCTCCGGTGGTCGCCCTCAAGGAGCTGATGTCGCGCAGCGCGAAGCCCGAGCGACGCTGAGCGAACCCGGTGGGCGGACGCTGACTCGCGGCCCTACCACCGGGTACCCTCATGCCGATATGAGCACCGAGAACCTCCCCCAGAGCCCCCAGGCGCCCGCTCGCAAGCCGCGGGTGGCCGTCGTCTTCGGCGGACGCAGCTCCGAGCACGGGATCTCCGTGGTCACGGCCGGCGCGGTCCTGCGGGCCATCGACCGGACCAAGTACGAGGTCCTGCCGATCGGCATCACGCGCGAGGGCCGCTGGTTCCTCACCGCCGACGAGCCCGAGCGGATGGCGATCACCGACCGCCGTACGCCCGACGTCGACGAACTCGCCGAGTCGCGGGACGGCGGCGTGGTGCTCCCCGTCGACCCCGCCAACCGCGAAGTCGTCTACTACGAGCCCGGATCCGTGCCCAAGGCGCTCGGCGAGGTCGACGTCGTCTTCCCGGTGCTGCACGGCCCCTACGGCGAGGACGGCACCCTGCAGGGCCTGCTGGAGCTCTCCGGCGTCCCGTACGTGGGCTCGGGCGTGCTCGCCTCGGCCGTCGGCCAGGACAAGGAGTACATGAAGCGGGTGTTCACCTCCTTCGGGCTCAAGGTCGGCCCGTACGTGGTGATCCGGCCGCGCGAGTGGGCGCAGGACGAGTCCGCCGCCCGCAAGAAGATCATCGACTTCGCCGGCGAGCACGGCTGGCCGCTCTTCGTGAAGCCCGCGCGCGCGGGCTCGTCCATCGGCATCACCAAGGTCGACGACCTCTCCGGGCTCGACGAGGCGATCGCCGAGGCCCAGCGCCACGACCCGAAGATCCTGATCGAGGCCGCGCTGCGGGGCCGCGAGATCGAGTGCGGCGTCCTGGAGTTCGAGGACGGCCCCCGCGCCTCCGCCCCGGCGGAGATCCCGCCGCCGGACGCGCACGCCTACTACGACTTCGACGCCAAGTACATCGACTCGACCCCGGGGATCGTCCCCGCGCCGCTGACGCCCGAGGAGACCGCCGAGGTCCAGCGCCTCGCGGTGGACGCGTTCGAGGCGGCGTCCTGCGAGGGCCTGGTCCGCGCGGACTTCTTCCTCACGGAGGAGGGCGAGTTCGTCATCAACGAGATCAACACGATGCCCGGCTTCACCCCGATCTCGATGTACCCGGCGATGTGGCAGGCGAGCGGCATCGAGTACCCGGAGCTGGTGGACCGCCTGGTCCAGGCGGCGCTGCGCCGTTCGACGGGGCTGCGCTGATCCGCTGAAGGGGCGCGGGGAACTGCGCGACCGGCCACAACGGCGCTGCACCGGAACGACGGCGCAGCGCGGCACGTCCAGCGGAGCGCCTAGTCGGCGATCCCCTCGGGGATCGCCTTCTTGACGGAGGCGGCGACGTCGACGAGCGGTGCCAAACCGTCTCCCGTGCGGTCCTCGGGGATCGTCACCTCGACGTAGGCCCTGCGCAGCGTCGTGGTGAACCGGAACGAGCCGCCGTCCTGCTCCTCCAGCAGCCAGCCGACGCCGTCGACCTCGACGCCGTCCGCGTTCTCGTCGCTCATCTTCTCGGGTCGTTCGACACCGCAGCGCAGTATGATCGCCGGGTTCCCCCAGCCCGCGGTCAGAGCGGACGCGGGTGAGGGATCCCGGCGGCCCTGGTCGTCCACGGTGGACGGCAGCTCCTTGTCCAGGTTTCGGCACAGCTCGGTGACCGTTGCCGAGGGGCTGGGAACCGCCGCCGACGTGTCACCGTCTGCTGAGGAGCAGCCCACCGCAGCGAGCAGGAGGGCGAGCGAGGGCAGGCCGATGGGCCGGTGACGGAAAAGGTTCACCGGCCAAGGTTAGACGGGGGCTACAGATGCACGACCGGGCAGGTCAAAGTGCGGGTGATCCCGTCCACCTGCTGGACCTTGGCGACCACCATGCGGCCGAGGTCGTCCACCGTGTCGGCCTGGGCCCGCACGATCACGTCATAGGGTCCCGTCACGTCCTCGGCCTGGACCACGCCAGGAATCTTGCTGATCTCCTCGGCGACGATCGACGCTTTGCCGACCTCCGTCTGGATGAGGATGTACGCCTGTACCACGGAACCTCCAGGGCGGCCACGAGGATCATGTGGGAAAAGGAAACGCCACGGTATCGCGTCGCCGCTCACCGCGGGGAGACCTGCGGGGACGGCGGCTCGCGCGCCGGGGTGCGGGCACGGCAGAACTTGACGGCTCTCTCGACCGTATCGAGGACACTGGTTACGCGCGACCGGGCACGGACAGGCAAAGAAGGGGCGAAAGGGCAATGAAGGGCACTGTTGGTGAGCTCGGGGAGTTCGGGCTCATCAGGGAGCTCACCTCCCGTCTCACCACCACCTCGGCGGTCCGGGTCGGCCCCGGCGACGACGCCGCGGTGGTCGCCGCGCCCGACCGGCGGGTGGTGGCCAGCACCGACATCCTGCTGGAGGGCCGGCACTTCCGCCGAGACTGGTCCACGGCCTACGACGTCGGCCGCAAGGCCGCCGCGCAGAACCTCGCCGACATCGCCGCCATGGGCGCGGTGCCGACGGCCGTGCTGCTCGGCCTCGTCGTGCCCGCCGAACTGCCGGTCACCTGGCCGTCCGAGCTGATGGACGGCCTGCGCGACGAATGCCAGGTCGCCGGCGCCTCCGTGGTCGGCGGCGACGTCGTACGGGGCGACACGATCATGGTGTCGATCACCGCCCTCGGCGATCTGCGCAACCAGGAACCGGTCACCCGGGGCGGCGCCCAGCCCGGCGACCTCGTCGCGGTGACCGGCTGGCTGGGCTGGTCCGCCGCCGGGTACGCGGTCCTCTCCCGCGGCTTCCGCTCACCCCGCGCCTTCGTGGAGGCCCACCGCCGCCCCGAGCCGCCGTACCACGCAGGTCCGGCCGCCGCCGGGCTCGGCGCGACGGCGATGTGCGACGTCAGCGACGGGCTGATCGCCGACCTCGGGCACATCGCCGAGGCCAGCAAGGTCCGCATCGACATCCGCTCCGGCGCCATCGACATCCCGACGCAGATGAACGACATCGGGCAGGCCGTCGGCGTCGACCCCATCCAGTGGGTGCTCACCGGCGGCGAGGACCACGCGATCGTGGCCACCTTCCCGCCGGACGTGAAACTCCCCGCCCGCTGGAAGGTGATCGGCGAGGTCCTCAACCCCTCCGCCCTGCCCCAGGTGACGGTCGACGGGGCGCCCTGGACCAGCAAGGGCGGCTGGGACCACTTCGGGGACCTGGAACAGTGAGGCCTCGCGTCCTGACGGTGGCCGGCTCCGACTCCGGCGGCGGGGCCGGGATCCAGGCCGACCTGAAGGCGATGCTCGCGCTGGGCGTGCACGGCATGAGCGTGATCACGGCCGTCACCGCGCAGAACTCTCTCGGCGTGCAAGGGGCTTGGGAGCTGCCGGCGGAGGCCGTGCGGGCGCAGTACCGCAGCGTCGTCGACGACATCGGCGTGCAGGCGGTGAAGACGGGCATGCTCGCCTCCGCCGAACTCGTCGAGGCCGTGGCCGAGTTGATCGCGGGCACGGACGCTCCCGTGGTCGTCGACCCGGTCGGCGTCTCCAAGCACGGGGACAGCCTGCTGGCCGCCTCCGCGCTGGACTCCGTACGGAAGAAGCTGCTGCCGGTCGCCACCGTCGCCACCCCGAACCTCGACGAGGTGGCCCAACTGACGGGCATACAGGTCGAGTCGGAGGAGCAGCTGCGGGCCGCGGCGGACGCCGTGCTGGCGTACGGGCCGCGCTGGGTGCTGATCAAGGGCGGCCACCTCCCCGGCGACGCGGTCGACCTGCTGACGGACGGCGCCGAGGAGCACTGGCTGCGCGCGCCGAGGTACGACAACCGGCACACGCACGGCACCGGCTGCACGCTCGCGTCCGCGATCGCGTCGCAGCTGGCGAGGGGACGGTCCGTGCCGGAGGCGGTGGCGGCGGCCAAGAGGTACGTCACCGGGGCGATCGCCGCCGGGTTCGCCCTCGGCGCGGGGATCGGTCCCGTGGACCACGGGTGGGATCTCACCCGGGGTACGGCCGGAGCCCGATGTCCGTCGCCGCCTTCTCGGTGAGCCGCTTGAAGAAGCCTCCCATCAGGCGCGAGCTGAGCAGCCGGTACATCCGGTCCCGGCTGCGGATGCGCCGTTCGGTCGCCGGGGCGAAGAACGGGCCCACGTTGCCGGAGATCTTCTGGCAGCCCTTGGCGAAGGACCGGATCCGGCTCTCGTACTCGGCGAACGCCGTGCCGTGGTCGCCGCCCGCGAGAGCCAGCTCGCCCGCCAGCACATACGCGCCGACGATCGCGACGCCCGTCCCCATGCCGCCCATGGTCGCGCCGTACCCGGCATCCCCGAGCAGCGCCACCCGGCCCTCGGCGAGGCGGTCGACATGGATCTGGGCGATCTCGTCGAAGTACACCCGGTCGGCCTCCGCCAGCGCCTTGAGCACGTTCGGCGCCTCCCAGCCCATCCCGGCGAACCGCTCGGCGAGGATCCGTTTCTGCGCGGCCATGTCCCGCCGGTCGTACGACAGTTGCTCCGACCTGAAGACCAGCAGCGCGCCCGCACGGTCCGGGTCCCCGTCGTAGTTGCCGAGGGCGATCGCGCGGCCCGGCTCGCTGTACAGCCGGCCGGTGCGGTTCAGCCCCAGGTCGTTGGGGACCTCGAAGCCGGCCACGTAGTGGTCGAGGAAGCGCAGGTGGCGGGACTCGTCGCCGAAGACCAGCCGCCGGGTGTTCGAGTGCAGGCCGTCGGCGCCGATCACCAGGTCGAAGCGGCGCGGGGCGCCCGCCTCGAAGGTCACGTCGACGCCGGCGGCGGTGTCCGTGAGGGTGGCGATCGAATCGCCGAAGACGTACTCGACGTCGTCCCGGGTGCGCTCGTACATGATCTGCGCGAGCTCGCCGCGAAAGACCTCGACGTCGCCGCTCATCATCTCCGACGGCAGGTCCACCCGAGGCGAGCCGTCCGCGGCGACGACGATCTGGCGGCCCATGTGCGTCTGCCGGGCGTGGATCTCGTCCCAGATGCCCATGGCGGTGAGGATCTCGCGGTGGACGTGCCCGCGGAAGTCGACCGCGAAGCCGCCCGCGCGCAGGTCCGTGGACTTCTCGACGACGGTGACACGGGCGCCGTACCGCAGGAGGTTCAGCGCGAGGGCCGGGCCGGCGACGCTCGCGCCGGAGATCAGGACGTCGAGATGGCTGAGGCTGCGCTGTGCGTTCGTCATGTGCACCAGCCTCACGGCGGCCGCTGACCGTCCTCCTACCGTGCGCTGACCGCCGCCGACCGCAGCGCGCGCCCCCGCTCGAACGCCTCGTCGTACGCCTGGGCGTATGCCTGGTCGTGCGCCGTCGAGGACAGCTTCGTACGGACGTCCCGTTCGAGGCGTACGACATCGGGGTCGCCGTGGGTCTCCGCGCCCCGCAGGCCCGCCGCCGCGCCCAGCAGCTCGGCCGACCGCTCCGGTCCCTCGGCGACCTCCGCCAGCACTTCGGCGACGACGGCGACGATCTCGGCGCCGGGCTGCTCCTCGGCGATGACGAGAGCCTGCGCGCACCACTCACGGGCCTGCTCGACGTCCCCCTCCGCGGCGGCCGTACGGCCCAGCCCGACGAGGATGAGGACGGTCTCGCCGCGGCTGAACCAGTTCGCCGAGCACGCCTCCAGGGCGCTTTCGTAGTGCACGCGCGCGTGAGCGGTGTCCCCGGACAGCCGGGCCGTGTCGCCGAGCCCGCGCCGGGCGGCCGCCAGCTTGTCGGAGGCGCCCGCGGTGCGCGCGAGGGCCGCGGACTGCGTGAAGTGCGCGGCGGCGTCCTCGGCGTCGCCCCGGTGCAGCAGCACGAACCCGCGCGAGCGCAACAGGTCCGCCGTCTCCTCCGGCGCCTGGAGCTCGCGCACGTATGTCAGGCCCTCGTCGAGCAGTTCCAGGGCGCGTGCGTACTTCCCGCGCCGGTTCGCGTACCCGCCCAGCGGATCCAGGCAGTTGGCCATGCCCCAGCGGTCGCCCGTATCCCGGAAGCCGGCCAGCGCGCGCGTGAAGGCGTCCTCGGAGGCGGACGCCTCGCCGGCGAACTGGTGCTGGTAGGCGACCCCCAGGTCAAGCAGCGCGTGCCGCCAGGCGCCCTCGCCCAGCTGCACGCGCACGTGGTCGTTGAGCGCCGTCGACATGGGGCCGCCGGTCAGCGACCACAGCACCATCGTGAACGGCAGCCGCAGCGGCCCCTTCAGCGACTCCATGAGCGCTTGCACGCGCGCGATGCGGTCGGCCTCGGCGGGGTCGTCGCCGCGCCCGGTGACGGTGTTCATCAGACACAACGCGTACTCCTCGGCCAGTCCCTCGGGCGGCTCGTCGCCCACGGCCGCGAGGAGCGCGCGGGCCTGCGGCACCTGCGCGCCGTGCAGCCCACGCAGCCGCCGGAACCAGGTCAGCGCCGCCGTCAGCCGCAGTGCCGCGCCGGGGTCGACGGCGGTCAGATGGCCCACGGCCGCGTCCAGGTCGGCGAGCTCGGCGTCCAGCCGGGCCAGCCAGGGGAGCTGCTCCCGGCCGCGCAGACACGGTTCCGCATCCTCGGCCAGCCGCAGGAAGTACCTGGCGTGCGCCGCTTGCGGGGCCGATTCGGCGGTGTGTCCGTCGGTGTGTCCGTCGGCTCGCTCGCGGGTGCGTCCGTCGGTGTGCTCGTAGGTGTGCTCGTAGGTGTGCTTCTCGGCGGCGAACGCGCGGATCGTCTCCAGCATGCGGTAGCGGCCCTCGGTCACCTCCAGGAAGGACTTCTCCACGAGCGAGGCCAGCAGATCCTCCGGGTACGGCACCGCGCACACCGCCTCCACCGCGTCCAGCGCGGCACCCCCGGAGAACACCGTGAACCGCCGGGCCAGCTCCCGTTCCTCCTCGTCCAGCAGGTCCCAGCTCCACTCCACGACCGCGCGCAGCGTGCGGTGCCGGGGCGCCTTGGAACGGTCGCCGCGGGACAGCAGCCGGAACCGGTCGTCGAGCCGGTCGGCCAGCTCCTGCGGGGTCAGGGTGCGCAGCCGGGCCGCCGCCAGCTCGATCGCCAGCGGCAGTCCGTCCAGGGCCGCACAGATGTCGGCCACACGCGCGTGGCCCTCGAAACCGGGCCGCACGGCACGCGCGCGGTCCAGGAACAGCCGCACCGCGGGATCCGGCGGCAACGGCGGCACGGGCACCAGCGCCTCGCCGGTGATCCCGAGGGACTCCCGGCTGGTCGCCAGCACCCGCACCCCCGGGCAGGTCGCGAGCAGCAGGGCGGACAGCCGGGCCGCGTCCTCGACCAGGTGCTCGCAGTTGTCGAGGACCAGCAGCAGCTCCCGGTCCTCCAGCGCGACCAACAGCCGGTCGGCGCCGTCCCCGGCGGGCGTGCGGAACCCTTCCCGCACCCCGAGCGCCGCGAGCACGGCGTACGGGATCCGCGCCCCGTCGGTGAGCGGCGCAAGCTCGACGAAGCACACGTCCGCACGCGTGCGTGCCGCCTCGATCGCCAGTCGGGTCTTCCCGGCGCCGCCCGGTCCGGTGAGGGTGACGAGCCGGGCGTGGGGGTCGGACAGGGCCTCGGCGATCCGGGCGAGTTCGCTCTCCCGGCCGATGAACCGGGTGAGCTGCACGGGGACGGAGGGCCGCGCGGGTCCGTCGCCCCGGAGCAGCTCCAGGTGGAGCGCGGCCAGCTCGGGCGACGGGTCCGCGCCCAGCTCGTCGGCGAGGGTGCGCCGGGCCTGCTCGAACACCGTGAGCGCCTCGGCGGGCCGCCCGCCCGCGTGCAGGGCCCGCATCAGCTGTCCGTACAGCCGCTCGCTCAGCGGGTGCGCGGCCAGCAGCGCCCGCAGCTCGGGCACCAGCTCGGGCCCGCCGCCGAGCCCGAGATCCGCTTCGACGCGGTCCTGGACGGCCGTCAGCCGCAGCTCGTCGAGCCGGGCCCGCTCGGCGTGCGCGTCGGGGAGGTCGGGCAGGGCCGGGCCGCGCCACAGGGCGAGCGCCTCGCGCAGCAGGCCGGCCGCACCGGGACGGTCCCCGGCGGCGAGCGCGGCGCGCCCCGCACCGGCCAGGCGCTCGAAGCGGTGGCGGTCGACGGCGTCGGGCGGGACGGCCAGGCGGTAGCCGGTGGAGGTGGCCTCGATCTCGGCGTGCGGGGCCAGCCGGCGGCGCAGCCGGGAGATCTGGGACTGGAGCGCGTTCGCGGCTCCGGCGGGCGGCTCGGCGCCGTACAGACCGTCGGTCAGGCGCTCCAGCGGGACGCCGTGCCCCGCGTCGAGCAGCAGCAGGGTGAGCAGGGCCCGGGGGCGGGGACCGCCGGGGTCGACGGGGGTGCCGTCGTCGGTGCGGAGGTCGAGGGAGCCCAGGATGCCGAAGCGCATTCACCCGAGTCTGGCAGGCGCAGGGATCCGGGGGCCCGCCCATGGACCGGCCGGGTGCTCCTGAACGGGCGGAGCACAGCAGAAAGCCGGCCCACACGAGGTGGACCGGCTCAATGCAGCGAACCAGCAGTGGCCGCGCACTTAGCTGTGCGTCAGCGCGAGACCTTGCCGGCCTTGATGCACGAGGTGCAAGCGTTCACGCGCTTCGGCGTCCCGCCGACCACGGTACGCACGCGCTGGATGTTCGGGTTCCAGCGACGGGACGTACGGCGGTGCGAGTGCGAGATGTTGTTGCCGAAGCTCGGCCCCTTGCCACAGACGTCGCAGTTGGCAGCCACGGGTCACTCCAAAGACTTCAGATGCACTTACGGTTGATCCCGGCATGCCGGGATCAGGATCGTAGGATCTGAGTGGCGGTGCCAGGGGGAAAGCCCGACGGGATCGGGCAACCGGAGCAGCATACAACGACTGCGCCAGTACAACGAAACTACCATGGCTGCTCAGGGCCCCTGCCCCCGGCCCCGGTGGTGCCGGCCGGTTCTCCGGTCCGGTTCCGGCCCGTTTTCCGGCGGACACCGGCGCTGGGTTTACGCTGCGTCCAGTCCAGCAGCTCAAGGAGGCGCAGGTGGCGCAGGTGCCGCAGACATTCTTCGATGCTCTCGCGGTGCGCACCTGGTGCGGCCTCGCGCTCACGGCGCTGGGCCGGGCCCGCGAGGAGATCGACGCCATCAACGTCTACCCGGTCGCGGACGGGGACACCGGCACCAATCTGTATCTGACCGTCGAGTCGGCGGCGACCGCGGTCGAGGCGGTGTTCGCCGGATACGAGTTCGGTTCCCCTTCGGGGGTCCGGTCCGTTTCCGGGGGCGCGTCCGTCGAGCAGCCTTCGCTCGCCGACGCCTCGCGCGCGATGGCGCACGGCGCGCTCATCGGGGCGCGCGGGAACTCGGGGACGATCCTCGCGCAGCTGCTGCGCGGCATGGCCCAGGTGCTCGCCGCCGAGCGCGGGGCCCCGCACACCGACGGGGACGGGCTGCGCCTGGCCTTTCGGCAGGCGGCCGACTCCGCCCGGCTGGCCGTCGCCCACCCCGTCGAGGGCACCGTCCTGTCGGTCGCCTCGGCCGCCGCCGACGCGGCCGGGGGAGCGGAGGGGGACTGCGGGACGGTCGCCAGGGCGGCCTACCAGGGCGCGTGTGCGGCGCTCGCCGCGACCCCGGGGCAGCTGGCCGTACTGGAGCGCGCCGGGGTGGTCGACGCGGGCGGCCGGGGGCTGGTCGCGGTCCTCGCGGCCCTGGTGGAGACGTTCACGGGAGAGGCGCCGGGGCTCTCCGCCGCGGTGTCCGCGTCCACCGTCTCGCACACGCGCGTGCAGTCGGCCGGGGCAGCGGACGCGGAGGATTGCGCCGACGGGGCGGACGGGGCTGAAGGCGAGGGTGGCGAGGGCGGTCCCGCCTTCGAGGTGATCTACCTCCTGGAGGCCGAGGACACGGCGGTGGCACGGCTGCGGCAGCGCCTGGACGCCCTGGGGGACTCGCTCGTCGTGGTCGGCGGCGACGGCCTGTGGAACGTCCACGTGCACGTGGACGACGCGGGCGCCGCCGTGGAGGCCGGCGTCGAGGCGGGCCGGCCCTACCGGATCCGCATCACGCACTTCGGCGTCGGCGACGCACACACGCGCGGGGGCGAGCGCCCGCCCCGCGAACGCGTCCAGCGCGCGGTCGTCGCCGTCGTGCCCGGCGAGGGCCTGGCCGGGCTGTACACCGAGGCGGGCGCGACGACCGTGCTCGCGCGCCCCGGGGAGCCGCCCGCCAGCGGCGAGCTCGTCCAGGCCGTACGACGGGCCCACGCGCGCGAGGTCGTGCTGCTGCCCAACGACGCCGACCTGCGGCACACCGCCGCCGCGGCCGCCGAGCAGGCCCGCACGGAGGGCATCCGGGTGGCCCTGATCCCGACCCGCTCCGCGGTCCAGGGGATCGCCGCGCTCGCCGTCCACGAGCCGGACCGCCGCTTCGACGAGGACGTCGTCTCGATGACCTCGGCGGCCGGCGCCACCCGCTACGCCGAGGTCGTCGTCGCCGAGCGCCAGTCGTGGACCATGGCCGGCATCTGCCAGGCCGGCGACGTCCTCGGGCTCGTCGACGGCGATGTGGCCGTCATCGGCTCCGATGTCACCGCCACCGCCGAGTCCGTCCTGAACCGCATGCTGTCGGCCGGCGGCGAACTGGTCACCCTCGTGCTCGGCGACGAGGCCCCCGAAGGCGTCGCCGAGCACCTGGAGGCGCGGGTGCGGGAGGCGTACCTCGCCGTCGACACGGTGGTGTACCGGGGCGGGCGGCAGGGGGCGTTGTTGTTGATCGGCGTGGAGTGAGCGAAGACGAGTGGTCGAGTGAGCGCATACGAGTAGGTGACGAAGGGATCGTTCAACGATCCCTCTGCTCCTCCGCCACCTGCAACAACTGCTCCGCCTCGGCCCGCCGCGCCCGCACGGTCTCGTCCTCCTCCTGATCGCCGCTGCCGCCGACGGCGCCGGCCTCGGCGTCGGCATCGACGTCCGCGTAGGACCGCAGCACCGCACGCGCGCGTGCCGCCGCGTCCGCGGGGCGGCCCAGGTCCGTCTCCAGCCAGCCCGCGGCCAGCTCCGCGCCGGTCCGGGCGTGCAGGGCGTCGTCGCCCAGAGCGACGAACACCGCGACGGCCTCGGACATCTGGGACAGCGCCCCGTCCAGCGCGGCCCGGATCGAGTCGTCGTCGGCGTCCTCGGCGGCGGAACGCGCGAGCAGGTCCCCGAACTGGCGGTGGGTGTGGCCGAGTTCGGCGACCAGCCGCCGACGGGCCTCGTCGTCGTCCGCCGCGTCGAACGCGTCCGCGCACTCCTCCACGGCGCGCGTCATCAGATCGCGCGCGGCGTCCGGAGCGTCCTGCGTGCGCAACGCCAGCCACGCGCGGGCGCGCAGGGAACGGACCAGCCCGTGCACATTGCCGAGGTCCCGCCACAACTCGCCCGCACGCGCGTAGGCCTGGTCCGCCTCGACGTGCAGGCCGGCGTGGCCGAGCGACTCCGCGGCCAGATGGGCGAGGGTCGCATGGTCGTGCTGCTCGGGCCAGTGCCGGGCGATCTCGGCGGCCTGCAGGCGACGTTCGGCGGCGTCCCGGTGCTCCCCGAGCTCGCTCAGACAGTCGCCGAGCCACCACTGCGTCTGGACGACCGCACCGTCGCCGTGCGTCTCGACGGTCAGGTCCGCCAGCGCCGACTCCAGCACCTCCGCGCCCTCGGCCCAGCGGCCCAGCCGGACCAGGAACCCGCCGAGCTGGTGCCGCGCCCATGCGCCGAACGTCGGGCCCGCGCCCGCCTCGTCGGCCCAGTGCGCCGCCTCCAGGGCGTGCTCCGCGGCCTCGTCGGCCTGTCCCCGGCCGCCGACGACCTCGGCGAGCTGGAGATGCAGCTGGGCCCGCCCGACCGCCTCCAGGAACGGTCCGCCGTGCTCCAGGGCCGCCCGCAGCGCCCGCTCCGCCTCCACCATGTCGTCCAACTGATGGGCGAGACCGGCCAGCCGGGCCTCGTACTCCACGGCGAACCACGGCAGCCCCGCCTCGACGAACTCGGCCGCGGCCCGCGCGAGCAGCTCCGCGCCCGCCTCCGGGTCCCCGGAGTGCGTCGCGAGCTCCGCGAGCATCGCGTGCCCCTCGGCGACCCGGGCGGCGAGCCGTACGTCGTTCCCGGCCCGCCCGTCCACGAGCGCCAGCAGCTCTCCCACGGCCGCCTCCGCCGCCGTCAGAACGGCTTCGTCCACCGGCCCCTCGGCCTCGTGGACGCGGCGCATCAGGATCCTCGCCCGCCCCATCAGCACGCCCGCCGCCTGGGGCACCTCCGTGCCGCCCTCGGCGTACAGCGCGAGGACCCGGTCGTACGGGTCGGCGACCGCCGCGAGCGCCTCGTCGACCTCGCCCGCGAGCGCACGGACGTACGCCGCACGCGCGCGTGCGGCGAGCGCCTCTCCGGGGTCGCCCGCCGCCGCGTACAGCTCGGCGGCGTGCTCGAACGTTTCCGCACCCTCCGGGCCGAGCCCGATCGCCTCATGGTCGGCGATCTCCGCACGGTCACGCGCCGCCAGCTCCACCCGCTCCGCGCCTTCCGCGCCCGCGGCCACCTCGGCCACCCGCGCCCACGCCTCGACGGCCTGCGGCCGGAGGGTGTCCGACAGCCGCCGGGCCTCGACGAGCAGAGCCGACAGATCCGGCTCGCCGCACGCCTCGGCCGGAGTCGGCGCCACGGGCGCCGGCGCGGCCACCGCGGACGCCGGACGCGCGGCCCGCACCCCCAGGGGCAGTCGCTCCACCAGGGGCCGCTGCTCCATACGCGCGCGTGTCCGCTCGCTGACATGCGTCGTGCCGTTGCGCTCGTCGAAGCGCGCGGCCAGCGCGAGGGCCTGCGCGCGCGCGTGCGCCGCGAGTTCCACGGCCGTCCACTCCCGCCCGGCCGCCCCGGGCACCTGCCGACCGCCGAGCCCGAGCTCGCACAGGCGCTCCATGAGCAGCACGACGACGCTCAGGAACTCCATCCTGCTGCGCGGCTGCCCCTCGTCCGTGAAGTACGCCGGCCGCTCCGCGAGCAACTCCAGGCCCCGCGCCTCGTTGCCGGTCAGCGCGCAGAACTCGACGTGGTCGGCGTAGGCGCCCCGCATGCTCTCCATGGGCCGCACCAGCCGGAAACCCCGCAGATGGTGCGCGCGCGCCTCCTCCGCACGCCCCAGCCGCAGCAGCGGCAGCAGGGACGACGCGAGCACGGTGTGCGGCTCGTGCGCGCACGAGTACTCACCGTCCAGGACCGGCGCCCACACCTCGAGCGCCTGCGCGTCGCGCCCCCGCTCCGTCTGCCACCAGCCCTGCCCGTGCAGCTCGCACGCATGGCAGTCGGCCATGGCGTCCCGGTCCGCCGCCAGCCAGGCGGCGAACGCCCGCTCGGCCCGCTCCATGTCCCCCACGTGCGCGGCCACGCTGAACTCGGCGCTGCGCACCGCCCGCTCGGAGTGCCCGGCGAGCCGGTAACGGTGCTCCATCTCGCCGAGCCACTTCTCCACCGACGCCAGCGGCACATGCGGCTGGTCGAGCATGCCGGCCGACATCCACTTGAAGACCCAGTGCAGCGAGTGCGTCTCGAACTCGTCGAAGTCCTCGGGCCGCTCGTCCCACATGCGCAGCAGCCGCGCGAAGGGGACGAACATCTTCGCCTTCTCGGAGCTGTAGTTGTAGACCTTCAGCTGGTGCCCGAGCGCCTCGATCACGGCCAGCGGGATCTTCAGCCGCTCGGCGTCCACCAGCAACTGCTCCGCGCGCGCGTTGCGGGCCGGCCCCTCCGGCTGCTCGCCGTTCTCCGCCATCGCCCGGCGCAGGGAGTCGAAGTCCGTGATCTCACCCATCAGTGTCCCCCTGCCCGTCCGCAGCGCGCCCGTCCGCCGACTGCCCGTGTGTGGCCCATTCGAGGAGCCCGATGAACGCCCGGTTCAGCAGCGCCGAGTCCGCCGGCCGCAGCGGACGCTGCGCCATCAGCAGCGCCTGCCCGTAGAGCGACTCCGTGGCGGTGCCGATCAGCTCGGGATCGTTCAACGAACTGATCCGCCGGATCAGCGGGTTGAGATGGTTCAGCACCAGACGCGCGCGCGGGGCGCTCCCGCGCAGGGAGCCCAGGATGCCCGCCCACAGATCGTCGGCCTGTGTCTCCGCCTGCGCGCGTGCCTGTTCGTGCCGAGCCCCCCGGTCGTCGAGATGCAGCGCGGGCACCGACAGCGGATGAAAGGCCCGCAGGACGACGTCACAGCCCAGCGGGTCGAGCTTCGCCCGCGCGGCGGCCAGGAAGCCCGCCAGCGCCAGCTCGTCGGCCGCGTCGACGGCGTCCAGGTGGGCGGTCACGGTGTCCGCGTCCAGCTCGGCGACGACCGTCCCCGGCCGTACCGACGGCAGCGCCTCGACCAGCTCGCTGTCGTACGTGTAACCGCCGTTGACCACCCCGATGCCCTGCGCGGACGCGATCGGCGCGACCTGCCGGTACTCCTCCACCGTCCGCGTGAAGTGCACCACCGGGTGCCGCTGCGCGAACTCCTCCAGGGACAGCCTTCCGTCGGTCGTCTCGAAGGGCAGCCACGGCAGCATCGTCCGCAGCATCTCCCGGTCGTGCCGAGCCAGGGACTTCACGCCCAGGTGGTGCACCGCCAGGAACGCCGCGAGCCGCTCCGGATCACCGGCCGCCAGACCCGTCAGCCACGACCGGATCCGTTCCCCCAGGGCCTCCCGGACCGCGGCCAGCGTCTCGTCCTCGTACAGCGACTCCCGCGAGGCCGTCGGCCGCAGACTGTCGGTGTCCAGGACGCAGCGCACGAAGAACGCCCAGTCGGGCAGCAGCTGTTCGCCCCGCTCGGTCAGCAGCATGCCCTTCAGATGCACCCGGTGCGTGGCCCGCTGCGCCGGACTGACCGCCGCCGGCAGCACGTAGGCCACCCCGCGGATCCCCGCCAGCGGCACGTCCAGCTCGACCGAGTCCAGCGGCGTGAACCCGAACAGCTCGTGACAGTGCCGGGCCAGCGCCACCCGCCGGTTGGCCGGGGAGGCGTACGCCCGGTCCCAGGGCGCGGGCAGATCGGTGACCGCCTCCTCGCCGACCCGGACGTCGTAGGGCAGCAGCGAACCGAAGTCCCGGGCCAGCGCCAGCACCCGCGCCTCGGTGAGCCATTCGCCGGCGCCGGCCCGCGCCACCAGATGCACGGTGGTGCCCGGCTCGGGGCGCTCCGAGTGGGGCAGCGTCCGCACGGTGTACGAACCGTCGTCGCGCGCCGTCCACTCCACGGGCGGCGCGTCGGGCGTACGGGCGCTGCGGCTGACCACCCGGATCCGCTCGGCCACCACGAAGCAGGCCAGCAGCCCGATGCCGAACTGCCCGAGGAAGTCCGAACGCACGTCCTGCAGACCCTCGGCGCGCTTGGAACTGCGGCCGATGGTCGCCAGCAGGCTGTGCACATCGGCCTCGGTGAGCCCGATGCCGGAGTCCTCGACCCGGAGCCGGCCGTCCGCCGCGAACAGCCGCACCCGCGCCGGGGCGTCCGGCTCCTCGGTCCGCCGGGCGGTGATGGCGTCCACGGCGTTCTGGAGCAGTTCGCGCAGATAGACCTTGGGACTGGAGTAGAGGTGATGGGACAGCAGGTCCACCAGACCGCGCAGGTCGACCTGGAACGTATGGGGCGGCTGGGGTGCCTGGGATGACTGTGAGGTCTGGGAGTCCATCGCTGCAGCGCCGCGGGCTGGGGGATGAGCACGGCGCGGGGTCGGGCGGTCCCGGTGGGGCGGTGACCGCGGATGATGGCCGGAGCGCGTCATCCTAGAGCCCGAACGAGCCGTCTGACCAGGGGTTTCAGGACACGTATACGGCAATGTCAGTGGCGTGGTGTGCAATGGATCTCGTGCCCGCACTGGAAGAACCACTGAAAAAAGTGCTCGGCCCCGCCACCGCGAAGGTGATGGCCGAGCACCTCGGCCTGCACACCGTCGGCGACCTCCTGCACCACTACCCCCGCAGATACGAGGAGCGCGGCCAGCTCACCCACCTCGCCGACCTGCCGATGGACGAGCACGTCACCGTGGTCGCCCAGGTCGCCGACGCCCGCCTGCACAGCTTCGCCTCCGCCAAGGCGCCCCGGGGCAAGGGCCAGCGCCTGGAGGTGACGATCACCGACGGCAGCGGCCGGCTTCAGCTGGTCTTCTTCGGCAGCGGCGTGCACAAACCCCACAAGGATCTGCTGCCCGGCACCCGCGCGATGTTCGCGGGCAAGGTCTCGGTTTTCAACCGCCGTCTCCAACTCGCCCACCCGGCCTACGAACTGCTGCGCGCGGACACCGAGGAATCCGTCGAGACCTGGGCCGGCGCCCTCATCCCGCTGTACCCGGCGACCGCGAAACTCGAGTCCTGGAAGATCGGCAAGGCGATCCAGACCGTCCTGCCCAACGCGCAGGAGGCCGTCGACCCGCTCCCCGACTCCCTGCGCGACGGCCGGGGCCTGGTCTCCCTCCCCGAGGCCCTCCTGAAGATCCACCGCCCGCACACCAAGGCCGACATCGCCGACGCCCGCACCCGCCTCAAGTGGGACGAGGCCTTCGTCCTCCAGGTCGCCCTCGCCCGCCGCCGCCACGCCGACGCCCAACTCCCGGCCGTCCCCCGCAGGCCCGCTCCCGACGGCCTTCTCACCGCCTTCGACGCCCGCCTCCCCTTCACCCTCACCGAAGGCCAGCAGAAGGTCTCCAAGGAGATCTTCGACGACCTGGCGACGGACCACCCGATGCACCGGTTGCTGCAGGGCGAGGTCGGATCGGGGAAGACGATGGTCGCGCTGCGCGCCATGCTCGCCGTGGTCGACGCGGGCGGTCAGGCCGCGATGCTCGCGCCCACCGAAGTGCTCGCCCAGCAGCACCACCGTTCCGTCGTCGAGATGATGGGCGATCTGGCCGAGGGCGGGATGCTCGGCGGATCCGAACAGGCCACCAAGGTCGTGCTGCTGACCGGGTCCATGGGCATGGCCGCCCGCCGGCAGGCCCTGCTCGACCTCGTCACCGGCGAGGCCGGGATCGTCATCGGCACCCACGCGCTCATCGAGGACAAGGTCCAGTTCCACGATCTCGGCCTGGTCGTGGTCGACGAACAGCACCGCTTCGGCGTCGAACAGCGTGACGCCCTGCGCGGCAAGGGCAGGCAACCCCCGCACCTGCTCGTCATGACGGCCACGCCGATCCCGCGCACGGTCGCCATGACCGTCTTCGGCGACCTGGAGACCTCCGTCCTCGACCAGCTCCCGGCCGGCCGCTCGCCCATCGCCAGCCATGTCGTCCCGGCCGCCGACAAGCCCCACTTCCTGGCCCGCGCCTGGGCGCGCGTCCGCGAGGAGGTGGAAGGCGGCCATCAGGCGTACGTCGTCTGCCCGCGCATCGGCGACGACGTGGAAGAGCCCGGCGACCCGAAGAAGCCCGGCAAGGCCAAGCAGAAGTCCCCGGAGGACGAGGCCGAAAAGCGCCCCCCGCTGGCCGTCCTCGACATCGCCGAGCAACTGAGGAGCGGCCCCCTCCACGGCCTCGAGGTCGAAGTCCTGCACGGCCGGATGCCCCCGGACGACAAGGACGCCGTCATGCGCCGCTTCGCCGCCGGCGAGACCGACGTCCTGGTCGCCACGACCGTCATCGAGGTCGGCGTCAACGTCCCGAACGCCACCGCGATGGTGATCATGGACGCCGACCGCTTCGGCGTCTCCCAGCTGCACCAACTGCGCGGTCGCGTGGGCCGAGGCTCGGCACCCGGCCTGTGCCTCCTCGTCAGCGAGATGCCGGAGGCGAGCGCGGCCCGCCAGCGCCTCGACGCGGTCGCCGCCACGCTCGACGGCTTCGAGCTCTCCCGGATCGACCTCGAACAGCGCCGCGAGGGCGACGTCCTGGGCCAGGCCCAGTCCGGCGCCCGGACGAGCCTGCGCGTGCTCGCCGTCATCGAGGACGAAGAGGTCATCGCGGAGGCGAGGGAGGAGGCGGCGAGCGTGGTGGCGGCAGACCCGGAGCTCAGCGCCTACCCAGGCCTGAGAACAGCCCTGGCCGCCCTTTTGGACGAGGAACGGGAGCAGTACCTGGAGAAGGGTTAGGGCTGCGCAACGCGCGGGCGCGGGGCTGTCGCGGGGCTGTACTGGACCTGCGGCTACCGCCGCGCGTGCTCGACCGGCCACACTGGACCTGACACCCGAAACCGCCCACGACCAAGGATCGAAGATGACCCGCGTGATCGCCGGCGCAGCCGGCGGACGCCGATTGGCCGTCCCCCCGGGCAACGGAACCCGCCCCACTTCCGACCGCGCCCGAGAGGGGCTCTTCTCCACCTGGCAGTCCCTGCTCGGCGGCCCCCTGGACGGCGAACGAGTCCTCGATCTCTACGCCGGATCGGGGGCAGTGGGCCTGGAAGCCCTCTCCCGCGGCGCGAGCCACACCCTCCTTGTCGAGGCCGACGCGAGAGCCGCCCGCACCATCAGGGAGAACGTGAAGGCCCTCGGCCTCCCCGGCGCCGAGGTCCGCGCGGGCAAGGCCCAACAAGTCATCCAGACGGAGCCCGCCGCGCCCTACGAACTCGTCTTCCTCGACCCTCCCTACGCCGTCACGGACGACGATCTTCGGGAGATTCTGCTCACACTCCGCACGGGGGGCTGGCTCGCGGCCGATGCCCTCGTCACCGTGGAGCGCAGCACCAGAGGCGGAGAGTTCGGTTGGCCGGACGGCTTCGAAGCGCTCCGGGCCCGTCGTTACGGCGAGGGAACGTTTTGGTACGGTCGCGCCGCCTCTACGTGTGAAGACGCACGATGACCGGACTGGAGAGCGAGGGACCACAAGTGCGCCGTGCCGTCTGTCCCGGGTCGTTCGACCCGATCACCAATGGACACCTCGACATCATTTCCCGCGCCTCCCGTCTCTATGACGAGGTCTATGTCGCGGTCATGATCAACAAGTCCAAGAAGGGCCTGTTCGAGATCGACGAGCGGATCGACCTGATCCGCCAGGTCACCGCCGAGTACGGCAACGTCCGGGTCGAGGCCTTCCACGGCCTCCTCGTCGACTACTGCAAGCAGCGCGACATCCCGGCCATCGTCAAGGGCCTGCGCGCGGTCAGCGACTTCGACTACGAGTTGCAGATGGCCCAGATGAACAACGGCCTCTCGGGCGTCGAGACGCTCTTCGTGCCCACCAACCCGACCTACAGCTTCCTCTCCTCCTCGCTCGTCAAGGAGGTCGCGACCTGGGGCGGAGACGTCTCCCACCTGGTCCCGCCGCTGGTTCTCGAAGCCCTGAACAAGCGCCTCCGCAGAGACTGATGGGGCTACAGTCGTCCCGTCCGTCTCCAACACAGCTGTAGAGAGTGGCGAGCAATCGGTGGACGTGCAGAAGAAGCTCGACGAGATCGTCACCTCGGTCTCCAGTGCCCGGTCGATGCCGATGTCGGCCTCGTGCGTGGTCAACCGCGCCGACCTGCTCGCCCTGCTGGAAGAGGTGCGTGCGGCCCTTCCCGACTCGCTCGCCCAGGCCGAGGAGCTGATCGGCGGCCGTGAGCAGATGGTCGAGCAGGCCCGCCAGGAGGCCGAGCGGATCATCTCCACCGCCCACGCCGAGCGCGGCTCCCTGATCTCCGACACCGAGATCGCCCGCCGCTCCCAGGCCGAGGCCGACCGCATCCTCGCCGAGGCCCGCAAGGAGGCCGAGGAGGTCCGCGCGGACGCCGACGACTACGTCGACTCCAAGCTCGCCAACTTCGAGGTCGTCCTCACCAAGACGCTCGGCTCCGTCGGCCGCGGCCGCGAGAAGCTCCTCGGCACCGGTCCCGGCCTCGACGAGAACGGCTACGACGACGAGGACGCCCCGGAGCGCAGCCACGACCCGGAGACCCTGCGCCGCGACGCCGACGCCTACGTCGACACCAAGCTGGGCGCCTTCGAGGCGGTGCTCGCCAAGACCCTGGAGGCCGTCGGCCGCGGCCGCCAGAAGCTGCACGGCCGCATCGCCTCGGACGACCTCGGCGCCCTCTCCGAGGACCTCTCCACGTTCCAGCACTCCTCCGACGCCGACTACCTCGCCGACCTGGCCGCCCTCGCGGAGCGGGACACCGCGGCCGAGCAGCCCGTCCAGCAGCCGTACGAGCAGCCGCAGGAGGCCTACGCCTACCAGCAGCCGCAGCCGGACCCGTACGGCGGCGGCTACGGGCAGCAGCCGGCCTACGGCCAGCAGGACGCGTACGGCTATCAGCAGGCCGATCCCTATGCGTACCAGGGCTACGACACCCAGCAGGCCCCCTTCGACCCGAACCAGGCCGTGCAGCAGCCCCAGCAGCCTCAGCAGGGGTACGCCCTCGACGAGACCAGTCTCTTCGACACCGGCATGATCAGCGCCGAGCAACTGCGCGCCTATGAGCAGGGGCGCGGGCTGTAGCAGCCCCGCGCCGGCCCCCGAAGGGTCTCGATCCGCCCCGGATTGGGCTGTGGACGAAAGCTCCAGTATCCTGGCTCTTCGGTCGCGTGTACGTCCGCGATCAACGCTGCCCGCAACACCGTGGGGCAGCGTCCCCTGAGCTCAGAAGATCGAAAGCAGGAATGGCTCTGAACGCCCGCCTCGACCACCGCAAGCCTCTCGTGTTCGACACACACGAGCTGGGGCGGCGGCCTGGTGCGCTGCAGCGCCTGACCCGTGAGATCGACGCTCCCAAGGATCTCGGGATCCCGGGAGTCGTCGGAGTGCCGGATGGCGCTCCGGTGGAGCTCGAGCTCCGACTCGAGTCGGTCATGGAAGGGGTGCTCGTCACAGGCACCGTCCGTGCACAGGCCGAGGGGGAGTGCGTAAGGTGTCTGGAGCCGCTCGAGCTCGATCTCGAAGCGGACTTCCAGGAGATGTTCTCGTACCCTGACGCCGACGACCGGGGCCGCCCCAAGGCGGAGCCGGCCGACGACGCCGAGGAAGACGAGGACATGCTCTTCATCGAGGACGGCCTGTTCGACCTCGAACCCGTGCTGCGCGATGCGGTGGTGCTCGCACTGCCGATGCAGCCGGTGTGCCAGGACGACTGTCTGGGCCTGTGCTCCGAGTGCGGAGCACGGCTCACGGACGACCCGGACCACCACCACGATGCCACCGACATTCGTTGGGCGGCACTGCAGGGACTCGCCGGTTCACTCGGAGACGGCGAGAAGGACGAGATGAGCGGCGGCGCGCTTCCTTCAGCGCACGCCGACGAGAAGCAGGAGAAGTAGCCGTGGCTGTTCCGAAGCGGAAGATGTCGCGCAGCAACACGCGCCACCGCCGGTCGCAGTGGAAGGCTGCGGTCCCCACCCTGGTTGCGTGCGAGCGCTGCCACGAGCCCAAGCTGCAGCACATTGCGTGCCCGTCTTGCGGCACCTATAACAAGCGCCAGGTCCTCGAGGTCTGAGCGGCTGGTGAGAGGCTTCATGTCTGACGCCAAGGCGGACACGACCGCCAAGAAACAGGCGGACAACACGGCCTCGTCCCACACGCTTCTGGAAGGGCGGCTCGGCTATCAGCTCGAGTCCGCCCTTCTGGTGCGTGCGCTGACCCACCGTTCCTACGCGTACGAGAACGGCGGTCTGCCGACGAACGAGCGGCTGGAGTTCCTCGGGGACTCCGTGCTCGGCCTCGTCGTCACGGACACGCTGTACCGCACCCACCCCGATCTGCCCGAAGGCCAACTGGCCAAGCTGCGGGCCGCGGTGGTCAACTCACGTGCGCTGGCGGAGGTCGGTCGTGGTCTCGACCTGGGCTCCTTCATCCGGCTCGGCCGGGGTGAAGAGGGCACGGGCGGCCGGGACAAGGCGTCCATCCTCGCCGACACCCTCGAAGCGGTGATCGGCGCGGTCTATCTCGATCAGGGCCTCGACGCGGCCTCCGAACTGGTGCACCGCCTGTTCGACCCGCTCATCGAGAAGTCCTCGAACCTCGGTGCCGGCCTGGACTGGAAGACCAGTCTCCAGGAGCTCACCGCGACCGAAGGGCTCGGCGTCCCCGAGTACCTGGTCACGGAGACCGGCCCCGACCACGAGAAGACCTTCACTGCTGCCGCCCGCGTCGGAGGCGTCTCGTACGGCACCGGCACCGGCCGCAGCAAGAAGGAGGCGGAGCAGCAGGCCGCCGAGTCCGCCTGGCGGTCCATCCGGGCCGACGCGGACGAGCGAGCCAAGGCGGCAAAGGCGGCCCAGGCCGCTCCGGCCGCCGACGGCAGCCCGGACCCCGAGTCCGCCTCCGCCTGACAAAGCAGTGAAAGCGGCCCAGCCGTAGAACAGCAGTACGAGACGAGCGCCCGCCTCCACTGGGAGGCGGGCGCTCCGTACAGGGGAGCCCATGCCCGAGTTGCCCGAGGTCGAGGTCGTCCGACGCGGTCTGCAGCGGTGGGTCGCCCATCGCACGGTCGCCGAGGCCGAGGTGCTGCACCCGCGTGCCGTACGCCGTCACCTGGCCGGCGCCGACGACTTCGCGCACCGCCTCAAGGGCCACCGCATCGGCGCCCCGAGCCGCCGTGGCAAGTATCTGTGGCTGCCGCTGGAGGACACCGACCAGGCGATCCTGGCCCATCTCGGCATGAGCGGTCAGCTCCTGGTCCAGCCGCACGAGGCTCCCGACGAGAAGCATCTGCGGGTGCGCGTGCGCTTCGCGGACGAGGTGGACACCGAGCTCCGCTTCGTCGACCAGCGCACCTTCGGCGGTCTGTCGCTGCACGACACCACCGCCGACGGCCTCCCGGACGTGATCGCGCACATCGCCCGCGACCCCCTCGACCCGCTCTTCGACGACGAGGCGTTCCATCAGGCCCTGCGCCGCAGGCGGACCACCATCAAGCGGGCCCTGCTCGACCAGTCCCTGATCAGCGGCGTCGGCAACATCTACGCGGACGAGGCGCTGTGGCGCGCCCGGCTGCACTACGAACGTCCGACCGCGAACCTCACGCGCCCGCGCACGCTCGAACTCCTGGGCCATGCCCGGGACGTGATGAACGCGGCGCTCGCCGTCGGCGGCACCAGCTTCGACAGCCTGTACGTCAACGTCAACGGCGAGTCGGGCTACTTCGACCGTTCCCTGGACGCCTATGGGCGTGAGGGGCTGCCCTGCAAGCGGTGTGCCACACCGATGCGCCGACGCCCGTGGATGAACCGGTCCAGCTACTTCTGCCCGAAGTGTCAGAAAGCGCCGCGGACCCCGTCGTAGCGCTCGCGTGCGTCGAGGACGTCGCCCATCCGCCCTTCCAGCAGGTGGATGAGGCTCAGCAGGCGCTCGGCCACCTCGTGCCCGAGCGGCGTCAGTTCGTAGTCCACGCGGGGCGGGTTGGTGGGCTGGGCCTCTCGGTGCACCAGCCCGTCGCGCTCCAGCGCGTGCAGGGTCTGGGACAGCATCTTCTCGCTCACGCCGTCGACCCGGCGGCGCAGCTCGTTGAAGCGCAGCGAGCCCTCGTGCAGCGCTCCGAGCGTGAGACCGCCCCAGCGGCCCGTGACGTGTTCCAAGGTGCCGCGCGACGGGCAGGCCTTGGCGAACACGTTGAACGGGAGGTCCCGGTCCTCCGCACGCTCCTGGGTGATGTCCATGCGCCAAGCCTACCCGAGGGCAGCGCTAACCAACAGGTTGCACTAACCAGAAGTTAGTGCTTTCCTTTGGTTACCGCCTTTGAGCTGCCCATTTCGAGGAGTACGCATGTCTGTCACCGCCGCGCCCTTCGGCGCCGTCGCCCCCGTTGTCTCCGTCGCCTACCACTCCGGCTACGGCCACACCGCGGTTCTCGCCGAGGCCGTCCGCACCGGAGCCGCCGAGGCCGGCGCAGAGGTGCGTCTGATCGACGTCGACGGGATCACCGAGGAGCAGTGGACGCTGCTCGACGGCTCCGACGCGATCGTGTTCGGCTCGCCGACCTACATGGGCACCGCGTCCGGGGCCTTCCACGCCTTCGCCGAGGCGACCTCCGCGCGCTGGGCGACCCAGGCGTGGAAGGACAAGCTGGCCGCAGGGTTCACCAACTCCGGCTCCAAGAGCGGCGACAAGCTGCACACGCTGCAGTTCTTCCAGATCCTGGCCGCGCAGCTCGGCATGCACTGGGTCAACCTCGGTCTGCTGCCCGGCTGGAACAGCAGCACGGGTTCCGAGACCGACCTCAACCGCCTCGGCGTCTTCCTCGGCGCGGCCGCGCAGACCAACGTCGACGAGGGCCCGGAGGCCGTCCACAAGGCCGACGTGGCGACGGCGGAGCACCTGGGCCGCCGGGTCGCCGAGACCGCGAAGGTCTTCCTGACCGGCCGGGCCCAGGCTGCTTGATCGTTTCTGCGGGTTTCGTTCCGCGCGCTCAGTACCCGAAGTCCTGCGTCCACCAGGGTCCGCCGGACCCGAAGTGGACACCGACGCCCAGCGTCTTGAAGTCGCAGTTCAGGATGTTCGCCTTGTGACCGGGGCTGTTCATCCAGGCCTCCATGACCGCGGCCGCGTCGGCCTGGCCGCGGGCTATGTTCTCGCCCCCGAGGTCGGATATGCCGGCCTCGGCCGCCCGGTCCCAGGGGCTCGCGCCGTCCGGGTCGGTGTGGTCGAAGAAGCCCCGGGCGGCCATGTCGTCGCTGAACTTCTCGGCGAGCTGCGACAGCGAGCTGTTCGCGGAGACGGCACTGCAGCCGACCTTGGCACGCTCCTGGTTGACGAGTTTCAGCACCTCGGCCGCGGCCTGCGCCTCGGCCGAGACCGTCACCGGGGACTCGGGCTTCGCCGGCGCCCTGGTGGCCGTCTTCGACTTCGACGGAGTGGTCTCAGGCTTCTTCGAAGGCGTGACCTCGGGCTTCTCGGTCGCCGTCTCGGTGGGCGAGACGGACGCCGACGCCGACGCCGAAGGCGACGAGGTGGTCGCGGAGGCGGAGGGCGAGACGGACGGCGAGGTGGACCGGTCGGTGTCGCGGCTGGTCGAGGAACCGCTGCGACCGGTCTGGGCGGAGCCGGACGTGCCGCCCTGCTCCGCGGCCGAGTTGGTCGGCGAGTCGACGGCCTGCACCTTGTCGCCCGAGCCGCTGCCGCCGCCGAGCCGGTAGCTGTCGAGACCGGGCACCACACCCGTGGCCACCGCGACGGTGCCGATCGCGACCGCCGCGGAAACGCCGAGCAGGCCGGTCTTGACCGGTGTGGCGACCCTCTTCTTCCGGCGGCGGTTCGCACCGCCGCCCGAGCCCGTCCGCAGGGCGCCGCCCCCGGACGGGAAACCGTCGGAGGCAAGCACCGCGGTGTCGGCGCGGGCGCGCTCGTCGTCCGTGGCGAACAGATAGTCCTGGCTTCTTGCGACGGAGTCGGCGTACGCCTCCGGGTTCAGATACGGCGCGATGCCCATGGTGGGGCTGTCGCTCCCGTACCGGTCCTGCGGGGTGTGACTGTCCGCGTGCGAGCCGTGCGTCTGTGTGACCCCCGTGGCGCGGCTCGTGGCGGCGCGGCCGGCGGCGGAGCGTCGGTGGCGTCCCATGTCCTTGCCTTCCTGGTCCAAGCGGTGTTCCCACGGTCGGCCAAGGTCCTGGGGCGGCGCGCGCCCCCTGCTCCCTCTGGTCAACCTGACTCACCTGATCGAGTGAGTTTCATATGAGAATCGTTGGGTGGGGACGGTACCGCATGGTGCTGGGGACGGAAGTGCTCCGAGTGACTTTGCCCGGTTAGGTTGCACCCATGAGCGAGGATGTACGGCTGGTCGCCTGGGTGCGCGGACACGTCCAGGGCGTGGGATTTCGCTGGTTCACGCGGGCGAAGGCGCTGGAGATCGGCGGCCTGAGTGGTTTTGCTCTCAATTTGGCCGACGGCCGGGTCCAGGTGGTCGCCGAGGGGGCCCGTGAGGGCTGTGAGGGACTGCTCGGCTGGCTCCTGGGCGACGACACGCCCGGGCGCGTGGACGGTGTCACCGAGATATGGGACACACCGCGCGGCGGTTACGACGGCTTCGCGATCCGCTGAGGACTGCACGCGCGGAGGCCCCGGAGAAGCGGAGGGGCATGCCACCAGCATGTGCCCCGAGCAGAAAGGGGCAGGTGGTTGCCAAGAATCGCTTGCAGTGGGAGGCTCCGCAGGTAAGGATGATCGCCACGCCTCGAGAGCCCCGCAGGAGTCGCAGCGCCGCCGTCTCGGCCGCGCGCCACCGGGATGCCCGCCAATACGGGGCGTGATCGTGTTGACCGTCAAACTTTTTGGTGAGACGCTGAAAGCACCCCGCGCACCTTAGCTGTTTGGCATGGATGAACGTCAGCAAGAACAAGATCCTGCCAGGCACCGCGGGTGCGAATCCCTCACGACCCACACCGCTTCGGTCGGTCACTCAGTGTGGAGGACCATCCATCATGGCAAAGGCGCTTCTCGGTTACGTCGGCGGCTCCGACCCGCGACTCCTCGCCGAGATGCGACGGCTCCAGCAGCGTGTACAGGACCTGGAATCCGAGCTCGGACGGATCCAGGCCGAGAACGACGCGCTGACGGCTGCCGCTTCTCACGAATCGCTTCTGGAGAGCATCGACGCACGCCAGGCGGAGCCTGCGCTCACCTGATCGCTGCACCGCTGCACAACGGCATACGCAGTGGTCGGGCGGCTCATCGAACCCGCGTCGGACCGCTAAGTTGTCAGAGTTTGCAAGGGACGCTTCGGCGTCCCTTCTTTCTTTCCTGCTCTTGTCCGCCCCTCGGTTTCCCGGCTTCCCCGCTCTCCCCCTGCGTTGCCTCCCCCGCGCACCCTTTCAGTCTCTTAACGTTTGGTGTGCCCTGCGCGTTCACGGGTGAAACCGCGGGTTCATGGAGTGAGACACCCCCGAAAGGTAGAGTCCAGCGGCGTGCACCTCAAGGCCCTGACCCTCCGAGGGTTCAAGTCGTTCGCCTCCGCGACCACGCTCCGGTTCGAACCGGGGATCACCTGCGTCGTCGGACCGAACGGCTCGGGCAAGTCCAATGTCGTCGACGCGCTCAGCTGGGTCATGGGCGAACAGGGCGCCAAGTCGCTGCGCGGCGGCAAGATGGAGGACGTCATCTTCGCCGGCACCACCGGGCGTCCCCCGCTGGGCCGCGCCGAGGTGTCCCTGACCATCGACAACTCCGACGGGGCACTGCCCATCGAGTACGCCGAGGTCACCATCACGCGGATCATGTTCCGCAACGGCGGCAGCGAGTACCAGATCAACGGCGACACCTGCCGCCTCCTCGACATCCAGGACCTGCTGTCCGACTCCGGCATCGGCCGCGAGATGCACGTCATCGTCGGCCAGGGCCAGCTCGACTCCGTCCTACACGCCGACCCCATGGGCCGGCGCGCCTTCATCGAGGAGGCCGCGGGCGTCCTCAAGCACCGCAAGCGCAAGGAGAAGGCGCTGCGGAAGCTGGACGCGATGCAGGCCAACCTCGCGCGCGTGCAGGACCTGACCGACGAACTGCGGCGCCAGCTCAAGCCCCTGGGCCGCCAGGCGGCGGTGGCGCGCAGAGCGGCCGTCATCCAGGCCGATCTGCGCGACGCCCGGCTGCGCCTGCTCGCCGACGATCTCGTACGGCTCCGGGAGGCACTGCAGACCGAGGTCGCCGACGAGGCCGCGCTCAAGGAGCGCAAGGAGGCCGCCGAGCAGGAACTGCGCAAGGCGCTCCAGCGGGAGTCCCTCCTGGAGGACGAGGTGCGGCAGCTGACGCCGCGCCTGCAGCGGGCCCAGCAGACCTGGTACGAGCTGTCGCAGCTCGCCGAACGCGTCCGCGGCACGATCTCGCTCGCCGACGCGCGCGTGAAGAGCGCCACCTCCGCGCCCCCCGAGGAGCGGCGCGGCCGCGACCCCGAGGACATGGAGCGCGAGGCCGCCCGGGTCCGTGAGCAGGAGGCCGAGCTGGCGGCCGCCCTCGAAGCGGCCCAGCACGCCCTGGACGACACCGTCTCCCACCGCAGTGACCTGGAGCGCGAGCTCGCCGTCGAGGAACGGCGGCTGAAGGACGTCGCCCGGGCCATCGCCGACCGCCGCGAGGGGCTGGCCCGGCTGAACGGCCAGGTCAACGCGGCCCGTTCGCGCGCCGCCTCCGCCCAGGCCGAGATCGACCGGCTGGCCGCCGCCCGGGACGAGGCCCGGGAGCGGGCCGTCACCGCGCAGGAGGAGTACGAGGAGCTGAAGGCGGAGGTCGACGGCCTGGACGCCGGTGATCAGGAGCTGGGCGCACAGCACGAGGCGGCCAAACGGCAGCTCGCCGAGGCGGAGTCCGCGCTCACCGCCGCCCGCGAGGCGGTCACCGCGGCCGAACGCAGCCGCGCCGCGACCCAGGCCCGCCGCGAGGCCCTGGCCCTGGGCCTGCGCCGGAAGGACGGCACCGGTGTGCTGCTCGGCGCCCGCGACCGGCTGAACGGCCTGCTGGGTCCGGCGGCCGAACTGCTGACGGTGACGCCGGGATACGAGACCCCGCTCGCGGCGGCCTTCGGAGCTGCGGCGGACGCCCTGGCCGCGACCTCTCCGGCCGCCGCCGCCGAAGCGATTCGCCTGCTGCGCAAGCAGGACGCGGGCCGGGCCGCGCTGCTGCTCAGCGGCGGTCCGCAGGACGAGGCGGCGCAGCAGCCGCACACCGATGGGCCGCCCTTCGCCGCCGACCTCGTCAAAGGTCCGGTGGACCTGATGTCCGCCGTGCGACGACTGCTGCGCGGGATCGTCGTCGTCGGCACGCTGGAGGATGCCGAGGAGTTGGTCTACGGCCGTCCCGATCTCACCGCGGTCACCGCCGAGGGCGACCTGTTGGGGGCGCACTTCGCCCACGGCGGGTCCGCCGGCGCGCCCAGCCTGCTGGAGGTGCAGGCGTCCGTCGACGAGGCCGCCGCCGAGCTCGAAGAGCTGGCCGTGCGGTGCGCGGAGCTGACGGAGGGGCAGGCCCTGGCCGGGGAACGGCGCAAGGAGTGTGCCGCGCTCGTCGAGGAGGTGGGGGAGCGGCGGCGGGCCGCCGACCGGGAGAAGTCGGCGGTGGCTCAGCAGCTCGGGCGGCTCTCGGGGCAGGCCAGGGGAGCGGCCGGTGAGGCCGAGCGGTCCACGGCGGCCGCGGCGCGCGCCCAGGACGCGCTCGACCGGGCCGTCGAAGAGGCCGAGGAGCTCGCGGAACGGCTCGCCGTCGCCGAGGAGATGCCGGTCGAGGAGGAGCCCGACACCGCCGTGCGGGACCGGCTCGCCGCCGACGGGGCCAACGCCCGGCAGACCGAGATGGAGGCGCGGCTCCAGGTCCGCACCCACGAGGAGCGGGTCAAGGGGCTGGCCGGCCGGGCCGACTCGCTGGACCGGGCCGCGCGGACGGAACGCGAGGCACGCGCGCGTGCCGACCAGCGGCGGGCACGGCTGCGGCACGAGGCCGCCGTCGCCGAGGCCGTGGCCGCCGGTGCGCGGCAACTGCTCGCGCACGTCGAGGTGTCCGTCGGGCGGGCCGAGGCCGAGCGGGTCGCCGCCGACGCCGCCAAGGCGCGGCGGGAACAGGAGCTGGCCGCGGCCCGCACCGCCGGGCGCGACCTCAAGGCCGAACTCGACAAGCTGACGGACTCGGTCCACCGCGGCGAGGTGCTCGGCGCCGAGAAGCGGATGCGGATCGAGCAGTTGGAGACCAAGGCGCTGGAGGAGCTGGGGGTGGAGCCCGCGGGGCTGGTCTCCGAGTACGGGCCGCACCAACTCGTGCCGCCCTCGCCGCCCGCCGAGGGCGAGGTGCTGCCGGAGGATCCCGAGGACCCGCGCAACCAGCCGAGACGGTTCGTGCGGGCCGAGCAGGAGAAGCGGCTGAAGTCGGCCGAGCGCGCCTATCAGCAGCTCGGCAAGGTGAATCCGCTGGCCCTGGAGGAGTTCTCCGCGCTGGAGGAGCGGCACAAGTTCCTCAGCGAGCAGCTGGAGGACCTCAAGAAGACCCGCGCCGATCTTCTTCAAGTGGTGAAGGAGGTCGACGAGCGGGTCGAGCAGGTCTTCACCGAGGCGTTCCGGGACACGGCCCGCCAGTTCGAAGGCGTGTTCAGCCGGCTCTTCCCGGGCGGGGAGGGGCGGCTGATCCTGACCGACCCCGACAACATGCTCACCACGGGCGTCGACGTCGAGGCGCGTCCTCCCGGCAAGAAGGTCAAGCGGCTCAGCCTGCTCTCCGGCGGCGAGCGGTCGCTGACCGCCGTGGCCATGCTGGTGTCGATCTTCAAGGCCCGGCCCAGCCCGTTCTATGTCATGGACGAGGTCGAGGCGGCTCTCGACGACACCAACCTGCAGCGGCTGATCCGCATCATGCAGGAGCTGCAGGAGTCCTCGCAGCTGATCGTGATCACGCACCAGAAGCGCACGATGGAGGTCGCCGACGCACTGTACGGCGTCTCCATGCAGGGCGACGGCGTGTCGAAGGTCATCAGCCAGCGCCTGCGCTGAGCCCCCTCAACTCTTCACTGAGCCCCCTCAACACTTCAAGGCTTGTACATATTCGTATGCGAGGTGGGTTCTTCGTGCCTCTTTTCTCACACTTCCTGGATTCTTGACTTCGAGACTTGAAGGCATAGTCTCTCCAACGTCTTATTTACCTTCAGGTACCACGTATCTGGCGGCGGTCCGAGGAGTCGAACGTGACCAGCGCAGAGCAGGCACAGCAACCAGGAGCCGGCACGGCTCACCCCGATCATCTCGGGCACGTCATCTTCATCGCGGCGGCGGCCGCGATGGGCGGATTCCTCTTCGGCTACGACAGCTCCGTGATCAACGGCGCCGTCGAGGCCATCCGGGACCGCTACGACGTCGGCTCGGCGGCCCTGGCCCAGGTCATCGCCATCGCCCTGATCGGCTGTGCCATCGGCGCCGCGACCGCCGGCCGCATCGCCGACCGCATCGGCCGCATCCGGGTCATGCAGATCGCCGCCGTGCTGTTCACGGTCAGCGCCGTCGGCTCGGCACTGCCCTTCGCGCTGTGGGACTTCGCCCTCTGGCGGGTCATCGGCGGCTTCGCCATCGGCATGGCCTCGGTCATCGGCCCCGCCTACATCGCGGAGGTCGCCCCGCCCGCCTACCGCGGCCGCCTCGGCTCCTTCCAGCAGGCAGCGATCGTCATCGGCATCGCCATCTCACAGCTGGTCAACTGGGGCATCCTGAACGCCGCCGGCGGTGACCAGCGCGGCGAGATCATGGGCCTCGAGGCCTGGCAGGTCATGCTCGGCGTGATGGTCGTCCCGGCCGTCCTCTACGGTCTGCTCTCCTTCGCGATCCCCGAGTCGCCGCGCTTCCTGATCTCCGTCGGCCGGGACGAGCGGGCCCGTGAGGTGCTCAAGGAGGTCGAGGGCGACAAGATCGACCTGGACGCCCGCGTCACCGAGATCGACCACGCCATGCGCAGCGAGCACAAGTCGACCTTCAAGGACCTGCTCGGCGGCACGTTCTTCTTCAAGCCGATCGTCTGGGTCGGTATCGGCCTCTCGGTGTTCCAGCAGTTCGTCGGCATCAACGTCGCGTTCTACTACTCCTCGACGCTGTGGCAGTCGGTCGGCGTCGACCCGACCGAGTCGTTCTTCTACTCCTTCACGACGTCGATCATCAACATCGTCGGCACCGTGATCGCGATGATCTTCGTGGACCGCATCGGCCGCCGGCCGCTCGCCCTCATCGGCTCCGTCGGCATGGTCGTCGGACTCGCGCTGGAGGCCTGGGCGTTCTCCTTCGACCTGGTCGACGGCAAGCTGCCGGCCACGCAGGGCTGGGTCGCCCTGATCGCCGCCCACGTCTTCGTCCTCTTCTTCGCCCTGTCCTGGGGCGTGGTCGTCTGGGTCTTCCTCGGCGAGATGTTCCCCAACCGGATCCGCGCCGCCGCCCTCGGTGTGGCCGCCTCCGCACAGTGGATCGCCAACTGGGCCATCACCGCGAGCTTCCCGTCGCTGGCCGACTGGAACCTCTCCGCGACCTACGTGATCTACACGGTCTTCGCCGCGCTCTCCATCCCGTTCGTCCTGAGGTACGTCAAGGAGACGAAGGGCAAGGCGCTGGAGGAGATGGGCTGAGCCCCGTACCCGAGGCCCGCTTGCCTGAGGCCGCCCCAGAACTCGAGGAGCCGGGCCAAGTCCCCGCTGCCCGCTCCTCGACCCCGTAAGGCGTCCCGCCCCGGCTCACCCGAGCCGGGGCAGGACGTCTTCGCAGAACAGCCGCAGACTCCGCCACCCCTCCGCCACCGGCATTCCGCCCGCCAGCGGATGCAGGACGAGGTTGTCGAGCCCCTGCGCCACGCACTCGTCCGGTGTCAGAATCCGGTACACGCCCTCGTCCCTGAGCTCCCGTGTGCTCGTCGCCGCCGACCGCACCGCCGAGCGGATGTCGGCGGACTGCCAGGAGGCGTAGGTGCGGGCCTCGTGCAGGAAGTGCTCACCGCACTCGGCCCACGCCCGGTCCGGATCCGCGGCGAGGTGCAGCAGCGGGGTCTCGGCGGTCGGCATCATCGTCCAGCCGTCCGTCCCGTACTCCACCAGCCGCTCCTTGTAGTACGCCTCCAGCTCCGGCAGGTGCGCGCTGGGGAAGAAGGGCAGGCCGAGCCGGGCGGCCCGGCGGGCGGCCGCCTTCGAGGAGCCGCCGACCAGCAGCAGCGGGTGCGGCTCGGTCTGCGGGCGCGGGGTGACCCGTACCGTACGGCCCCGGAACTCGAACTCCTCGCCGGTCCAGGCCTTGAGCAGGGTGTCGAGGAGCTCGTCCTGGAGACGCCCGCGCCGCTTCCAGTCCACGCCGGCCCGCTCGTACTCCTCGGGCCGGTAGCCGATCCCGGCGACCGTGACCAGCCGGCCGCCGCTCAGCAGGTCGAGCACCGCGATGTCCTCGGCCAGCCGCAGCGGGTCGTGCAGCGGGCCGATGATCGCCGAGACCGTGACCGCCAGCCGCCGGGTCGCGCCCAGCACCGCGCCCGCGAAGGCGAACGGCGACGGCAGCCAGTTGTTCCCGACGCCGTGGTGCTCCTCGGTCTGCACGGTCGTGACCCCGTGCTCGTCGGCGTACGCGGCCATCTCCAGAGCGGCCCGATAGCGGTCGCCCAGCTCGGCGCGGGTCGCGCCGGGGGCGACGAGATTGAAACGGACGACGGTGACGGGCATGGGAAGCCCCCTTCGCCGGGTGGGTGGACGGGTGCCGATGCGGCAGGACGTTAGCTGACGGCTCGTCAGGTAACCAGGGGTACGGCACACCCGTGTGGCCCCCCGCCCGGGCGAGGAGGGGTCACGCATACTGGAGCGGTTATGGAAATCGTCATCCTTGCTGTAGTCATCGCCGTGGTCGTGCTCGGTGTGATCGGCGGGCTCGTCGTCGGCAGCCGACGGAAGTCGCTGCCCCCGCCGCCCCCCACCGCGCCCGACATCACTGCGCCTCCCGCCGAACCGCAGGTCGGCGACGAGGCCGAGACGCCGCGCGACGAACCGCGCCGCACCATCGAGGAGGTGGATCTTCCCGACGGCGGGCCGACCGGCGTCGCCGTCGAGGAGCCGCCCGCCGGCCCCGCCGTCGAGGTCCCCGAACTCGAGATCCCGGAGCCCACCGCGGGGCGGCTGATCCGCCTCCGCGCCCGTCTCTCCCGCTCGCAGAACGCCCTCGGCAAGGGGCTGCTCACGCTGCTCTCGCGCGAGCACCTCGACGAGGACACCTGGGAGGAGATCGAGGAGACGCTGCTCACCGCCGACGTCGGCGTGCTGCCCACCCAGGAGCTGGTCGAACGGCTGCGCGAGCGCGTGCGGGTGCTCGGCACCCGTACCCCCGAGGAGCTGCGCGGCCTGCTGCGCGAGGAGCTGCTCAAGCTGATCGACACCGACGTCGACCGCACCGTGAAGACCGAGCCCGAGGACCGCAAGCCGGGCATCGTGATGGTCGTCGGGGTCAACGGCACCGGCAAGACCACCACCACCGGCAAGCTCGCGCGCGTGCTCGTGGCCGACGGCCGGACCGTCGTCCTCGGCGCCGCCGACACCTTCCGGGCCGCCGCCGCCGACCAGCTCCAGACCTGGGGCGAGCGGGTCGGCGCGCACACCGTGCGCGGTCCCGAAGCCGGCGACCCCGCCTCCGTCGCGTTCGACGCGGTGAAGGAGGGCAAGGAGATGGGGGTCGACGTCGTCCTCATCGACACCGCCGGACGGCTGCACACCAAGACCGGGCTCATGGACGAGCTCGGCAAGGTCAAGCGGGTCGTCGAGAAGCACGCTCCGCTGGACGAGGTGCTGCTCGTCCTCGACGCCACCACCGGGCAGAACGGGCTCGTCCAGGCCCGGGTCTTCGCCGAGGTCGTCGACATCACCGGCATCGTGCTGACCAAGCTGGACGGCACGGCCAAGGGCGGCATCGTGATCGCGGTCCAGCGCGAGCTGGGCGTCCCGGTCAAGCTGGTCGGACTCGGCGAGGGGGCGGACGACCTGGCGCCGTTCGAGCCGGAGGCGTTCGTGGATGCCCTTGTCGGGGACTGACCGACCGCCTGCCGGCAACGGCAAGGCCGCGAGCAAGGCCGCGAGAAGCGCCCGCCCCCAGGTGCAGTGGGAGCGGGCGCTTCGCTGTGTGCGGCCGGAAGGAAGGGACGGGAAGGAGCCGGATGAGACCGGCAGGGGCCGGTAGGGACTGGCAGGGACCGGCAGGGCCTAGGCCCGGGACCGGTGGGCCAGATATGCCAGCGTCCCCAGCAGTAGTCGCGCCTCCGGTGGGCGGGTCGTCGAGTCCAGGGCGGGTGGGCGCAGCCAGCGCACCGGGCCCAGGCCGCCGCGGTCGGAGGGCGGGGCCGTGATGTGCGTGCCGGGGCCGAGGCCGCGCAGGTCGAGGGAGGCCGGGTCGTCCCAGCCCATGCGGTAGAGCAGGCCGGTCAGCTCGGCGGCGGCGCCGGGGGCGACGAAGAACTGGGTGCGGCCCTCGGGGGTGGCGATGACCGGGCCGAGCGGGAGGCCCATGCGTTCGAGGCGGACCAGGGCGCGACGCCCGGCGGGCTCGGCGACGTCGATCACGTCGAACGCGCGGCCGACGGGCAGCATCACCGCGGCGCCGGGGAACTCCGACCAGGTCCGGCTGACATCGTCGAGGGTGGAGCCGGCCGGCACCCGCGGGGCGAACTCCAGCGGATGCGCGCCCGGCTCGCGGCACTCGGGGCGGCCGCACGAGCAGGCGCCCGCCGCGGCGCGCGCCCCCGGCACCGCGTCCCAGCCCCACAGCCCCGTGAACTCGGCGACCGCGGTGCACTCGGACGAGCGACCGCGCCTGCGCGCGCCGGAGCGGATCTCGCGAATGCCGCCGATCGTGAAGCCCATGCCCCCTCCAACGGGTCCGACGCGCCGATGGTTACGCAGTGGTCGCGCTCAGTGACTCTCTGTGCTTTCGCTTCCCGGTGGCCGCTCGATCCAGTCGGCGTCCGGAAGCGCTCCTGGTGGTGTGTTCGGCTGCGCGCGCCCCTGAGTGCTTCGCTCCGCTCACTCCGGGCCGTCCTGTGTCAAGTGAATCGCGTACGGGCCATCGGGAGTTCATTCGAAGGGGTGGCGAATGGTGGCGTTTCCGGGACGGCCGTGGCTGGAGCCGTGATCGTAGGATTACTTTGAGTGTGCGGGTCCTGGAGGCACATGCGCTTGTGGGTATGCCGGAGGCAACTCGGCTTTCCGTTCGAAGGGTGACAAGTACCGGACGGAGAGCCGTATTTACCGGCATTCTGATAAGGCTTGGCGCACTCAGTGACAAGTGGTCTCAGGGATGGGGGCGTTCCAGTGAGCGGCAACGGCGGAAGCGGAAACAACGCTGCGAGCGCGGACAAGCGCCCGAACGAGCTGCTCACGTCGTGGTTCGTGCGCAGCGGCTGGTCGAAGGGCGAACTGGCACGTCAAGTCAACCGGCGCGCACGCCAGTTGGGCGCCAACCACATCTCCACGGACACCTCACGCGTGCGCCGCTGGCTGGACGGCGAGAACCCCCGCGAGCCCATCCCCAGGATCCTGTCCGAGCTGTTCTCCGAGCGGTTCGGCTGCGTCGTCTCCGTCGAGGACCTCGGGCTGCGCGCGGCGCGTCAGGCCCCCTCCGCGACCGGCGTCGACCTGCCGTGGACGGCCCCCCAGACGGTGGCCCAGCTCAGCGAGTTCTCGCGCAGCGACCTCATGCTGGCCCGGCGCGGCTTCCTCGGGACCTCGCTGGCCCTGTGCGCCGGACCGTCCCTCATCGAGCCCATGCAGCGCTGGCTGGTCCCCTCGCCGCCCGCCCCGCTCGAGGAACCCGACTCGGTGCCGACCAGCCGGGCCCGCGGCCGGCTCTCCCGGCCCGAGCTGGACCTGCTGGAGTCCACCACGGTGATGTTCCGGCAGTGGGACGCGCAGTGCGGCGGCGGGCTGCGCCGCAAGGCGGTCGTCGGTCAGCTGCACGAGGTGACGGACCTGCTCCAGGAGCCCCAGCCCGAGGCCACGGCGCGCAGGCTCTTCAAGGTCGCCGCCGAACTGGCGGAGCTCGCCGGCTGGATGAGCTACGACGTCGGGCTGCAGCCGACCGCGCAGAAGTACTTCGTCCTCGCCCTGCACGCGGCCAAGGAGGCCGGCGACCGGCCGCTCGGCTCGTACGTGCTGTCCAGCATGAGCCGCCAGATGATCCACCTCGGCCGGCCCGAGGACGCCCTGGAGCTGATCCACCTCGCGCAGTACGGCAGCCGGGACTGCGCGAGCCCGCGCACCCAGTCCATGCTGTATGCGATGGAGGCCCGCGCCTACGCCAACATGGGGCAGCCGGGGCGCTGCAAGCGGGCCGTCCGGATGGCCGAGGACACCTTCGCCGAGGCGGACGAGTGGGACGAGCCGGACCCGGACTGGATCTGCTTCTTCTCCGAGGCCGAGCTGTACGGCGAGAACAGCCACTCCTTCCGCGACCTCGCCTATGTCGCGGGCCGCAGCCCCACCTACGCCTCACTGGCCGAGCCCCTGATGCGCAAGGCCGTGGAGCGGTTCGCGGGCGACTCCGACCATCAGCGGTCGTATGTGCTGAACCTGATCGGCATGGCCACGGTCCATCTGCTGCAGCGGGAGCCCGAACAGAGCGCCACCCTCGCCACCCAGGCCATGAAGGAGGCCAAGAAGGTGCGCTCCGAGCGCGTCAACACTCGTATCCGAAAGACCGTCGACAGCGCTGTACGCGATTTCGGGGATCTCACCGAAGTCGTGGACCTGACCGAGCGGCTCACCATCGAACTTCCGGAGACGGCCGAAGCGGTCTGAAGGATCCGGAGCGTCGAGAAAACCCTTGAACCCCGGCCGCGGCCGGCCCTCCCGAACAGCCCGACTCGGCTCCCCCATGCCAGGTCATCGGAAGGCCGACCGTGGCCGGTTCCACTTCCTTCAGTGAAGGTTGCGCCACGATAACGATCCATTCGGCGAACATCAGGCAGTTCATCGAGGCGTAACGCACAGGGCGTCTTCGTCACGGCGGCGAAACAACGAGGGGCTTCCACCGAAACGGCGCTGCGTCAATCTCATGGCGCATAACCGGCCCACCCCTCACCACCCGCTCTGGCTTCGCCCGCACGGGGCCGTACCTACGACGAGGAGACGCCGATGGCACAGGCCGCCATCACGCTTGCGGCGGACGCACCCACGCTGTCGTCCGCGAACACAGGCTTCATGCTCATCTGTTCCGCCCTGGTGCTGATCATGACCCCGGGCCTCGCCTTCTTCTACGGAGGCATGGTCCGCGTCAAGAGCACGCTCAACATGCTCATGATGAGTTTCATCAGCATCGGGATCGTCACCATCCTGTGGGTGCTGTACGGCTTCTCGATGGCCTTCGGCACGGACTCCGGCAGCGTCATCGGCTGGAACTCCGACTGGGTCGGCCTCAGCAACATCGGACTGACGGAGCTGTGGGACGGTTACACCATCCCGATCTTCGTGTTCATGATCTTCCAGATGATGTTCGCGATCATCACGCCCGCCCTGATAAGCGGTGCCCTCGCGGACCGCGTCAAGTTCTCCGCCTGGGCGCTGTTCGTCGCCCTGTGGGCCACGGTCGTCTACTTCCCGGTCGCGCACTGGGTATGGGGCGCCGGCGGCTGGGCCTTCGAGCTGGGCGTCATCGACTTCGCCGGCGGTACGGCGGTCCACATCAACGCCGGTGCCGCGGCCCTCGGCGTGATCCTGGTCATCGGCAAGCGCGTCGGCTTCAAGAAGGACCCGATGCGCCCGCACAGCCTCCCGCTGGTCATGCTCGGCGCCGGTCTGCTGTGGTTCGGCTGGTTCGGCTTCAACGCCGGCTCGTGGCTCGGCAACGACGACGGCGTCGGCGCGCTGATGTTCGTCAACACGCAGGTCGCCACCGCCGCCGCCATGCTGGCCTGGCTCGTCTACGAGAAGATCCGCCACGGCGCGTTCACCACGCTGGGCGCCGCCTCCGGCGCGGTCGCCGGTCTGGTCGCCATCACCCCGTCCGGTGGTGCGGTCACCCCGCTCGGCGCGATCGCCGTCGGCGCCATCGCCGGTCTGCTGTGCGCCATGGCCGTCGGCCTGAAGTACAAGTTCGGCTACGACGACTCGCTCGACGTCGTCGGCGTCCACCTCGTCGGCGGTGTCGTCGGCTCCCTGCTGATCGGCTTCTTCGCCAGCGGCAAGGGCCAGTCCGACGTCGAGGGCCTCTTCTACGGCGGCGGCCTCGACCAGTTCTGGAAGCAGTGCGCCGGTGTCTTCGCGGTCCTCGGCTACTCCCTGGTGGCCTCCGCGATCCTCGCCTTCCTCATCGACAAGACCCTCGGCATGCGGGTCACCGAGGACGACGAGATCGCCGGCATCGACCAGGCCGAGCACGCCGAGACCGCATACGACTTCAGCGGTGCCGGTGGCGGCGCCGCCCGCACGACCGCCCTTCCGACCGCGGTCGCAGGCGCGAGCAAGAAGGTGGACGCATGAAGCTCATCACCGCCGTCGTGAAGCCCCACCGGCTCGACGAGATCAAGGAAGCACTGCAGGCCTTCGGCGTGCACGGTCTCACGGTCACCGAGGCCAGCGGCTACGGTCGTCAGCGGGGACACACCGAGGTCTACCGTGGAGCCGAGTACACGGTCGACCTGGTCCCCAAGATCCGCATCGAGGTGCTGGCCGAGGACGACGACGCCGAGCAGCTGATCGACGTCATCGTCAAGGCGGCCCGCACCGGCAAGATCGGTGACGGCAAGGTCTGGTCCCTCCCGGTCGAGACGGCCGTACGGGTCCGCACCGGCGAGCGCGGCCCGGACGCGCTCTGACGGCAGAACAGAACAGGAGTCGCTGGGTGACGAGTACGGACATGCGCAAGGATGCAGAGGACTCGGGACCCAGCGGCTACGCGGCGGCCCGGCTGCGCCTCCTCACCGAGGAGGTGCGGTCCGGGCCGCCGCGCCGTGCAGCCCTCGCACAACTGACCGACGACTGGCTGACGGGGCTCTTCACCGCCGCGGCCGAGGACCTCCGAGGGGTCTCCCTGGTCGCCGTCGGCGGCTACGGCCGCGGCGAGCTCTCCCCGCGCAGCGACCTCGACCTCCTCCTGCTGCACGACGGCGCCGACCCCAAGGCGATCGCCGGCCTCGCCGACCGCCTCTGGTACCCCGTCTGGGACCTGGGCCTCGCCCTCGACCACTCCGTCCGCACCCCGGCGGAGGCCCGCAAGACCGCCGGGGAGGACCTGAAGGTCCAGCTCGGCCTGCTCGACGCCCGCCACCTCGCCGGCGACCTCGGTCTGACCGCGGGACTGCGGACGTCCGTCCTCGCCGACTGGCGCAACCAGGCGCCCAAGCGCCTCCCCGAACTCCAGGAGCTGTGCGCCGAGCGCGCCGAGCGCCAGGGCGAGCTGCAGTACCTGCTGGAGCCGGACCTCAAGGAGGCCCGGGGCGGACTGAGAGACGCCACCGCACTGCGCGCCGTCGCCGCCTCCTGGCTGGCCGACGCGCCCCGCGAGGGCCTCGACGACGCCCGCCGCCGGCTCCTCGACGTCCGCGACGCCCTGCACCTGGCCACCGGCCGCGCCACCGACCGCCTCGCCCTCCAGGAGCAGGACCAGGTAGCCGCGGAGCTCGGCCTGCTCGACGCCGACACGCTGCTGCGCCAGGTGTACGAGGCGGCGCGCGTCATCTCGTACGCGAGCGACGTCACCTGGCGCGAAGTGGGGCGCGTGCTGCGCTCGCGCGCCGTGCGGCCGCGGCTGCGCGCCATGCTCGGCGGCGGGAAGCCCGTCGCCGAGCGCTCTCCGCTGGCCGAAGGCGTCGTGGAGCAGGACGGCGAGGTGGTGCTCGCCCGCGCCGCCCGCCCCGAACGCGACCCCGTGCTCCCGCTGCGCGCCGCGGCCGCCGCCGCGCAGGCCGGCCTCCCGCTCTCCCTGCACGCCGTACGCCGCCTCGCCGCCACCGTGCGCCCCCTGCCCACGCCCTGGCCCGCCGAGGCGCGCGAGCAGCTCGTGACCCTGCTCGGCTCCGGCCAGCCCACCATCGAGGTCTGGGAGGCGCTGGAGGCCGAAGGGCTGATCACCCAGCTGCTGCCCGACTGGGAGCGGGTGCGCTGCCGGCCGCAGCGCAACGCCGTGCACATCTGGACCGTCGACCGGCACCTCATCGAGACCGCCGTGCGCGCCTCCGAGTTCACCCGCCGGGTCAGCCGCCCCGACCTGCTCCTGGTCTCCGCGCTGCTGCACGACATCGGCAAGGGCTGGCCCGGCGACCACTCGGTCGCGGGCGAGATCATCGCCAAGGACGTCGCCGCCCGCATCGGCTTCGACCGGTCGGACGTCGCCGTCCTCTCCACACTCGTCCGGCACCACCTGCTGCTCGTCGAGACGGCCACCCGGCGCGATCTGGAGGACCCGGTCACGGTCCGCTCGGTCGCCGAGGCGGTCGGCTCGCAGAGCACCCTGGAACTGCTGCACGCGCTCACCGAGGCGGACGCCCTGGCCACCGGGCCCGCCGCCTGGTCCACCTGGCGGGGTTCGCTCGTGGCGGACCTGGTCAAGCGGGTCGGGGCGGTGCTCGCCGGGAACGAACCCGAGGAACCCGCCGCCGCCGCGCCCACCGCCGAGCAGGAACGCCTCGCCATCGAGGCGGTCGCCACCGGCAGCCCCGTGCTGGCGCTGCGCGCACAGACCGAGGCGCCGGCCGATCCCGCGGGGGAGCCCCAGCCGTCCGGCGACCCCGAGCCGCTCGGCGTGGAACTGCTCATCGCCGTGCCCGACCAGGAGGGCGTGCTGCCCGCCGTGGCCGGCGTCCTCGCCATGCACCGGCTGACCGTGCGCACCGCCGAGCTGCGCGCCCAGGACCTGCCGACCGGCGTCGAGGGCTCCGTCCTGCTGCTGAACTGGCGGGTCGCCGCCGAGTACGGCTCGCTGCCCCAGGCCGCCCGGCTGCGCGCCGACCTCGTACGCGCCCTGGACGGCTCCCTGGACATCGCCGGCCGGCTCGCGGAACGGGACGCCGCCTACCCCCGGCGGCGGGGCTGGGTCGCGCCGCCGCCGCGCGTCACGGTGGCCTCCGCGGCCTCCCGGCACGCCACGGTCATCGAGGTGCGCGCCCAGGACGCGCCGGGGCTGCTGTTCCGCATCGGCGCGGCACTGGAGGACGAGGGACTGCGGGTGCGCAGCATGCACGTCTCGACGCTGGGCGCCAACGCCGTCGACGCGTTCTACGTCACCGGAGCGGACGGCGCGCCCCTGCCGGGCGACGAGGCCGCCTCCGTGACCCGCAAGCTGGAGGAGACCCTGCGCGCGTGACCTCACGGTCATGCAACGCCTCGAGCCGACGAAGCCCCCCGACGCGGGGGTTTTCGTCCCGGTCCGCTGATCACAGCGGGCGGGGACGATTCTGCGGCTGGGCCAGATACCCTGGAGGGCAGCCCACCGCCCCCGACTCCGAGGACCGACGTCGCCGTGTTCGATACCCTCTCCGACCGCCTCAGCGCGACTTTCAAGAATCTCCGCGGCAAGGGCAGGCTGTCCGAGGCGGACATCGACGCCACGGCCCGCGAGATCCGCATCGCCCTCCTCGAAGCCGACGTGGCCCTGCCGGTCGTCCGCACGTTCATCAAGAACGTCAAGGAGCGCGCCCTCGGTTCGGACGTCTCCAAGGCGCTGAACCCCGCCCAGCAGGTCCTGAAGATCGTCAACGAGGAACTCGTGACGATCCTCGGCGGCGAGACCCGGCGGCTGCGGTTCGCCAAGCAGCCGCCGACCGTGATCATGCTCGCGGGTCTGCAGGGCGCCGGTAAGACCACCCTCGCGGGCAAGCTCGGCCACTGGCTGAAGGGGCAGGGCCACTCGCCGCTCCTGGTCGCCGCCGACCTCCAGCGCCCCAACGCCGTCAACCAGCTCAGCGTCGTCGCCGAGCGGGCCGGCGTGGCCGTGTACGCGCCGGAGCCCGGCAACGGCGTCGGCGACCCGGTCAAGGTCGCCAAGGACTCCATCGAGTTCGCCAGGACCAAGGTCCACGACATCGTGATCGTGGACACCGCCGGCCGCCTCGGCATCGACGCCGAGCTGATGCAGCAGGCCGCGGACATCCGCGACGCCGTCTCGCCCGACGAGATCCTCTTCGTCGTCGACGCGATGATCGGTCAGGACGCGGTCAACACCGCCGAGGCCTTCCGGGACGGCGTCGGCTTCGACGGTGTCGTGCTGTCGAAGCTCGACGGCGACGCCCGTGGTGGCGCCGCGCTCTCCATCGCCTCGGTGACCGGCAAGCCGATCATGTTCGCGTCGAACGGCGAGAAGCTCGACGACTTCGACGCCTTCCACCCTGACCGGATGGCCTCCCGCATCCTCGACATGGGTGACCTGCTCACCCTGATCGAGCAGGCGGAGAAGACGTTCAGTCAGGAAGAGGCCGAGAAAATGGCCTCCAAGCTGGCGTCCAAGAAGGGCCAGGACTTCACCCTGGACGACTTCCTGGCCCAGATGGAGCAGGTCAGGAAGATGGGCAGCATCAGCAAGCTGCTCGGCATGCTGCCCGGCATGGGCCAGATCAAGGACCAGATCGCCAACCTCGACGAGCGGGACGTCGACCGCACGGCCGCGATCATCAAGTCGATGACCCCGGGCGAGCGCCAGGACCCGACGATCATCAACGGCTCGCGCCGCGCCCGTATCGCCAAGGGCTCCGGTGTCGAGGTCAGCGCGGTGAAGGGCCTGGTCGAGCGGTTCTTCGAGGCCCGCAAGATGATGTCCCGGATGGCCCAGGGCGGCGGCATGCCCGGCATGCCGGGGATCCCGGGCATGGGCGGCGGCCCCGGCCGCACCAAGAAGCAGCCCAAGCAGGCCAAGGGCAAGCAGCGCTCCGGCAACCCGATGAAGCGCAAGCAGCAGGAGCTGGAGGCGGCACAGCGCCGGGAGGCCCAGGCCCAGGGCGGCAACCCGCTCGGGCTGCCGCAGCAGGGCGCACAGGACTTCGAGCTGCCGGACGAGTTCAAGAAGTTCATGGGCTGACGGCCCCGCCGCACCCGACGCCGAGGGCGCTCTCCCCGCACGGGAGGGCGCCCTCAGCGCATGCCGTGGCCCGTTCCGTGCCGTAACGTCCAGATATGGGCAATGCCGCGCCGTCCCGCAGGGCACCGGACCAGCCTTGGCGCACCGAGGGCACTCCCGAGGAGCCGCCGCGGCGGCCCGGCGGACGCAGGGGACGCGGCCGATGGTGGAGCCTCGCGGTCACCGCGGTGATCGTCTTCCTGCTGGTCTACGTGGGGCTGAACTACCTCGGTCAGGGCGACGAGCCGACGATCTCGTACACGGAGTTCAGCCGGCAGGTCGACGAGGGCAATGTCGAGAAGATCTACTCCAAGGGCGACGCCATCCAGGGCCAGCTCAAGCAGGCCCGGGACGATCCCGACGGCGACGGCGAGTACACCAAGTTCAAGACCCAGCGGCCGGCCTTCGCGGACGACGATCTCTGGCAGAGCCTGGACCGCCGCGATGTCACCGTGACCGCGCAGCCGGTGGTGCAGCAGCGCGGTCTGGTGTCCAACCTGCTGCTGTCACTGGTGCCGATCGTGATCCTGGTCGCGGTGTGGATCTTCTTCGCGCGGCGGGTCGGCGGCGGCATGGGCGGTGCGGGCGGCATGCTCGGCCGCAAGGCGCCGCCCAAGCCGGTCGAACTGCTGCCCGGCACCCAGCGCACCACCTTCGCCGACGTGGCCGGCATCGACGAGGTCAAGGGCGAGCTGGACGACGTCGTCGACTTCCTGGAGCACCCGGACGTCTATCGCCGGATGGGCGCCAAGATGCCGCGCGGGGTGCTGCTGGCCGGTTCGCCGGGCACCGGCAAGACCCTGCTGGCGCGGGCGGTGGCGGGCGAGGCGGGTGTGCCGTTCTTCTCGGCCTCGGCCTCCGAGTTCATCGAGATGATCGTCGGCGTTGGCGCCTCCCGGGTCCGGGAACTGTTCGCCGAGGCGCGCAAGGTGGCCCCGTCGATCATCTTCATCGACGAGATCGACACCATCGGGCGGGTCCGCAGCACGGGCGCCTCGGTCAGCGGTCACGACGAGCGTGAGCAGACGTTGAACCAGATCCTCACCGAGATGGACGGCTTCTCCGGCTCGGAGGGCGTGATCGTCATCGCGGCGACCAACCGCGCCGACATCCTCGACCCGGCGCTGACCCGGCCCGGTCGCTTCGACCGGGTGGTCAACGTCTCCCCGCCGGACCGCGCCGGACGCGCGGCGATCCTGGCGATCCACACCCGGGAGATCCCGCTCGCCGCCGACGTGGACCTGGTCCAGGTGGCGCGTACGACCCCGGGCATGACCGGTGCGGATCTGGCCAATCTCGCCAACGAGGCCGCCCTGCTCGCCGTCAAGCGAGGGCAGGAGCAGGTGACCGCGTCCGACCTCTCCGAAGCCCTGGAGAAGGTGCAGCTCGGGGCCGAGCGCACGCTCGTGATGCCCGAGGAGGACCGCCGGCGCACCGCCTACCACGAGAGCGGCCACGCCCTGCTCGGCATGCTCCAGCCCGGCGCCGACCCGGTCCGCAAGGTCACCATCGTGCCGCGCGGCCGGGCGCTCGGCGTGACGCTCTCCACCCCCGAGGTGGAGCGGTACGCACACTCCGAGGAGTACCTGCGCGGCCGCATCATCGGCGCCCTCGGCGGGATGGCCGCCGAGCATGTGATCTACGGGGTGGTCACGACGGGTGCGGAGAACGACCTCGAACAGGTCAGCAACATCGCCCGCGGGATGGTCGCGCGCTGGGGCATGAGCCCGCGGGTCGGCCGGCTCTCCGCCCTCCCGAGCGACGCCCAGCAGGCCTACGGCCTCGCCGCCGCGCCGGCCACCCTCGACGCCATCGACCACGAGATGCGCCGGATCGTCGACGAGTGCTACGAGGAGGCGTGCCGCAGACTCCGCGACCACCAGGACCAGTTGGACGCCCTCGCCCAGGCGCTGCTGGAGAACGAGACGCTGGAGGAGGCGGACGCCTACCGCATCGCCGGGATCGCCAGGCTGACCAAGGGAGAGGCGTAAGCGCTCCGCTGGGGGTGCCGCGAAGTGCCGCGATCTGCCGTCGTTCCGCCGCGGCGCCGTCGTGGCTGGTCGCGCCCGCGCGGCGGAGCCGCATATGTCAGCGCCCCGCGCCCCTTCAGGGCGCTGCCGCACCCGGGGCGTGTCTCAGGGCGTGCGCGCGATGAGGTACCGGAACACGTTCGGCATCCACACCGTCCCGTCCGGGCGCCGGTACGGGTGCAGTGCCTCCGTCAGTTCCTTGTCGACCTGCGCCTGGTCCGTCGCCGCGACCGCCGCGTCGAACAGGCCGGTGGACAGCAGGCCCCTGAGGGCGCTCTCCACGTCCGCGTACCCGAACGGGCAGGCCACCCGCCCCGAGCCGTCCGGCCGCAGCCCGGCCCGTCCGGCGACCTCCTCCAGGTCGTCGCGCAGCGCCGGACGCAGCCGGACCGTGCCGCCGCGCAGCGGATCGGCCAGCTTCGCCGCGACCCGCAGCACCGCCGACGTGGCGCAGCGCTCCGGCGGGCCCCAGCCGGCCAGCACCACGGGCGCGCCGCGCACGGCGAGCGGCTCGGCCTCGGTGAGCTGAGCGGCGAGCCGGTCCGCGTCGCCCGCGCGGCACCCGATCGGCTCGAAGGCGGTCACCAGGTTGTACGCGGGCGTCGCCGCGTCGACCGCGTTCTTCGGGGAGCGGTCGGTGAGCCGGATGCCGCCGCCGCTGCCGGCGTTTCCCGCACGCACGTGCGTGGCGCGCTCCTCGGGCTCCTGCGGCAGCAGCCGCTCGCGGGCGAGGGCCAGCCGTTCGGGGGAGGAGGGCTCGACACCCGTGAGGGCGGCCGCGCCTCTGGCGGCGGCCATCAGCAGGGCGAGCCCGGAGCCGCAGCCGAGGGCGAGGAGCCGGGTGCCGGCTCCTACGTCCAGTCGCTCGTGGACGGCCTCGTAGAGCGGCACCAGCATCCGCTCCTGGATCTCCGACCAGTCACGCGCGCGTGCACCCAGGTCCGCGCGGGACGTCGGTCCCGCGTGAGGCAGGTGCTGTCGCACGAGCGTAGGTGTCATGGATAAGCGCCCCAATCCGCCGAGAATCGACGCAGTAACCGATCAGGTGGCCCCCGTGCAGTGCGCTCGCACTTCCCCCGTATGTCAGGTAACTCCCCGTACGCGACGGCGTCCAGGGGTCTCGGGGCCCGGCTTGTGGACTTGCTGTGCCTGTGGCCAGAATTCACATTCCGGCAACTTGGGCCCGTACCATCGCGCCATGGCAAAGGCACCCGTTCTCACCCCGCGGGCAGACGATTTCCCGCGCTGGTACCAGGATCTGATCAACAAGGCGGAGCTGGCCGACAACGGCCCGGTGCGCGGCACGATGGTGATCCGACCGTACGGTTACGGGCTGTGGGAGCGGATGCAGGCGGAGATGGACGCCCGCATCAAGGAGACGGGCACCGAGAACGCGTACTTCCCGCTGCTGATCCCGCAGTCGTACCTCACGCGCGAGGCGGACCATGTCGAGGGTTTCGCGCCCGAGTTGGCCGTGGTCACGCACGGCGGCGGCAAGGAGCTGGAGGAGCCGGCGGTCGTCCGGCCCACGTCCGAGACGATCATCAACGAGTACTTCTCCAAGTGGGTGCAGAGCTACCGCGACCTGCCCCTGCTGATCAACCAGTGGGCCAACGTGGTCCGTTGGGAGCTGCGGCCCCGGCTGTTCCTGCGTACCTCCGAGTTCCTGTGGCAGGAGGGGCACACAGCCCACGCCACCTACGAGGAGGCCCGCGACTTCGCCGCGCACATCCATCGCGAGGTCTACGGCGACTTCCTGGAGAACGTCCTCGCGATCGACTTCGTCGCCGGCCGCAAGACCGTCAAGGAGCGCTTCGCGGGGGCGATCAACACGCTGACCCTCGAGAGCATGATGGGCGACGGCAAGGCCCTCCAGATGGTCACCAGCCACGAGCTGGGCCAGAACTTCGCCAAGGCCTTCAACACCCGGTACCTCTCGAAGGACGGCGCCCAGGAACTGGTCTGGCAGACCTCCTGGGGTTCGACGACCCGCATGATCGGCGCGCTGGTGATGACCCACGGCGACGACGACGGTCTGCGGGTGCCGCCGCGGCTGGCGCAGATCCAGGTCGTCGTCCTGGCGATCAAGGGCGACGAGGCGGTTCTGGCCAAGGTTCGCGAGCTGGGCGACCGGCTGAAGGCGGCGGGCATCCGCGTCCGGGTCGACGACCGCACCGACGTCCCGTTCGGACGGCGCGCGGTCGACTGGGAGCTCAAGGGCGTGCCCGTCCGCATCGAGATCGGGCCCCGTGACCTGGAGAACGGCACGGCGATGCTGGCCCGCCGGATCCCGGGAGGGAAGACGCCGGTGGCGATCGACACGATCGTCGGCCTGCTGCCCGCCCTCCTGGAGGAGGACCAGGCGCTGCTGCTGCGGCAGTCCCGCGAGCGCCGCGAGTCGCGTACGGCGGACGTGTCGACGATCGAGGAGGCGGCCGAGGCGGCCGTCGCCGGCGGCTGGGCGCGCATCCCGTGGGCGACCCTCGGCGAGGAGGGCGAGGCCAGGCTGGCCGAGCAGTCGCTGACCGTACGGTGTCTGGTCGCCGAGGACGGGTCGGTGCCGGACGACGGAGACGCTCCCGGTAACGTCGCGATCGTCGCGCGCGCTTACTGAGACAGCGCCCTCCGCCGAGAGAGCGACCGAAACGCCCCTTGCGCCTCTGCGGATCATCCCTGCCCCGGCGCGCGGACATGGTCTACGCGCCGGGTCGTAAGGGGCCTACGCACCAGCTTGGTATGAGCTGTGAGGCTTCTCCGCAGATCAGCGCACCCGCCCTCGTCTCCACGCATCAGTGGCAACTGACGGGTACGTGCAAATTATTTGGGATGCCCCGGAATAGGAACACAGGGGCACCCCCGCTCGTTGTCATTACGTGAGCACGACACAGACACCACCAGTTCTCGCCGCAGAGCTGGCAGAGGCGTGGGCCGACATTCAGCGGTACCACCCCGAACTGCCGGATCTCGCCGCGCCAGAGTCCCTGATCGGGGAGTCGTCGTCCGCCTGCGGTCACGAGCTCTCCTTCGAGCGACTGCTTCACGAAGCAGTCCATGGCATCGCCGCCGCCCGAGGCGTCCGCGACACCTCCCGTGCCGGCCGCTACCACAACCGCAGATTCCTCGCGATCGCCGAGGAGCTGGGCCTGGACCACCCGGAGGAACCGCACCCGAGCAGCGGTTTCTCCCTGGTCACGCTCAACCCCGAGGCCAAGCGCCGCTACCGGCCGACGATCGAGCGCGTCCAGCGGGCCCTCAAGGCCCATACGGCGGCCACCTCCGCCGACACCACCCGCACGTTCCGCGGCCCGGCGGCCCGCCACGGCTCCTCCGGCGGAGGAGTCCGGGTGAAGGCCGTCTGCGACTGCGGGCGCAATGTGCGGGTCGTGCCCTCGGTCCTGGCCCAGGCGCCGATCGTGTGCGGGGGCTGCGGCAAGCCGTTCCGGATCCCGGAGATCGTCGGCGCGGCCTAGTCACGGGCAGGTCATGCACCGGCATCTCGTGGCTGCCGGTTCAGCGTGGCGCGGGGCGCCGTCGCCTTGTCGACGGCTCCCCGCGGGCGCCGGGCGCCCGTCAGGCATGCCCTGAACCACCCGTGGCCGGAAGGGGCCCAGGTGGTGTGGCACAATGGCTAGCTGTACTCGACAGTCGCACAGGACCCCTCTCTCCTCCGGCTGACGCGTCCATCGGGCACTCGGGTACCGCAACCCCACGCGGCAATCTGCCGTGCCCAACCACGTCAAAACCAGGAGAACCCACTCCCGTGGCAGTCAAGATCAAGCTGAAGCGTCTGGGCAAGATCCGTTCGCCTCACTACCGCATCGTCGTCGCCGACTCCCGCACCCGTCGTGACGGCCGTGCGATCGAGGAGATCGGCAAGTACCAGCCGACGTACAACCCGTCGGTCATGGAGGTCGACGCCGACCGCGTGGCGTACTGGCTGGGTGTCGGCGCGCAGCCGACCGAGCCCGTGCTCGCCATCCTGAAGAAGACCGGCGACTGGCAGAAGTTCAAGGGCGAGCCCGCCCCGGTGCCGCTGCTCGTCGCCGAGCCGAAGAAGGCTCGCCCGCTGTTCGAGGCCCTCGGCGGCGACGACTCGGGCAAGGGTGAGGCCATCACCCAGAAGAAGAAGGCCGAGAAGAAGGACGAGGCTGCGGCCGAGTCCTCTGAGTCGACCGAGGCCTGAGCAGCATGCTCGAAGAGGCGCTTGAGCACCTCGTGAAGGGCATCGTCGACAACCCCGACGATGTGCAGGTCGCGTCCCGCAACCTGCGCCGCGGGCGCGTGCTCGAGGTCCGGGTCCACCCGGACGACCTCGGCAAGGTGATCGGCCGCAACGGCCGCACCGCACGCGCTCTGCGCACCGTCGTGGGCGCCATCGGCGGCCGGGGCGTCCGCGTCGACCTCGTCGACGTGGACCACGTTCGCTGAACGCGTTTCGCAGCACCGGCTCGGGCCGGGGAGGGCCACTGGGCCGTCCCCGGCCCGTAGTCGTTACGACAGGAGATCCAGAGAAGTGCAGTTGGTTGTCGCTCGCATCGGCCGCGCCCATGGCATCAAGGGCGAGGTCACCGTCGAGGTCCGTACCGACGAGCCGGAACTCCGGCTCGCTCCCGGTGCCGTGCTGGCCACCGATCCGGCCGCCACCGGCCCGCTCACCATCGAGACCGGCCGCGTCCACAGCGGTCGCCTCCTGCTGCGCTTCGAGGGCGTACGCGACCGCACCGCCGCCGAGGCCCTGCGCAACACCCTCCTGATCGCCGACGTCGATCCGGAGGAACTGCCGGAGGACGAGGGCGAGTACTACGACCACCAGCTCATGGACCTGGACGTGGTCACCAAGGACGGCGTCGAGGTCGGCCGGATCACCGAGATCTCGCACCTGCCCTCGCAGGACCTGTTCATCGTCGAGCGGCCCGACGGCACCGAGGTGATGATCCCGTTCGTCGAGGCGATCGTCGTCGAGATCGACCTCGAGGAGCAGCGGGCCGTCATCGACCCGCCGCCGGGGCTGATCGACGACCGGGCGGAGATCGCCTCCGAACGGGACGCGGCCGAAGGCGAGGGCACGGAGTAATGCGCCTCGACGTCGTCACGATCTTCCCCGAGTACCTCGACCCGCTGAACGTCTCCCTCGTCGGCAAGGCACGCGCGCGTGGGCAGCTCGACGTCCGGGTGCACGACCTGCGGCAGTGGACGTACGACCGGCACAACACCGTCGACGACACCCCCTACGGCGGCGGGCCGGGCATGGTCATGAAGACCGACCCCTGGGGTGCCGCCCTCGACACCGTCCTCGCCGACGGTTACGAGCGGGGCGCGCACGCACCGGCGCTCGTCGTGCCGACCCCCAGCGGCCGCCCCTTCACCCAGGAACTGGCGGTCGAGCTCTCCGCACGCCCCTGGCTGATCTTCACACCGGCCCGCTACGAGGGCATCGACCGACGGGTCATCGACGAGTACGCCACCCGGATCCCGGTCTACGAGGTCTCCATCGGCGACTACGTCCTGGCCGGCGGAGAGGCCGCCGTCCTCGTCGTCACCGAGGCCGTGGCGCGACTGCTGCCCGGTGTGCTCGGCAACGCCGAGTCGCACCGCGACGACTCCTTCGCGCCCGGCGCCATGGCCAACCTCCTGGAAGGCCCCGTCTACACCAAGCCGCCCGCCTGGCGCGGCCGGGAGATCCCCGAGGTGCTGCTCAGCGGCCACCACGGGAAGATCGCCCGCTGGCGCCGCGACGAGGCCCTGCGCCGCACCACGGCCAACCGGCCCGACCTGATAGAGCGCTGCGATCCGAAGACCTTCGACAAGAAGGACCGCGAGATGCTCTCCATCCTGGGCTGGATGCCCGACCCGGAGGGTGCGCCCTACGGTCGATTTTGGCGCAGGACCGAGGGCATGGAAGAATAGGTCGCTGTTGTGCGCCGTCCGGTGTGCGCCCCTGCCGCAGGGGGACACGACGCCCGCCTCGACGGGCACACGGCACTCAATCCTCGAACATCTAGTTCCGTTGATGACCTGTGGCATCAGCGAAGAAAGCAGACGAAATGTCTCACCTGCTCGACAATGTCGACGCCGCGTCGCTGCGCACCGACATCCCGGCCTTCCGCCCGGGTGACACCGTCAACGTCCACGTCCGCGTCATCGAGGGCAACCGCTCCCGTGTGCAGCAGTTCAAGGGCGTGGTGATCCGCCGCCAGGGCGCCGGAGTCCGCGAGACCTTCACGGTCCGCAAGGTCTCCTTCTCCGTCGGCGTCGAGCGCACGTTCCCGGTGCACACCCCGATCGTCGAGAAGATCGAGCTCGTCACCCGCGGTGACGTGCGTCGCGCGAAGCTGTACTACCTCCGTGAGCTGCGCGGCAAGGCCGCGAAGATCAAGGAGAAGCGCGACAACTGAGTGCCTTCAGGGGTTCATAGAGGGGCCGGATAGCATCTGGCCCCGATGGACACCGAAGCTCGAACGACGACGGAGCGCGACCGCTCCTCCAGCCCTGAACCAGTGGGCGCGGAGGGCCGGTCGCGTTTCGCGTTGGTGGCGTGGATCACGGAGCGGATCCCGGGCGGCCGGATCAGTCTCACCCTGCTGCTCTGCCTGGTGTTTTTGCTGGTCCTCAACGCTTTCGTGGCGCAACCATTCCAGATTCCCAGCGGATCCATGGAAAACGGATTGAGGATCGGCGACCGGGTTCTCGTAAATAAGTTGGCGTACCGTTTCGGTGCCGAGCCGCGGCGCGGCGACGTCATCGTGTTCGACGGCACCGGGTACTTCGGGAACTCCGACTACATCAAGCGCGTCGTGGGTGTAGGGGGAGACCACGTTGTCTGCTGCGACAAGGAGGGGAGCATCCAGGTGAACGGCCGGTCGGTCGACGAGTCGACGTTCCTGTACCCCGGCGACAGCCCGTCCACGGTGGACTTCGACGCGGTCGTACCGGACGGCGCACTGTTCGTCCTCGGCGACCATCGCAGTCACTCCAGCGATTCCCGGGACCACCTGGGCTCACCGGGCGGCGGCATGATCCCCGTCGGCGCGGTGATCGGCCGTGCCGACTGGGTCGTCTGGCCCTACGCCCACCTCACGCGTCTGCCCCGACCGGGTGCCTACGCGCGAGTGCCCGGCACGGAGGGCGCCCATGGGTAACCGCGGCAAGCCGCGCGGCGTGCCCAGCTCCGCCGCGGACCAGCTCCTGCCCACCGGCGTCCGGCGCGCCGCCAGCCCGTCTGGCGGCCGCTCGCGCGCGGAGCGGCGCAAGCTCCAGCGCAAGGTCAAGCGCAAGCGCAGGCGGTCGGCCGTCCGGGAGATACCGCTGCTGGTCGGCGTCGCCGTCCTGATAGCCCTGGTGCTGAAGACGTTTCTCGTACAGGCCTTCGTGATCCCGTCCGGCTCCATGGAACAGACGATCCAGATCGGCGACCGCGTCCTGGTCGACAAGTTCACCCCGTGGTTCGGCTCGAAGCCCGAGCGCGGGGACGTCGTCGTCTTCAAGGATCCCGGCGGCTGGCTGGACGACGAGCAGACCACGACCAAGAAGGAGGACCCGATCGTCGTCAAGCAGATCAAGGAAGGGCTCACCTTCATCGGTCTGCTGCCGTCCGACAACGAGAAGGACCTCATCAAGCGGGTCGTCGGGGTGGGCGGCGACCGCGTCGTGTGCTGCGACACGCAGGGCCGGGTGACCGTCAACGGTCTTCCCCTGGAGGAGGGGGCGTATCTGTACCCCGGCAACGAGCCCTCCGCCACGGCCTTCGACATCACCGTCCCCCAGGGGCGGCTGTGGGTGATGGGCGATCACCGGGCCAACTCTGCGGACTCCCGCGCCCATCAGAACACCGACTACGGCGGCACCGTCTCGGAGGACGAGGTGGTGGGGCGCGCCATGGTCATCGCCTGGCCGCTGGGTCACTGGGTCCGCCTCAAAGAACCGCAAACTTTCTCTTCCGTGTCCGGCTCGACGGCCACGACGACCGCGTCCGCCCAGCTGTCGCATAGGGTTGCTCCCGGCGATCCGAACGGATCGGTTCGACAACTCCCGAGCCCTGCGGAACTCCCGCTCGTTATGGGAGTGGTGGGCCTGCGTCGTATGTGGGGCAGGCAGCGGCACAGAGTGAGGAGTTGGCGTGGGGGATGTGGCGGTTGGCGCACGGTCCGGGCACGACGGCGAGGATCATCGCGGACACCCCGTGGAAGCCGCCGACCCGGCTCTGGACGGCGGCGTGACCTCCGGGAGTGACCCCGCGGCGGGCGGCGACGGCCCTCCGGCGGACGAGCCGCCCGGGACCGACGAGGTGGGGTCCGGCGACTCGGCCCCGAAGCCGAGGAAGCCGCGCTCCTTCTGGAAGGAGCTGCCGATCCTGATCGGCATCGCGCTCGTCCTCGCGCTGCTGATCAAGACGTTCCTGGTGCAGGCGTTCTCCATCCCGTCGGCCTCGATGGAGAACACCCTCAGGATCGGCGACCGGGTCCTGGTGGACAAGCTGACCCCGTGGTTCGGCTCCGAGCCGGAGCGCGGCGAGGTCGTCGTCTTCCACGACCCCGACGACTGGCTGGCCGGCGAGGCCACCGTCGACCCGAACGCCTTCCAGACCTTCCTCAGCTGGATCGGCCTGATGCCGTCCGCGGAGGAGAAGGACCTGATCAAGCGGGTCGTCGGGGTCGGCGGGGACACCGTCTCCTGCAAGGGCACGGGCCCGCTCACGGTCAACGGCAAGGCGCTGAACGAGCCTTACGTGTACCCCGGCAACACTCCGTGCAGCCAGGACGACCAGGGCGGTCAGTTCACGGTGAAGGTCCCCAAGGGGTACGTCTGGGTGATGGGCGACCACCGGCAGAACTCCCGTGACTCGCGCTACAACCAGTCGGACGAGAACCACGGCATGGTGCCCGTCGACCAGGTCGTCGGCCGTGCCATCGTCAAGGCATGGCCGCTCACCCGCTGGGGCACGCTGCCGGTGCCGGACACCTTCGACCAGGACGGCCTGAGCGACCAGTCCGCAGCCTCCGCGGCCCTGACGGTCGCCCCGCAGGGCCTGGCCCTCGCCGGGGTCGTGCCGGTGGTCCTGTGGCGTCGTCGGCGCACGGCGGACGCCGAGACCCGCTGATCTTCCCTCTGTCGCTCGGCAAACCCTTTCCCAAGGTTGCGGCCCTGGCCGGGAATGCCGAGGAAGAGGGGCTGCCCCGGTTCGGTACCGCCGGGTAGGGTGCGGATCCATGGGTGGCGAGAGCACTACGCGTACGGCCCCGCACAGCGGGGGCATCAGCAGTGGCCCGGTGGGCAGCCGGACCGGACAACGTCTGTCCGGACTGGCCGTCGCACTGGGCCTCGTGCTGTTCCTCGCCGGATTCGGCTGGGGCGCGCTGGTCTACCGGCCGTACACCGTGCCCACCTCCTCCATGAGCCCGACGATCGCCGCCGGCGACCGCGTCCTGGCCGAGCGGATCGACGGCGGCGAGGTGCGCCGTGGGGACGTCGTCGTCTTCACCGACAAGACCTGGGCGAGCGACTCGGCCGTGGTCAAGCGGGTCGTCGCGATCGGCGGCGACACGGTCGCCTGCTGCACCGACGGCAAGCTGACCGTCAACGGCAAGCAGATCGAGGAACCGTATCTGCCGGCGGGCAGCCTGGCCGAGATCAAGAACTTCCCGACCGTGACCGTCCCCGACGGCAGGCTCTTCCTGCTCGGTGACGAGCGGGAGGGCTCCCTGGACTCCACCGCCCACCTCTCGGACGCGGCGCAGGGCACGGTCGCGCGGAGTGCCGTGACGGCGCGCGTCGACGCCGTCGTCTGGCCCATGAACGGCATGCTGAAGCGTCCGACGGGCTTCGAGACCCTCGGCGACCTCTCCCGGCCCGGTCCGCTGCGCACGATGGGCTGGATGATCGTCGTCGGTGCGGTGCTGGTGCTGGGCGGCGCGGCGTACGGCCCGATCGCCAAGCGGACGTCGGCCCGCCGCGGCCGCAACCAGCCGGAGCCGGCCGGTGCCCGCTGACCCGGCGGACGAGCCGGGGGGCGCGACTCCCGACTCGTACGGAGGCGGGCTGCGCAAGGTCGCCCGGGTCGTCCTCCTCGACCCGCAGGACCGCATCCTGCTGCTGCACGGCCATGAGCCCGACGACCCGGCCGACGACTGGTGGTTCACACCGGGCGGCGGCGTCGAGGGCGAGGAGACCCGTGAAGAGGCCGCCCTGCGGGAGCTCGTCGAGGAGACCGGGATCGCCGAGGTCGAGCTCGGCCCGGTGCTCTGGCGGCGGAGGTGCTCCTTCCCGTTCGCCGGCCGCCGCTGGGACCAGGACGAGTGGTACTACCTCGCCCGTACGACCGTGACGGCGACCCGCGCGACGGCTCTGACCGAGCTGGAGCGGCGCAGTGTCGCCGGAGCACGTTGGTGGACGTGTCAGGAGCTGACCCGGGCACATGAGACGGTGTATCCGACCAGACTCGCCGAGCTGCTGCGCCGGCTGCTCGACGAAGGTCCTCCGGCCGGACCGGTGACCCTAGACACGGAAATCGTCTAGAGGCGCACGGGACTGGCGCACAATGGGGGGATCGCACGGCTGAAGGGGAACATGCCATGAGCGCCGAGGACCTCGAGAAGTACGAGACCGAGATGGAGCTGAAGCTCTACCGGGAGTACCGCGATGTCGTCGGTCTGTTCAAATATGTGATCGAGACCGAGCGGCGCTTCTACCTCACCAATGACTACGAGATGCAGGTGCACTCGGTCCAGGGCGAGGTGTTCTTCGAGGTGTCGATGGCGGACGCCTGGGTGTGGGACATGTACCGGCCGGCCCGGTTCGTGAAGCAGGTACGAGTGCTCACGTTCAAGGACGTGAACATCGAGGAGCTGAACAAGAGCGACCTGGAGCTTCCGGGGAGCTGAGTTCGCTCGCACGGGTGACCAGGTTGTCCACAGCCGCCGACTTCTCCACCAAGATCCTTCCGGTGGCGGCTGATGCGTGAGTGTCGGTGCCGGAGGTGGTGCCGACATGAACGCGGATCTGGCACGTGGTGCACGCGGCAGGTACGGCGAGGAGCTGGCCGCCCGACGGCTGGCCGAGGCCGGAATGACGGTCCTGGAGCGCAACTGGCGCTGTGGCAGGACCGGTGAGATCGACATCGTCGCCAGGGACGGCGACGTCCTGGTCGTCTGCGAGGTGAAGACCCGCAGCGGGGGCGGATTCCAGCACCCGATGGCGGCGGTGACGCCGGAGAAGGTCGAGCGTCTGCGCGGGCTGGCCGAGCGGTGGATCCAGGCGCACGGGGGAGCTCCGCCGGGCGGCGTCCGCATCGACCTCATCGGCGTCGTCCTGCCCCGCCGCGGAGCGGCCGTCGTCGAGCACGCGCGGGGGGTGGCCTGAGATGGGGTTCGCGCGCACGTGCTCGGTGACGCTGGTGGGCGTCGAAGGAGTCGTCGTCGAGGTCCAGGCCGACCTCGAACCGGGAGTGGCGGCCTTCACGCTGGTGGGGCTGCCGGACAAGAGCCTGACCGAGAGCCGCGAGCGGGTCCGGGCGGCGGTGGTCAACTCGGGCGGCGAATGGCCGCAGAAGAAGCTCACCGTCGGACTCAGCCCGGCCTCGGTGCCCAAGGGAGGCAGCGGTTTCGATCTTGCTGTGGCCTGCGCCGTGCTCGGCGCGGCCGAGCGGATCGACCCGCGGGTGCTCACCGACATCGTGATGATCGGGGAACTCGGCCTGGACGGACGGGTGCGCCCGGTGCGGGGCATCCTGCCCGCCGTGCTGGCCGCGGCCGACGCCGGATACGAACAGGTGGTCGTGCCGGAGTGCGCCGCGGCCGAAGCGGCGCTGGTCCCGGGGGTCTCGGTGCTCGGGGTGCGCAGCCTGCGCCAGCTGATCGCCGTCCTCGCGGACGAGCCCGTGCCCGAGGAGGAGCCGGACGACACGGGCCGCCCGGATCCGCTCCTGGCCGGCCTGCGGATGCCCGGCACGGGCGCGGCCACCGGCATGCACAGCTTCGGCGCCGCCCAGCACGACCACGAACACGACCTCGCGGACGTCGTCGGCCAGGGCTCGGCGCGCACCGCGGTGGAGGTGGCCGCCGCGGGCGGACACCACCTCTTCCTGGAAGGACCGCCCGGGGCGGGCAAGACCATGCTCGCGGAGCGCCTGCCGGCCGTGCTGCCCCGGCTGGGCCGGCAGGAGTCGCTGGAGGTCACCGCGGTGCACTCGGTGGCCGGGCTGCTGCCGCCGGGCAAGCCCCTCATCGACCTGCCCCCGTACTGCGCCCCGCACCACTCGGCCACCATGCAGTCGCTGATCGGGGGCGGGGCGGGGATGGCCCGGCCCGGAGCCGTGTCGCTGGCCCACCGGGGAGTGCTCTTCCTCGACGAGACCCCGGAATTCGGCAGCCAGGCACTCGACGCGCTGCGGCAGCCGCTGGAGGCGGGGCATGTGGTGATCGCGCGCAGTGCGGGAGTGGTCCGGTTCCCGGCCCGCTTCCAGATGGTGCTCGCGGCCAACCCCTGCCCGTGCGGCCGGTTCTCGCAACGGGACAGCCTGTGCGAGTGTCCGCCCTCCGTGATCCGCCGCTATCAGGCGCGGCTCTCCGGCCCGCTGCTCGACCGGGTCGACCTGCGCGTCGAGGTCGACCCGGTCAGCCGGGCCGAGCTCGCGCACCGCGGTCCCGGCGGGGAGTCCACGGCGACCGTCGCCGACCGGGTCAGGGCCGCCCGGGAGCGTGCGGCGGCCCGGCTGGCGGGCACCCCGTGGCGGACCAACAGCGAGGTGCCGGGACGTGAGCTGCGCAGTCGCTGGCATGCCGCCGTCGGGGCCATGGACGAGGCGGAGCGGAACCTGGAGCGAGGGGTGCTGACCGCCCGGGGGCTCGACCGGGTGCTGCGTGTCGCCTGGACCGTCGCCGACCTCGTCGGGCACGACCGCCCCGGCGCGATGGACGTGGCCCTGGCCCTGCAACTGCGCACGAGGGTGCCACGCGGCGTCCCGATGGCCCTCGGGGCCCTGACATGAACGGCCCCGACGCGAACGGCGGTGGCGGGCTTTCCGACGACCGGCTCGCCCGCGTCTTCCTCGGGCGGGTCCTCGAGCCCGGCGACGAGGTGGGCGGGCAGTGGGTGCGGGAGCGCGGGGTGCCGGAGGTGGTGCGGCGGCTGCGGAGCGACGGGGAGCCGCTGCCGGGGGTGACCGCCCGGCGCTGGGCCGGTCTGCGGGCGCGCGCCGGGCGGGCCGAGCCGGAGCGCGATCTGGCCGTCGCGCGGGAGACCGGGGTGCGGTTCGTGTGCCCGGGAGACGCCGAGTGGCCGGGCACGCTGGACGAGCTCGGGGACGCCCGGCCGCTGGGGCTGTGGGTGCGCGGGCGGCCCAGTCTGCGGATGTGGGCGCTGCGGTCGGTCGCCGTCGTCGGAGCCCGCGCCTGCACCGAGTACGGCGCCCACATGGCCGCCACCCTCGCCTGCGGCCTGGCCGAACGAGGCTGGGTCGTGGTGTCCGGCGGGGCCTACGGAGTCGACGGCGCCGCCCACCGGGGCGCCCTCGGCGCGGGCGGCGCCACCGTCGCCGTCCTCGCCTGCGGGGTCGACCAGCCCTATCCGCGGGGCCACACGGAGTTGATCAACCGGATCGCGGAACAGGGCCTGGTGGTCGGGGAGTTGCCGCCCGGGGACCATCCGACGCCGAGCAGGTTCATCCTGCGCAATCGGGTGATCGCCGCCCTCACCCGGGGCACGGTCGTCGTCGAGGCCGCCTACCGCAGCGGCTCGCTGGTCACCGCGCGGGCGGCGCAGCGGCTGGGCCGGCACACGATAGGAGTGCCCGGGCCGGCCACCAGCGGCCTCTCCACCGGGGTGCACGAGCTCCTGCGGGGGGAGGCCGTGCTGGTCACCGACGCCGCGGAGATCGTCGAACTGGTGGGTGACATGGGTGAGCTGGCCCCGGACCGGCGGGGGCCGGTGCTGCCGCGCGATCTGCTGGAGCCGGGCGCCCGGCGGGTCCTGGCCGCGCTGCCCGCCCGCAGGCCCGCGGCGGCCGAGGAGGTCGCCCGCGAGGCCCGCACCACACCCGACGACGCGATCGCGAGGCTGTATGAGCTCAAGGCACTCGGCTATGTCGAACGACACGGCGACGGCTGGAAGTTGACACGCCAGGCGATGGTCTCCGTTCGAGGGGGTCGCCCGCCGTGTTGACCCGGGGTGTTCGGCCGTCCGGGGGAACGCCGAAAGCCTTGGGAATTCAGCCAGTTGACCCACTCCGATGATCATCCACGGCGACCGGCGTGACCCCGGAGTGCGTCCAGCGGAACGTATCTGCGCACCGGTCCGGGCACGGTCTTCGCGCACCGCGACACTCCAGTCACGCTACGCTCACGAGGATTCCGGCACAGAACGGCACCACTGCACCACGCGGTACCCACCTCGCACACATCACGGCAGAACGGCACAAGGCGACGAATGCCCCAGCACACCTCCGGGTCCGACCGGGCGGCGATCCCCCCAGCCGCCCGTGACGGTGGCAGCGTGCGCCCGCCCGCTCCCTCGACGCTCGACGAGCTGTGGCGCTCGTACAAGACGACCGGGGACGAGCGGCTGCGGGAGCAGCTGATCCTGCACTACTCACCGCTGGTGAAGTACGTGGCGGGAAGGGTGAGCGTCGGTCTGCCGCCCAATGTGGAGCAGGCCGACTTCGTGTCCTCCGGGGTCTTCGGGCTGATCGACGCGATCGAGAAGTTCGACATCGACCGGGAGATCAAGTTCGAGACGTACGCGATCACCCGCATCCGCGGCGCGATGATCGACGAGCTGCGCGCGCTGGACTGGATCCCGCGGTCGGTGCGGCAGAAGGCCCGAAACGTCGAGCGGGCCTACGCCACGCTGGAGGCACGGCTGCGGCGAACCCCGTCGGAGTGCGAGGTGGCCACCGAGCTGGGCATCGCGGTGGACGAACTGCACGCCGTGTTCAGCCAGTTGTCGCTGGCCAACGTGGTCGCGCTGGAGGAGCTGCTGCATGTCGGGGGCGAGGGCGGCGACCGGCTGAGCCTGATGGACACCCTCGAGGACACCGCCGCGGACAACCCCGTGGAGGTGGCCGAGGACCGGGAGCTCAGACGGTTCCTGGCGCGGGCCATCAACACCCTGCCCGACCGGGAGAAGACGGTCGTCACGCTGTACTACTACGAAGGGCTGACGCTCGCCGAGATCGGGAACGTGCTGGGCGTGACCGAGAGCAGGGTCAGCCAGATCCACACCAAGTCCGTGCTCCAGCTGCGCGCGAAGCTGGCGAGCTTCGGCCGTTGAGCCGCGTTCGCCGACCTGGCCGGATGACACGAGTGCGGGCGGAGTCACTCCCGCCGGGGGTGGCGCGTCCGTAGAGTGTTGACGTGCCAAGGATTCGAGCGGCCTCCGTGGCCGAGCACCGATCGATGCAGCGCGCCTCCCTCCTGGACGCGGCACGCTCCCTGTTGTCCGAGGGCGGGACGGAGGCGCTGACCTTCCCGGCCCTGGCCGAGCGGACGGGCCTCGCGCGCTCGTCCGTGTACGAGTACTTCCGCTCGCGCGCCGCCGTGGTCGAGGAGCTGTGCGAGGTCGACTTCCCCGTGTGGGCGGCGGAGGTCGAGGCGGCCATGGCCGCGGTCGACGGCGCGGAGGCCAAGGTCGAGGCGTATGTCCGGCGGCAGCTCGCGCTGGTGGGCGACCGGCGGCACCGGGCCGTGGTCGCGATCTCGGCGAGCGAGCTGGACGCGGGGGCCCGGGAGAAGATCCGGGCCGCGCACGGCGGCCTCGTGACGATGATCGGGAAGGCGCTGGCGGAGCTGGGGCACGCGGAGCCCCGCCTGGCGGCGATGCTCCTGCAGGGCGTCGTGGACGCGGCGGTGCGACGGATCGAGCTGGGCGCCGCGGAGGACCCCTCGGCGATCACGGACGCGGCGGTGGCGATGGTCCTGCGAGGCGTCCAGGGCTGAGGCCCGACCCGGCCGTCCGCCCCGCCCGGCCGTCCGCCCCGCCCGGCCGCCCGCCCCGACTGCCCGGCCGACGGCCCTTCCGGCCGTCCGGCCCGCCTTGAACGGTGCCCGCCTTGAACGGTGCCCGCCTTGAACGGCGCCCGCCTTGAACGGCGCCCGCCTTGAACGCCCGGCCAGCCGTCAGGCCTGGTCGCCCGACGGCCCGACTGCCCGGCCCGATCGACCGGCCCACCCGCCCCGCCCGGCTGCCCCGCCCCCGCCCGGCCCGGCCGACCGCCCGGCCCGGCCGACCGTTCGCCCGGCCGACCGTTCGCCCGCCCGACCGTTCGCCCGGCCGACCGTTCGCCCGGCCGACCGTTCGCCCGGCCGACCGTTCGCCCGGCCGACCGTTCGCCCGCCCGCCCGCCCGCCCGACCGTCCGCCCGACCGACCAGGCCGCCCCTGCCCGGCTCGCCCGCCCTGACCGCCCCGCACCACCGCCGTGAACCGGCGCTCGGGTCATGGCAGGGGTACGCCCAGTACCGGTAGGAGTCGGGGTGGGGTGGGGTGGCGTAGGTGTGGGGGCAGCAGGGACAACGGGTCCAGGTAGGTCCTGCCGCTCAGTAGGCCCCAGTGCACACAGGTTCGGGTGCAGTGGGAGCCCGTCGGTTCCACCGTGCCGACCGCCTGGCCCGGGGCCACCTCGTCGCCCTTCCTCACCGATGCCCGCACCGGTTCGTACGTCGTGCGCAGGGGCGGTTCGCCCGTCGCCGTCAGTTCGACCGAGACGACGCCCCGCCCCGCCACCCGGCCCGCGAAGGACACACGGCCGGCCGCGACCGTCCGTACCGGGGCGCCGGGCGGGGCCGCCAGATCGACGCCCCGGTGGCCGCGGGCGTACGGCGTCGCCGGCGGCTCCCAGCCGCGCAGCACCGCCGGGCGCGTGCCCACCGGCCAGGCCCGGCCGATCGCCGGGACCGGGACCGGGACCGGGACCGGGGGCGAAGGGGGCGCGGGGGCTCGCGGCGGGGCCTGCGGGTCCGCCCACGCCACGGACGCCAGGACCAGGAGCGTCATCGACAGGAGCAGCGCCAGGCCGCCGAGGCATCGCTTCGCGTTCATATGCATGGGAAAACCGTTCCGCATCCGAGCGATCACGGCCCCGACCTGTGGACCACTCGCCGGTTGTGGACAGCGGCGTCACCCGTCGGCCCGCGGGTCCCGTACACTTCTTCTGGCGATCCGGGTCACCGGGTCGACTTCGCACGCCCCGGTATCGGGTGCCGGCCACGGTCGGTCTCCCGGTATCAGCGCCCCTCGGTCCTCAGTGGCTCGGCGCATCGCGGGCGTCAGGCGCGGGAGCCGTCCGGTTCCCGCGGCACAACCGAGAAACCCAAGGAGAACGGCCATGGCCGTCGTCACGATGCGGGAGCTGCTGGAAAGCGGCGTCCACTTCGGTCACCAGACCCGTCGCTGGAACCCGAAGATGAAGCGCTTCATCTTCACCGAGCGCAACGGCATCTACATCATCGACCTGCTCCAGTCGCTGTCGTACATCGACCGCGCCTACGAGTTCGTCAAGGAGACCGTCGCCCACGGCGGCACGGTCATGTTCGTCGGCACGAAGAAGCAGGCGCAGGAAGCGATCGCCGAGCAGGCGACCCGCGTCGGCATGCCCTACGTCAACCAGCGCTGGCTGGGCGGCATGCTCACCAACTTCTCGACCGTCTACAAGCGTCTGCAGCGCCTCAAGGAGCTCGAGCTCATCGACTTCGAGGACGTCGCCGCTTCGGGTCTGACCAAGAAGGAGCTCCTGGTCCTCTCGCGTGAGAAGGCCAAGCTCGAGAAGACCCTCGGTGGTATCCGCGAGATGTCCAAGGTGCCCAGCGCCGTCTGGATCGTGGACACCAAGAAGGAGCACATCGCGGTCGGCGAGGCCCGGAAGCTCAACATCCCGGTCGTCGCCATCCTCGACACGAACTGCGACCCCGACGAGGTCGACTACAAGATCCCGGGCAACGACGACGCGATCCGCTCCGTCACCCTGCTCACCCGTGTGATCGCCGACGCGGTCGCCGAGGGCCTCATCTCCCGCTCCGGCGTCGCCACCGGCGACAAGGGCGAGAAGGCCGCGGCCGAGCCGCTGGCCGCGTGGGAGCGCGACCTGCTCGAGGGTGAGAAGAAGGCCGACGAGGCCGAGAAGCCCGCCGAGGCCGCTGCCGAGGCTCCCGCCGCCGAGGCCGAGGCTCCGGTCGCCGAGGCCCCCGCCGCCGAGGCTCCGGTCGCCGAAGAGGCGCCCGCCGCCGAAGAGGCCCCCGCCGCGGAGGCCGCTCCGGCCGCCGAGGGCGAGCAGGCCTGAGTCAGGCCGTAGGCCGTACGGTGGCTGAGCCGTCCGTACGGCCCTAGGGACGAAGTGACGGCGGGCGGCGTCTTGACTGCGCCGCCCGCCGTTCACCCACCGCCCCAGATCTTCGTAGATCTTCGAGACTTCGAACTCCGAGAGAGATTCACAGATCATGGCGAACTACACCGCCGCTGACGTCAAGAAGCTCCGTGAGCTCACCGGCGCCGGCATGATGGACTGCAAGAAGGCGCTGGACGAGGCCGAGGGCAACGTCGACAAGGCCGTCGAGGCGCTCCGGATCAAGGGCCAGAAGGGCGTCGCCAAGCGCGAGGGCCGCTCCGCCGAGAACGGCGCTGTGGTCTCGATCATCGCCGACGACAACTCCTCCGGCGTCCTCGTCGAGCTGAAGTGCGAGACGGACTTCGTCGCCAAGGGCGAGAAGTTCCAGGCCGCCGCCAACGCGATCGCCGAGCACGTCGCCAAGACCTCCCCGGCCGACCTCGAGGCGCTGCTCGCCTCCGAGATCGAGGCCGGCAAGACCGTCCAGGCGTTCGTGGACGAGGCCAACGCCACCCTCGGCGAGAAGATCGTGCTGGACCGCTTCGCGCAGTTCGCCGACGGCTTCGTGTTCGCGTACATGCACCGCACGATGCCCGACCTGCCCCCGCAGATCGGTGTCCTCGTCGAGCTGGACAAGCCGAACGCCGACGTCGCCAAGGGCATCGCCCAGCACATCGCCGCCTTCGCGCCGAAGTACCTCTCCAAGGAGGACGTGCCGGCCGAGGTCGTCGAGTCCGAGCGCCGCGTCGCCGAGGAGACCACCCGCGCCGAGGGCAAGCCCGAGGCCGCCCTGCCGAAGATCGTCGAGGGTCGCCTCAACGGTTTCTTCAAGGACGCCACGCTGCTCGGCCAGCCGTACGCGCTGGACAACAAGAAGTCCGTCCAGAAGGTCCTGGACGAGGCCGGTGTCGCCCTGAAGCGCTTCACGCGCATCAAGGTCGGCATCTGAGTCCGTACCGCGATCGACGCGTCGGCCCGATAGGGTCGGGTGCAGTCGTCCGGTACGCCGTCACGCGCACGCGTGACGGACGACAGCAGATCTGACGAGGAGGCCATTGCCGAGCACGGGTTGCGGACGACACCCCACCGGCAGTGGCCTTCTTCGTATGTGCACCACGTGAAAGAGGCGGGATCTCCCATGACCACCAAGCCCCAGAAGAGCGACGACGGCAAGGTACGCGGCCGGTTTCTGCTGAAGCTGTCCGGTGAGGCATTCTCCGGTGGCGGGGGCCTGGGCGTGGACCCGAACGTGGTGCACAAGATCGCCCGGGAGATCGCGGCCGTCGTCCGGGACGGCGCGGAGATCGCCGTCGTCATCGGCGGCGGCAACTTCTTCCGCGGCGCCGAACTCCAGGTGCGCGGCATGGACCGGGCCCGCTCGGACTACATGGGCATGCTGGGCACGGTCATGAACTGCCTCGCCCTCCAGGACTTCCTGGAGAAGGAAGGCATCGACAGCCGCGTCCAGACGGCCATCACCATGGGCCAGGTCGCGGAGCCGTACATCCCGCTGCGGGCCGTGCGGCACCTGGAGAAGGGCCGAGTGGTCATCTTCGGCGCCGGTATGGGCATGCCGTACTTCTCGACCGACACCACCGCCGCGCAGCGCGCCCTGGAGATCGACGCCGAGGCGCTGCTGATGGGCAAGAACGGCGTGGACGGCGTCTACGACTCCGACCCGAAGACCAACCCGGAGGCCGTCAAGTTCGACGCCCTCGGCTACGGCGAGGTCATCACGCGCGAGCTGAAGGTCGCCGACGCCACCGCCGTCACACTGTGCCGCGACAACAAGCTGCCGATCCTCGTCTTCGAGCTTCTGGCGGAGGGCAATATCGCTCGCGCCGTCAAGGGTGAGAAGATCGGCACGCTTGTGGGTGAGCAAGGCAGCCGGGCCTGACCGGTACAACCCCGGTCTCGTACGACAGCACCTGACCGGGCGACGGACCCCGGCCGAAGGATGGACAATGTCCTGCCGGTCGGGAACCGTGCAGGAAGAAGACGCGACGCAGCCGGCCGCCGCCCCCGCAAGGAACCGCAGCCGGGCCTACTCAAGACACGCAGGAGCAAGTGGTGATCGAAGAGACCCTCCTCGAGGCCGAGGAGAAGATGGAGAAGGCCGTCGTGGTCGCCAAGGAGGACTTCGCCGCGATCCGCACCGGCCGTGCGCACCCGGCGATGTTCAACAAGATCGTGGCGGACTACTACGGCGCGCTGACGCCGATCAACCAGCTGGCTTCGTTCTCCGTGCCGGAGCCGCGCATGGCCGTAGTCACCCCGTTCGACAAGACGGCCCTGCGCAACATCGAGCAGGCCATCCGTGACTCCGACCTCGGCGTCAACCCCAGCAACGACGGCAACATCATCCGGGTGGTGTTCCCCGAGCTGACCGAGGAGCGCCGCAAGGACTACATCAAGGTCGCCCGGACCAAGGCCGAAGACTCCAAGATCTCCATCCGATCCGTCCGCCGCAAGGCCAAGGACGCGATCGACAAGCTCGTCAAGGACGGCGAGGTCGGCGAGGACGAGGGCCGCCGTGCGGAGAAGGAGCTCGACGACACCACCGCGAAGTACGTCGCCCAGGTGGACGAGCTCCTGAAGCACAAGGAAGCGGAGCTTCTCGAGGTCTGATGAACGACTCTTCCTGGGGCTCACCGCCACAAGCCGGGTCACGGGCCGGGTACTGGGGGCCCGCCGCCCAGGGTCCCGTCCAGGGGGCCGCCCCGGCGGGTCCCGCGTACGATGCGCCTGAGGCGCAGCAGACTCGCCCCATGCCCATCGTCCCCGACGTACCCGCGCGCGGCGGAAACCAGGATGACGACCGGGGGGCCGCTCGGCCGGGCGGCCCCTTGTTCCGAGACGAGCCTGACGGCACCGCGTCCTACGGCAACCCGCCTTACGGCGGCACGCCCTACGGCAGCGAGCCCTACGGCGATGCCGCCCGCGGAGACGACGCCCCGTCGGCACGGCCCCACGCGGCGGTGCCGCAGAATCCGGAGCCCATGCCCGACGCCCCTCAGCCTGCGCCCGCACCGCAGAAGAAGAGCGCGGGCCGAGACCTGGGCGCGGCCATAGGGGTCGCGGTCGGACTCGGTGTGGTGATCCTCGCGTCGCTGCTCGTCGTCAAGGCCGTGTTCGTCGGTGTGGTCGCGGTCGCGGTCGTCGTCGGTCTGTGGGAGCTGACCAGCAGGCTGCAGGAGCGCAAGGGCATCAAGGCGCCGCTCGTGCCGCTCGCGGTCGGCGGCGCGGCGATGGTCGTCGCCGGTTACGTCCGGGGCGCCGAGGGCGCCTTTGTCGCCATGGCCCTCACCGCGCTCGCGGTGCTGGTGTGGCGGATGACGGAACCGCCCGAGGGCTATCTGAAGGACGTCACCGCCGGTGTCTTCGCGGCCTTCTACGTGCCGTTCCTGGCCACGTTCGTCGCCCTGATGCTGGCCTCCGACGACGGAGCGTTCCGCGTCATGACGTTCCTGCTGCTGACGGTCGTCAGCGACACGGGCGCGTACGCCGTCGGCTGGCGTTTCGGCAGGACCAAACTCGCCCCGCGCATCAGCCCCGGCAAGACCCGCGAGGGTCTGCTCGGCGCGGTGTCGTTCGCGATGGTCGCGGGCGCGCTGTTGATGCAGTTCCTGATCGACGACGGCACCTGGTGGCAGGGACTGCTGCTCGGTTTCGCCGTCGCGGCCAGCGCCACGCTCGGCGATCTCGGCGAGTCCATGATCAAGCGGGACCTGGGCATCAAGGACATGGGCACGCTCCTCCCGGGCCACGGCGGCATCATGGACCGGCTGGACTCGCTGCTGCCCACGGCTCCTGTCGTGTGGGCGTTGTTCGTGCTGTTCGTGGGCTCCGGCTGACCCACCCACGCAGAAACGGCTCGTACGGGCCCTCACCCCGGTCTCCGGGGCGGGGGCCCGTCGCGTGGGGATCGCCCGGAGTTCCCCTGAGGCGCTTGCCACGGTGATGAGCGCCGCACCGGTCACACGATTCGATCTGCGACACTGGTACGGCTATGCCTAAGCCCGGAGAACTCACTTTCGTCGCCCCCCGCGGAGCCCAGAAGCCGCCGCGGCACCTTGCCGACCTCTCGCCCGCCGAGCGGAAGGAGGTCGTGGCGGAGATCGGTGAGAAGCCGTTCCGTGCCAAGCAGTTGTCCCAGCACTACTTCGCGCGCTACGCGCACGACCCGGCGGAGTGGACCGACATCCCCGCCGGTTCGCGCGAGAAGCTGCGCGAGGCGTTGCTGCCGGACCTGATGTCGGTCGTCCGGCATCTGTCGACGGACCAGGGGACCACCCGTAAGACCCTGTGGCGGCTGTTCGACGGCACGCTCGTGGAGTCGGTGCTGATGCGCTACCCGGACCGGGTGACGATGTGCATCAGCTCGCAGGCCGGATGCGGGATGAACTGCCCGTTCTGCGCGACCGGGCAGGCGGGGCTGGACCGGAACCTGTCCACCGCCGAGATCGTCCACCAGATCGTGGACGGCATGCGGGCGCTGCGGGACGGCGAGGTGCCGGGCGGTCCGGCCCGGCTGTCCAACATCGTGTTCATGGGCATGGGCGAGCCCCTCGCCAACTACAAGCGGGTCGTCGGCTCGATCCGTGCGCTCACCGACCCGGCCCCCGACGGGCTCGGGCTCTCGCAGCGGGGCATCACCGTGTCGACGGTCGGGCTGGTGCCGGCCATCCACCGGTTCTCCGACGAGGGCTTCAAGTGCCGGCTCGCGATCTCCCTGCACGCGCCCGACGACGAACTGCGCGACACCCTCGTCCCCGTGAACACGCGGTGGAAGGTGCGCGAGGTGCTGGACGCCGGGTTCGAGTACACCGAGCGGTCCGGGCGCCGGCTGTCCATCGAGTACGCGCTGATCCGGGACATCAACGACCAGGCCTGGCGTGGTGACCGGCTCGGACGGCTGCTGCGCGGCAAGCCCGTGCACGTCAACCTCATCCCGCTCAACCCGACGCCGGGCTCGAAGTGGACGGCCTCGCGGCCCGAGGACGAGAAGGCGTTCGTCGAGGCGATCGCCGCGCACGGGGTGCCCGTCACCGTCCGGGACACCCGTGGTCAGGAGATCGACGGGGCCTGCGGTCAGCTCGCGGCCACCGAGCGGTAGTCTTTAGGCCATACACATCTTCATATTCCGACAGGGGAGCGCCACAGCGCTGAGAGTGCGGCATCCAGGCCGCAGACCCTCTGAACCTCGCCCAGGTCATTCTGGGTAGGAAGTTCGGTCATCACTCGAGCTGTTGCGCCCTGCCCGGATGTCCCCTGCGGACACCCGGGCAGGGCCGCGTCTCTTCCTGGCCAACCCCAGGAGGAAAACCAGTGCACAACAAGACCTTCATGGCCGCGGCCGTCGGGCTCGGCCTGGTCGCGCTGTCCACGCTGTCCGCATGCGGATCGACGGACGGCGACGGCAGCGAGGGAGTGTCGGCGCAGTCCAAGACCGTCACCCTCGTCAGCCATGACTCATGGGCCGTGTCCAAGAGCGTGCTCGCCGACTTCGAGAAGACCTCCGGCTACCGGGTGAAGGTCCTCAAGGACGGCGACGCCGGGCAGGCCGTCAACAAGGCCGTCCTCACCAAGGACAACCCGCAGGGCGACGTCTTCTTCGGCGTCGACAACACCCTGCTCTCGCGCGCGCTCGACAACGGGCTGTTCCAGTCGTACGAGGCGAAGGGGCTGGACCAGGTCGGCAGCGCGTTCCAGCTGGACGCCGAGAAGCACCGGGTCACCCCCGTCGACTTCGGCGACATCTGCGTCAACTACGACAAGGCGTACTTCACCGAGCACAAGCTGACCCCGCCGGCCTCCTTCGACGACCTGATCAAGCCCGCCTACAAGAACCTCCTCGTCACCGAGAACGCCTCCACGTCCTCGCCCGGACTCGGCTTCCTGCTCGGCACGGCGGCGAAGTACGGGGACGACGGCTGGGCGGGGTACTGGGCGAAGCTCAAGGCCAACGGCGTCAAGGTCGTCGACGGCTGGGAGCAGGCCTACAACGAGGAGTTCTCCGGGTCCGCCGGCGGCAAGAAGGCGGGGGCCGACCGGCCGCTCGTCGTCTCGTACGCCTCCTCGCCGCCCGCCGAGGTGATCTACGGCGACCCCAAGCCGACCACCGCGCCGACCGGGGTCGCCGCCGGCACCTGCTTCCGGCAGGTCGAGTTCGCGGGGCTGCTGAGCAACGCGCACAACAGCAAGGGCGGCAAGGCGCTGATCGACTTCCTGATCGGCAAGGAGTTCCAGGAGGACATGCCGCTCAACATGTTCGTCTACCCGGTGCTGGAGGGCGCCCGGGTGCCGGCGGAGTTCACGCAGTACGGGCCGCAGGCGAAGGACCCCGAGACCCTCGCCCCGGCGAAGATCGCCGAACACCGCGACGACTGGGTCAAGTCATGGACCTCGCTCGTACTGAAGTAGCGGAAGCAGCCGAATCGGCCCCCGGGAAGGGCAGCGGCGCCAAGAGGAGCGCGGCGACCCGGCTGGGGCTGATGGCCCTGCCCGTCGCGTTCTTCGCGGTGTTCTTCGCCTACCCGGTCGCCGCGATCGTGGCCCGGGGGCTCCATGTCGAGGGGACCTGGCGGTTCGGGCGGCTGTGGGACGTGCTCGCCCAGTCCGACGTCCGGCATGTGCTGTGGTTCACCACCTGGCAGGCGTTCGCCTCCACCGCGCTCACGCTGCTGGTCGCGCTGCCGGGCGCGTATGTGTTCGCCCGTCTGGACTTCCCGGGCAAGCAGGTGCTGCGCGCGGTGGTCACCGTCCCGTTCGTGCTGCCGACGGTCGTCGTCGGCACGGCGTTCCTGGCGCTCGTCGGGCGCGGCGGGCTGCTCGACGAGCTGTGGGGCGTACGGCTGGACACCACCGTGTGGGCGATCCTGCTCGCACACGTCTTCTTCAACTACGCGGTCGTCGTACGGACCGTCGGCGGGCTGTGGGCGCAGCTCGACCCCGGGCAGGAGGAGGCGGCGCGGATGCTGGGCGCGTCCCGGCTGCGGGCCTGGCGCACGGTGACCCTGCCCGCGCTCGGGCCCGCCGTCGCGGCCGCCGCGCTGATGGTCTTCCTCTTCACCTTCACCTCCTTCGGTGTGGTGCAGATCCTCGGCGGCCCGACCTTCTCGACCCTCGAGGTGGAGATCTATCGGCAGACCTCCGAGATCTTCGACCTGTCCACGGCCGCCGTCCTCACGATCGTCCAGTTCGCGGCCGTCGGCGCGGTCCTCGCCGTGCACGCCCGGGCCGTGCGGCGGCGGGAGAGCGCGCTGCGGCTGGTGGACGCGGCCGGGACGGCGCGGCGGCCGCGCGGGGCCGGGCAGTGGTCGCTGCTGGCGGGAGTGCTCGCGAGCATCGCCGTGCTGCTCGTGCTGCCGCTCGCGGTGCTGGTGCAGCGGTCGTTCGACGCCCCCGACTTCGCCTACTACCGGGCGCTGACCAGTGACGACGGCAATGTCTTCCTGGTCCCGCCGATCGAGGCGATCGGCAACTCGCTGGAGTACGCCCTCGCCGCGACCGGGATCGCGGTGCTGATCGGCGGGCTCGCCGCGGCCGCCCTCACCCGCCGGGACGCCGGACGGCTGATGCGGGGCTTCGACGCGCTGCTGATGCTGCCGCTGGGCGTCTCCGCGGTGACCGTCGGCTTCGGGTTCCTGATCGCGCTGGACGAGCCTCCGCTGGATCTGCGGGCCAGCTGGATCCTGGTGCCGCTCGCGCAGGCGCTGGTCGGCGTGCCCTTCGTCGTACGGACGATGTTGCCCGTGCTGCGGGCGGTGGACCGGCGGCTGCGGGAGGCGGCGGCAGTGCTCGGGGCGTCGCCCTGGCGGGTGTGGCGGGAGGTGGACCTGCCGATGGTGCGGCGCGCGCTGCTGGTCGCCGCCGGGTTCGCCTTCGCGGTGTCGCTGGGGGAGTTCGGCGCGACCGTGTTCATCGCCCGGCCCGACAACCCGACGCTGCCGGTCGCCGTGGCGCGGCTGCTCGGGCGGGCCGGCGAGCTCAACTACGGCCAGGCGATGGCCCTTTCGACGATTCTGATGGTGGTGTGCGCGGTGGCCCTGCTGGTCCTTGAGCGGCTGCGGACCGATCGGACGGGGGAGTTCTGATGCCGCTTCTCGAACTCGAGGGCGCGACCGTGCGGTTCGGTGGGCGGGCCGTCCTGGACGCCGTCGATCTCGCCGTCGCCGAGCACGAGGTGGTGTGTGTGCTGGGGCCGAGCGGGAGCGGTAAGTCGACGCTGCTGCGGGCGGTGGCCGGGCTTCAACCACTGGACTCCGGGCGGGTGTCGCTCGGCGGGAGCGATCAGAGCGGGGTGCCCGCGCATCGGCGGGAGCTCGGGCTGATGTTCCAGGACCACCAGCTGTTCCCGCAGCGGGACGTGGGCGGCAACGTGGCCTTCGGGCTGCGCATGCACGGCATGCCCAAGGCTCGACAGGGCGAGCGGGTGCGGGAGTTGCTCGAACTCGTCGGGCTGCCGGGGGCCGCGGGCCGGGCCGTGGCCGCGCTCTCCGGCGGGGAGCAGCAGCGGGTGGCGCTGGCCCGGGCCCTCGCGCCGCGTCCCCGGCTGCTGATGCTCGACGAGCCGCTCGGGCAGCTCGACCGGTCGCTGCGGGAGCGGCTGGTCGTCGAACTGCGGGAGCTCTTCGGCCGGTTGGGCACGACCGTGCTCGCGGTCACCCACGACCAGGGCGAGGCGTTCGCGCTCGCCGACCGGGTCGTGGTGATGCGGGACGGCCGGATCGCCCAGTCCGGCACTCCGCTTGAGGTCTGGCAGCGGCCGGCGGACGCGTTCGTGGCCCGCTTCCTCGGTTTCGACAACGTGGTGGAGGCGACCGTCACCGGCGAGGTCGCCGTCACACCGTGGGGCAAGGTGCCGGTGCCGGCCGGGTCGGCGCAGGGGGCGCGCACGTTGCTCGTCCGGCCCGCCGGAGTGCGCCTGGTGGGCGTGGACGAAGGACTGCGCTGCACGGTCGCCGCGCGCACCTTCCGGGGCACGCATGTCGCCGTGCACCTCCAGCCGGAGGGCGCACCGAAGCTGGAGGCGGCGTGCGCGCTGCGGGACGCGCCGGAGGTCGGGAGCACGGTGGAGGCGTCCTTCGATCCGGCCGAGATCGTCGTGCTGGACTGACTCGGGCCCGGGACAAGCAGGTGGCCCGCCCCGGTCGGGGACGGGCCACTCACGGTCGGGCCGGTCGTGGAGGTCAGCGGTGGCTGGCCCCACGGCGACGCATGCCGAAGAACACGGCTCCGCCGCCGACGGCGACCAGGGCGGCCGCTATGCCGACGATCAGACCGGTGTTGGAGCCCGCGCCGGTCTCGGCGAGGTTGGACTCCTGGGCCGCGGCCGACGGGGCGTTGCCCGCGGTGACCGGGGGTGCGGAGCTCTCGCTCGCCGAGTCCGACGGGGACGGCGAAGCGGTGACGGTCTCGGCGGGCGGCGGAGCGGTGTCCGACGGCGTCGAGGACGGGGTGGTGGTCGGGGTGGAGGTGTCGTCGGCCTTGCAGGCCTTGGACGGGGTGGTCAGGTTGGGCGAGATGTCCGCGCTGACCGGCTTCTTGGCGGTCGGGGCCTCTATGTGGACACGGTAGACCGCGCCAGGCTCCCAGTCCTCGGCGAAGGTGATCGTGGTGCCCGCGGCGGAGCCCTTGACGATCTGCTCGGCGCCGACCTGGCGGACGTCGGCGTTGTTGTTCTCGAGGAAGACCGTGACCGTGGCCTCGACGCCCGAGGCGTCCTTGTCGGTCACGGTGATGACGCCCTTGGTGCCATCACAGCCGGCGGCGGCGGAGAAGTCACCGATCTCGCAGGCCAGCGCGGTGCCGGAGGCACTGAGCGCGAGGGCGGCGGAGGCGGCGGTGACGCCGAGCATGCGCACCGAACGGACGGCGGTACGGCGGGATAGGGACACGTTTGTCCTTTACGGGAAGCGCAACTGCGGGGGGTGGAGGGGGAGATGGCGCCCCCGGTGAGCGGAGTGCGTCACCATCCCCAGCAGACTCACAGGTCTATAAGCGTTCCATAAGAAGTGTCAATGCGGGGACCCCTCTGAGCGGTTGCCTTTGCCCGCTTATTAACCACCGAGACGTTTCAACGCCTCCGGAGCCTCCTCGATCCGGTCAACGAGGGCGATACGGGACTCCATCGCCCGCTCCCGGGCGAGTGACCGCAAGAGCGGCCAGGCCGGCAGGCGTTCGGTCCAGTGCGCCCGGTCCACGAGCACCATCGGCGTCGGCTCGCCCCGTGACTCGTAGTAGTTGGGCGTCGTGTTGTCGAAGATCTCCTGGACGGTTCCGGCGGCGCCCGGCAGGAACACCACGCCCGCGGTGCAGCGGGCCAGCAGGCCGTCCTCCCGAGTGGCGTTGGAGAAGTACTTGGCGATGTGCGCGGCGAACGGGTTCGGCGGCTCATGGCCGTAGAACCAGGTGGGGACGCCCACCGAGAGGCCGCCGTCGGGCCACTTGTCGCGCACTTCGAAGGCGGCCCGGGCCCAATCGGTGATCGAGGGGGTGAACTTCGGCGCCTTGGCGAGGCGCCGGAGGGACTCGGCGAGCATCTCGTCGTCGAAGGGGGCCGCGTACGCGCCGAGGTTGGCCGCCTCCATCGCGCCGGGGCCGCCGCCGGTCGCCACCGTGAGCCCTGCGCGGGCGAGTTCACGGCCGAGGCGGGCCGCGCCGGCGTACGCCTCCGTGCCGCGCGCCATCGCGTGACCGCCCATCACCCCCACCACCCGGGCCCCGACGAGGAGTTCGTCGAGGGCGTCCGACACGGCGTCGTCGTGGATCGAGCGGAGCATGGAGCCGAATATGTCGCCGTCCGCCTTGGTCTGCTGGAACCAGGCGTAGGTGCGGGCGTCCGGTGTCGCCTCGTAGCCCTCGGCCAGGTCGGCGAAGAGCTCGTCGGGGGTGTAGACGAAGCCGCGGTACGGGTCGAAGGACAGACCCGGCACGGGTGGGAGCACGAGGGCCCCCGAGGCGCGGGACTTCGCGGCCGCGTCCGGGTGCATCGGGCAGCCGAGGAAGACGGCGCCCGTGGTGTCCAGGGCGAGCAGGACCTCGGTACGGTCCGTCAGGTCGACCGACTGGACGCGGAAGTGAAAGAGGGTGCCGTGGTCGCGGACCACCTCGTCGAACTCGGCGAGGGACTCGATCTCACGGTCGTGGGAGCCGTCGAACGGCTGGGCGGGTGTCGTCGGATGCACCCGCCCATGCTAGGCACTGCCGTGCGAACGGGGGTTCAGCCCTGCACGGCCGACGGGTCCATCCAGACGACCTCCCAGGTGTGGCCGTCGAGGTCGTCGAAGGAGCGGCCGTACATGAAGCCCATGTCCTGGGTCTCGCCGCTCGGCGAACCGCCCAGCGCGAGCGCCCTGTCGACCAGCTCGTCGACCTTCGCGCGGCTCTCGGCGCTCAGCGCGATCAGGACCTCGCTGGTCTGCGTGGCGTCCGCGATCTCCTTCTTGGTGAAGGTCGAGTAGAACGGCTTGACGAGCAGCATCGCGACGATCGTGTCGCTGATCACCACGGAGGCCGCGTTGTCGTCGCTGAACTGCGGGTTGATCGTGTAGCCGAGCTCCGTGAAGAACTTCTTCGAGGCGTCGAGGTCGTTCACGGGCAGGTTCACGAAGATCATCTGCTGGTAGGCCGGGGCGGTCATCGCGTCTCTCCCTGGGGGTTCGTGTACCGGCGCGTGCCGGTGTGTGCTGTTCGGTGGGGTAGACCCGGGGGCCGCGCCGGACTCATCGGTGGGCGGGAGGTTTTTTCGGCCGGGATCTCGGCAGGCCGGTCGGGATCCCGGCGGGTCGGTCGGGATCTCGGCGGGTCGGCCGGGACTTCAGCGGGTCAGGGGGAGCGCCGCGAGTTCGGCCACGACGAGGGTGAGCGGGACGAACAGCGCCAGCAGGGCGCCGGTGCGCATCGCGGCGGCGCTGCGCAGCGTCTTGGCCGGGGCGCCGAGGCGGAGCAGCGCGGCGGTGGTGTCGGCGCGGGCCTGCCTCGCCTCCACGGCCGCCGTCAGCAGCGTGGCGACGGTGGAGCCCGCCACGACCAGCGCGCCGAGGGTGGTGAGCGGGCCGAAGGACGGGTCGGCCGGGTCGTACAGCGCGGCCATCGTGTACGCGCCGGAGGCCACCGCGCAGACCACGCCCAACGGGCGGCCGATGCGGGACGCCTCCTGCATCAGGCCCCGGCCCGCGAGGAGCCGGAGGGCGCCGGGGCGGGCCGCCTGCAGCAGCCGGCCGCACAGATGGGTGAGGCCGGGGCCGGCGAGGGCGAGGCCGACGGCGGTGAGGATCCAGCCGAGGAGGACGCCGGCGGGGCCGCTCGGGAGGCCGCCGGGGAGCGGCAGGGCGCCGTCGGAGGCCCGGCTCGCGTAGCCCTCCACCGCCAGTCCGGTGGCCAGCAGGGCCGCGCCCCAGGGGAGGGCGGTGGGGTTGGGGGTGGGGGTGAGGTCGAGCGGGAGGTCGGGGGCGGGGCTCGGGGCGGCTTCGGGCTCCGGGCCGGGCGGGGCGTCCTCGGCCGGGGCCGAGGGGCGGGGTGCGCTGCTCTTCAGCCGCGCGCCGAACCGGCCGTACGCCCCGAACGTCTCCCGTGACCCCGTCGGTCCGCCGGCTCCGAACCGGCCGAACACGCGCGGGGCCGCCTGGGCCGCCACGCGTGCGTCGCGCGGGCGGAGCATCAGCGCCACCGCGACGGACGAGGCCGTCGGCACCAGGGCCAGCAGGGTGAGTGCGGCGGGCAGGGGCAGCGGTTGGTGCGCGGCCAGGAACTCGGCTGCCGCTCCGTCGAACGGCATGCCCGTGAGGTCGCCGCGGAGGTGGAGGAAGAGGAGGAGGGCCAGCATGGAGCCGAGCAGCGTCGACAGGGCCGTCGTCGTCGCCGAGACGGCCATCAGGCGGGCCGGGCCCAGGCCGACCGCCGCGAGTCCCGGCCGGGGGCGGGTGCCGGGGTCGGTGCGGGCCACGGCCAGGGCGAAGTGGACCGTCGCGGCGAGGGGGACCGCGCACCAGGCCAGCCGGAGCGTGGAGGCCGCCGCGGCGTCCGGGTGGGTCAGGGCGTGGCCGAGGGTGCACAGGAGGAGGAAGCCGGTGCCCGCCGAGGCCGTCGCCACCAGGAGTCGGCGGAGTTGGACGGCGGGGTGGGCGCTGCGGGTCAGACGGAGAGCGAGCACGCGGCCCCCCGGCCTTCCGGCTCCGTCACCGGGGGCAGATGGACCGTCTTGACCCGGCGCCCGTCCAGCAGCGGCACCGTGCGGTCGGCGAGGGCCGCGGTCTCCGCGTCGTGGGTGGCCAGTACCACCGTGATGCCGTGGGAGCGGGCCGCCGTGGTCAGGGTGCGCAGGACGTGCGCCCGGTCCGCGCGGTGCAGGGGGGCCGTGGGCTCGTCGGCGAAGAGGATGGAGGGGGCCGGGGCCAGGGCGCGGGTGATGCAGACCCGCTGGCGCTCGGCGTGGGTGAGTTCGTGCGGGCGGCTGCGGGAGCGCTCGCCGATGTCCAGGCGCTCCAGCCACTCCAGTGCGGCGACCTTGGCCCGGCGGCGGCTGGTTCCGCGCAGCATCAGGGGGAGGGCCGCGTTCTCCCAGACGTTGAGCTCGGGCACGAGCACCGGCGCCGGGTCGATCCAGCCGAAGCGGTCGCGGCGCAGCCGTTCGCGGGCGACCGGGCCCATGGTGTGCACGGGGACGCTGTTGAACCAGACCTCGCCGCGCTGGGCGGGCACCAGGCCGGAGAGACAGTGCAGCAGGGTCGTCTTGCCGCTGCCGCGCGGTCCGCTGACGGCGAGGATCTCGCCCTCCCGCACTCCCAGGGAGACCCCGCCGAGACCGGGAGAGCCGTCGGGGTGCGTGAAGTGCAGGGAGCGTGCCCAGAGCACATCGTTGTCCGGCGGGGCCTCCATGGGCGTACACCTCGGTTCAGATCCGTTGGTTCCCTGGTCGTTCCCCCGTCCGGGGGAGTGAAGGGGGAACGAAGGCAGGGCCGATCGGTCACGAGCACGCTATGGAGGTCGCGGCGGGCATCCGCACAGCACACGGCCCCGGGCCGCCGTTTCTCACTCGAACGGCAGACACCGGGGCCGGTGTTGATCACAGAGTCAGCTCATCAGGCTGTCGGTCGTCGGCTGTGGGTCACAGCTTCGTCCACGCCTCCGTCAGCGTGGCGCGCAGGATCTGCTCGATCTCGTCGAACGTCTCCTGGTTCGAGATCAGCGGCGGGGCGAGCTGGACGACCGGGTCGCCGCGGTCGTCGGCACGGCAGTACAGGCCGTTGTCGTACAGCGCCTTGGAGAGGAAGCCGTACAGGACGCGCTCGGTCTCGTCCGCGTCGAAGGACTCCTTCGTCACCTTGTCCTTGACCAGTTCGATGCCGTAGAAGAAGCCGTTGCCGCGGACGTCGCCGACGATCGGCAGGTCGTGCAGCTTCTGGAGCGTGGAGAGGAACGCGCCCTCGTTGTCCAGGACGTGCTGGTTGAGGCCCTCGCGCTCGAACAGGTCGAGGTTGGCCAGGCCCACGGCCGCGGACACCGGGTGGCCGCCGAAGGTGTAGCCGTGCAGGAAGGTGTTGTCGCCCTTGTAGAACGGCTCGGCCAGGCGGTCGCTGATGATGCAGGCACCGATGGGGGAGTAGCCCGAGGTCATGCCCTTGGCGCAGGTGATCATGTCCGGGACGTAGTCGAACTTGTCGCAGGCGAACATCGTGCCGAGGCGGCCGAAGGCGCAGATGACCTCGTCCGACACGAGCAGCACGTCGTACTGGTCGCAGATCTCGCGCACCCGCTGGAAGTAGCCGGGCGGGGGCGGGAAGCAGCCGCCCGCGTTCTGCACCGGCTCCAGGAAGACCGCGGCGACGGTGTCCGGGCCCTCGAAGAGGATCTGCTGCTCGATCTGGTCGGCGGCCCAGCGGCCGAAGGCCTCCGGGTCGTCGCCGAAGAGCGGGGCGCGGTAGATGTTGGTGTTCGGGACCTTGTGCGCGCCCGGGACCAGCGGCTCGAAGGGGGCCTTCAGGGCCGGCAGGCCGGTGATGGACAGGGCGCCCTGCGGGGTGCCGTGGTAGGCGACCGCGCGGGAGATGACCTTGTACTTGGTGGGCTTGCCGACCAGCTTGAAGTACTGCTTGGCCAGCTTCCAGGCGGTCTCGACGGCCTCGCCGCCGCCGGTGGTGAAGAAGACCTTGTTGAGGTCGCCGGGCGCGTGGTGGGCGAGACGTTCCGCCAGCTCGACGGCCTTGGGGTGGGCGTAGGACCACACCGGGAAGAACGCGAGCTCCTGCGCCTGCTTGAAAGCCGCCTCGGCGAGCTCCACGCGGCCGTGGCCGGCCTGGACCACGAACAGACCCGCGAGTCCGTCGAGGTAGCGCTTGCCCTTGTCGTCGTAGATGTAGGTGCCCTCGCCCCGGACGATCGTCGGGACCGGGGAGTTCTCGTACGAGGACATGCGGGTGAAGTGCATCCACAGGTGGTCGTACGCGGTGCGGCTGAGGTCCTTTGAGCTCACGGTTATCGGGTCCTCACGGTTATCGGGTTCCCCACATGTAGGTCTGCTTCTTCAGCTTCAGATAGACGAAGCTCTCGGTCGAGCGCACGCCGGACAGGGCGCGGATGCGTTTGTTGATCACGTCCAGCAGATGGTCGTCGTCCTCGCAGACGATCTCGGCGAGGACGTCGAACGAGCCCGCGGTCATCACCACGTACTCGACCTCCGACATGGCGGTCAGCGCCTCGGCTATGGACTCGACATCGCCTTCGACGTTGATCCCGACCATCGCCTGCCGGCGGAAGCCCACGGTCAGCGGGTCCGTGACGGCGACGATCTGCATCACGCCCTGGTCGAGCAGCTTCTGGACGCGCTGGCGCACGGCCGCCTCGGAGAGGCCGACCGCCTTGCCGATCGCGGCGTACGGCCGACGGCCGTCCTCCTGGAGCTGCTCGATGATGGCGAGGCTGACGGCATCGAGGTGCGGGGTGCTGCCGTTCCTGGACTCGCGGGAGTCCCTGTGCTCTGCGCTTCGACTGGCCACGACCTCACTCTGCACGACGTCTCGACCGTTCCGCAAGGTCGATGCAATGAAATTCGTTGTTTACGTCAGCGAGATCTGCGGATTCCGCAGCCATCACGCGATCGGGGGTGTTGAAAACGTCGGTGCGCGGATTAGTGTGGGTGTCTCAGTCAATGGACACCTGCACGCGGGACACCCGCACCTTGGAGGGCCGGTCAGTGAGCAGCGAGCTGCGTCGTCTGCGCAACCACATCGACGGTGAGTTCCGGGACGCCGCCGACGGACGGACCACCGAGGTGGTCAACCCCGTGACGGGCGAGGCGTACGCGACCGCGCCGCTGTCCGGCCCGTCGGACGTCGACGCCGCGATGGCGGCCGCCGCGGCGGCCTTCCCGGGCTGGCGCGACACGACCCCGGCCGAGCGGCAGAAGGCCCTGCTGAAGATCGCGGACGCGTTCGAGGAGCGGGCCGAGGAGCTCATCGCGGCCGAGGTGGAGAACACGGGCAAGCCGATCGGGCTGACCCGCTCCGAGGAGATCCCTCCCATGGTCGACCAGATCCGCTTCTTCGCGGGCGCGGCCCGGATGCTGGAGGGGCGCTCGGCCGGCGAGTACATGGACGGGATGACGTCCATCGTCCGCCGTGAGCCGGTCGGCGTCTGTGCGCAGGTCGCGCCGTGGAACTACCCGATGATGATGGCCGTGTGGAAGTTCGCCCCGGCGATCGCGGCCGGCAACACGGTCGTCCTGAAGCCCTCGGACACCACCCCGGCCTCGACCGTCCTGATCGCCGACATCATCGGCTCGATCCTGCCCAAGGGCGTCTTCAACGTCGTCACCGGCGACCGTGACACCGGCCGGCTGATGGTCGAGCACCCGACCCCGGCGATGGCCTCCATCACCGGTTCGGTGCGCGCCGGCATGTCGGTCGCCGAGTCGGCGTCGAAGGACCTCAAGCGCGTCCACCTGGAGCTGGGCGGCAAGGCGCCGGTCGTCGTCTTCGAGGACACCGACATCGCCAAGGCCGTCGAGGACATCTCCGTGGCGGGCTACTTCAACGCCGGCCAGGACTGCACGGCGGCCACGCGCGTGCTCGTCCAGGAGTCGATCCACGACGAGTTCGTGGCGGCGCTGGCGAAGGCGGCGGCCGAGACGAAGACCGGCCGACCGGACGACGAGGACGTGCTCTACGGCCCGCTCAACAACCCCAACCAGCTCAAGCAGGTCAGCGGCTTCATCGAGCGGCTGCCCGCGCACGCCAAGGTCGAGGCGGGCGGCAAGCGCGTCGGCGACCAGGGCTACTTCTACGCGGCGACCGTCGTCTCCGGTCTGAAGCAGGACGACGAGATCATCCAGAACGAGGTCTTCGGGCCGGTCATCACCGTCCAGTCCTTCACGGACGAGGAGCAGGCCGTGGAGTGGGCCAACGGCGTCGACTACGCCCTCGCCTCCTCGGTGTGGACCAAGGACCACGGGCGCGCGATGCGGATGTCCAAGAAGCTCGACTTCGGCTGCGTGTGGATCAACACCCACATCCCGCTGGTCGCCGAGATGCCCCACGGCGGCTTCAAGAAGTCCGGCTACGGCAAGGACCTGTCGGGCTACGGCTTCGACGACTACACCCGCATCAAGCACGTGATGACCTCCTTGGACGCGTAGCCCTCCGCCGCGCGGAGCCGCCCCTCGGGGCGGCTTTGCCATCTCTTTACAACCCGCCTCCGGGCTGTCTCGTCTCTTCGCCCGATCCGTCGCCCGAACCGTCGACGGACCGACGAAAGAGAGCGATTCATGCGACTCATGCCCCGAACGGGCCTCGCCGCCCTGGCAGTTGCGACCACCGCCCTGCTGGCCGGCGCGGCGCCCGCGCTCGCCGACGCGGGAACGCCGACCCCCGTCCCCGACACCCGCAGCGCGAGCCCGGTGCCGAGCGCGGCCCCGACCGAACAGACGCCGGCGGACGAGGCCGGCACGGCTCCGTCCGCCGTTCCGAGCCAGGTCGGCGTCGTGCCGCGGGGCGCGGCCGACACCGGCGTCGAGGAGCCGGCGGCCGAGAGCCACGGCACGCTGATCGGCGGCAGCTCGGCCGCGGTGGCCGCGGCGGCCGGCACCGCCTTCTACGTCGTACGGCGCCGGAGGGCGACCGGCGCATGAGCCCCCTCTCCAGGCGCGCCCCGGCCGCCCTCGCGGCCCTGGCGGCACTGCTGCTGCTCACGGGCTGCGCCGCCGACGAGGCCGAACCGGCCGCCGCACGCACGCCGGACGCCGCCTCGGCCCCCGTCGCCCGGGCGGCGCAACCTCTCGCGCGCTCGGCGCCGGTCGGGCTGCGGATCCCCGCCATCGAGGTCGACGCCCCGGTCATGCGGCTGGGGCTGGCCGCCGACGGCACCGTCGAGGTGCCTCCGGTCGAGAAGGACGACCGGGCGGGGTGGTACGAGAACTCGCCGACGCCGGGACAGACCGGGCCGTCGGTCGTCCTCGGCCATGTCACGGTCGGCCGGTACGGCGACGGCGTCTTCCGCCGCCTCGATCAGTTGCGCAAGGGCGACCTGATCGCGGCGCGCCTGGAGAACGGCACGACGGCCGAGTTCGCCGTCACCGAGGTACGCACCGTCGACAAGGCGCAGTTCCCGACCGAGGACGTCTACGGGAACGTGGACCGGCCCGAATTGCGTCTCATCACGTGCGGCGGCCCCCGTAGCGGCGACGGATACCGCGACAACGTGATCGTCTTCGCCGAGCTGAGCCCGTCGGCCGGCCCGTCGGCCGGCCCGTCGGCCGGCCCTGGGTCGAGTGCTGCGGGAGAACGTTGAAACGGCTCGCATCGCGGGAGAGGGCGGCGTCCGAGCTGTTCGCCGCCGTCTACCCACGCCTCGCCGGCTGGTGCCGCCGGCTCGTCGACGACGACGAGACGGCGCACGAGATCGCCTCGGAGGCGTTCACCCGGCTCTGGGCCCGTTGGACGGGGGTTGCGGAGCCCCAGGGCTTTCTGTTCGTCACCGCCGCCAACCTGGTCCGCGACCACTGGCGCAAGCTCGAACGGGAGCGCCGGGCCGTGCGCCGGGCCGGCGTCGAGGCCGCCGTCGCCCCGCCCGCCGAACCGGTCGACCCCTCGGTGCGGATGCTCGTGCAGTCCCTGCCCGACCGGCTGCGCGTGCCGATCCTGCTGCACTACTACGCTGACATGCCGATCAGGGAGGTGTCCGTGCTGACCGGGCGCAAGGAAGGAACCGTCAAGGCCGACCTGCACGCGGCCCGTGAACTGCTCCGCGCCCATCTGAGGAGAAGCCTTGATCACACCTGCTGACGACTTCGACGACGGCCCGGACCTCGACCCCGACGACCCCCTCACCGTCATCCTGCGACCCGCCCCCGGCCACCTCGGCCCGCCGCCCGGCCGCTACGAGGAGGTCCGCCGTGGCGCGGTCCGCCGTCGGCTGCTGCGCGCCGCCGCCGGGGCCGGGGCGACCTGCGCGGCCCTCGCACTCGCCGTCCTGCTGCCGCTGCGCCTGACCGCGTCCGACGCGCCCGCGCGTCCGACGGTCCCGCTCGCCCCGCCGTCGGTGAGCGGCTCGGCGACCGCGCCCGCCCCGACGGCCGCGCCCTCCCGGGCGGCCTCGCCCGGACAGGCCGCCGAGCGCCCCACCGAGGGGGCCCCGACCCCCGTACCGGACGCCCGGGCCTCGACTGCACCCATCGACACCGCTGCCTCCCCCACCGACCCCGCCCGTAGCCAGTCGCCGACACCGGCCGCACGGGACGAGTCGGCCGAGCCGAGTACGCCGTCGGTCACGCCGTCCGCGTCGAGTACGCGCCGCTGAGGCCGATTCACGCACCGTAGCCGTCGGGGGCGATTGCTCCTACCCTGGAGGTCGCCGTCGGGGGAGGGTGGTCGTGTCACGCAGTACACCGCAGCCGTCGGGGCGCCGGCTGGAGGACTCGATCGCGTGGGCGGTCCGCAACGCGGACGGCGTCGTCGCCATCGGGCTGGCGCTGACCGTGGCCCTGCTGGACATCACGGACAAGGGCTTCGACGAGGACAACGACATCGTCTCCGGCGCCATCCTGCTGGTCCTGGCCGCGCTGGTGTACGGCTCGCTGACCGAGCGCCGACGGCGGATGGCCGACCTCCGGGCCGCCACCGCCGGGACGAGCCGGGCCATCGAGGACCTGGCGATGGTCCGCACGCTGGCCGGCCCGGAGGTGGGCCTGGCGCACGAACAGGCCCGACGCAGCACCGCCCGCTGGGTGTTCAAGGGCGGCACCGGCACCTATCTGCGGGCGGTCACCCTGCCGGAGTGCGTGCGCGAGGCGCAGCGGCAGCGCCGATCCCTCAGCATGAAGATCGACATCGTCAACCCGGCCGACGACCGGGTCTGCGAGGCCTACGCCCGCTTCAGACGCACCTTCGGACACGAGGACACCGGCGGCTGGACCCTCGAACGCACCCGCAAGGAGTCGTACGCCACCGTCCTGGCCGCCAGTTGGCACCGGCAGCGGCTGGACACCCTGGAGATCGACGTCCATCTCAGCTCCGTGGCACCGGCGTTGCGCTTCGACCTGTCCGACACCTGCCTGATCATCACCCAGGACGACCCGCGCCGGGTGAGCCTGTACGTCGAGCGGGGGCGGCCGCTCTACGACTACTACGTCACCGAGCTGCACCTCAGCCGTGAGCAGGCGGTCAAACTCGACCTGCGGGAGGCCACCCCGCTCGGCGACGAGCCGACCGTCGACGAGGTCAGACGACTGCTGGAGCGGCTCGGACTGCCGCTGCCGGCGAGTTTCACCGACCGCGACGTCGGTGACGTCATCGACAAGGCGCTGCACGCGGAGGATCCCTACCGCAGATGAGAGCGCCGGCTTTCTTCGGTCAGGCGAGTTTCTTCGGTCAGGCGAGGGGGAGCGATGGACTACCCGGCCCTGGAACGGGCCGCACGGCGGGGGGCGTCCGCCGAGCTGATGCGGCACGCCGCATCGGAACTGGAAGAGATCGTGTCCGGCCGCCGCGTCCTGCGCGCGGTGCGCCATCCGCTGGGGTTCGTCTGCCTGCCCGTGCTGCGCGACGGCGCCGAGGGTGTCTGTGTGCATGTCTTCGGGCCGACGGACCCCATCCTGATCGACCATCAAGTGCACTCGCACAGCTGGGAGTTGACCAGCACCGTGCTGTACGGGCGGCTGAGCGACCGGCGGATGGAGGTGGCCGAGGAGAGCGCGCAGCCCACCCACCGGGTCTTCGAGGTGCACAGCGAGCCCTCCGGGGTGGACGAACTGCGGCCCACCAGACGGCTGGTGCGCTGCTCTCCGGGCCCCGAGCGGACCAGCTCACGGGGCCAGACCTACGCCCTCGCCGCGGGTGAGTTCCACACCACCGTGGTACCGGACGGCCGTCCGACCGCCACCCTGGTGCTGGGGCGGACGCTGCCCGGCCGGGCGGACCTCTCCCTGGGCCCGGTACGGGCTCCGGGCCACCGGGTGGTCCGCAGGATGTGCGACGCGGCCCAGACCGCCCGGATCGCCCAGGCCGCGCTCAGGAGGATCCATGAGCACCGACCCCCGCTCGACTGACCCGACGGCTGTCGCCGGCGACGACTTCACCGCCGAGTGCCGTACGGCGGTGGCGGCCGCCGAGGCGGCGGGGGCGCTGTTGCGGTCCCGCTTCCCGGACGGCTTCGCGGCCCGCCCCAAGGGGGACCGCGGCGATGTCGTCACCGACCTGGACCTGCTGGCCGAGGCCGTGGTGGTCGACCGGATCCGCGCGGAGTTCCCGCACGACCGCGTCCTCGCCGAGGAGGCCGGCGACCTGGGCGGCGACGGCGGCAGGGACGGCGGCAGGGGTGGCGACGGCGGCCGGACCTGGCTGGTGGATCCCCTCGACGGCAGCAACAACGTGGTGATCGGGCTGCCCGTCTACGTCGTCGGCGTCGCCCTCTGCGTCGACGGGGCGCCGGTGGTCGGCGTGGTGCACGACCCGGTGACCGGACGGACCTGGTCCGCCCGGCGCGGCGGCGGCGCGCACGGCCCCGCCGGACGGCTGCACACCCCCGCGGGCCGACCACGCTCCCCGGCGGGACCGCTGCTGGCCTGGACCCAGGGGCACGCGGTGCGCCGCGACGACCCCGCGGTGCGCGCGCTGCGGCACACCCTGGAGCTGCGCTCCCGCCGGCTGCTCCAGCTGTGGGCGCCCCTGCTGGCCTGGGCGATGCTGGCCCGCGGGGACATCGACGGCTTCGTCGGCTACCGCGCGGAGGCCATCGACCTGCCGGCCGGCGCCCTGCTGGCCCGCGAGGCCGGAGTCGTCCTGCGCCATCTCGACGGCCGCGAGTTCACCGGCGGCTTCACCGGCCCGGACACCGAGCGTTCCTTCGTCGCGGGCCGGCCGGAGATGCTGCCGTCCCTGCTGGAACTGGTCGCCGAGTCCGCGGTGTCGGCCTTCTGAACACCGGCCGGGGCAGGGCGCCGGCGCCCGGGGGCGGTGGGCGGGCGGCGCCGCCCGCGTCGGCGCTAGCGCGTCAGCGCCAACGCCCCCACCGACGCCGCCACCGCCGTGACCGCCAGTACCGCGCCGGTCCCCATCAGCCGGGCCACCGGCACCCGGACGCCGTACGCGAGGCAGCGCTCGTACCACAGGAGGGTCGCCAGGGAGGCCCACGGGGTGATCACCGGGCCCGCGTTGGTGCCCACCAGCAGGGCGAGGAGCTGATCGTGGTTGGCGACCGGCACGGCCCCCTCGCCGGCCAGGTAGACGGGCAGGTTGTTCAGGACGTTCGACAGGCCGCCGCCCACCGCCGCCGCACGGAACTGGCCCAGCAGGCCCCCGTCCTCGCCGACCGCCGAGGCCAGCAGGTCGTGCAGACCGTGCGCGTTGACCGTCTCCACCACCAGGAACATCCCCGGCACCATCACCAGCAGCCGCCAGGGGACGAGCGACCAGCGCAGCGCCGAGCGGCCGCGCAGCGCGAAGGCCGCGACGGCGACCGCGGCGGCCGTCGCGGACGCGATCCACAGCTCCACGTCGGCGACCAGGATCGCCAGCAGGAACCCGCCGCAGGCGAGGCCACAGGCCCGGAAGAGGACGGGGTCGGCGGGGCGGTGGACCGGCGGCGGCTCGTACCGGTCGGAGGCCTTCTCGCGCACCCGCTCCGTCACCTGCACCGCGCCCGGCCCGCCGCTCGATCCGGCCGCCGCGCGACGGCCCCGGCGCCAGTAGAACCCCCACAGGCACGCCATCGTCACCAGGATCGCCGCCAGCTGGGGCGCCCACATCCGCCCCGCCAGCCCCGCCGGGGACAGCGCGACGCGGTCCGCGGCCAGCAGGTTCGTCAGATTGGAGACCGGCAGCAGCAGGCTCGCCGTGTTCGCCAGCCAGACCGTCGTCATCGCCAGCGGGACCGCCGCGATGCCGAGCCGCGCCGCCAGCGCCAGCATCACCGGGGTCAGCAGAACCGCCGTCGTGTCCAGGTTCAGCGCGATCGTCGTGACCGAGGCGAACGCCACGCACAGCAGGAACAGCAGCGGATAGCTGCCCCGGCCCGCCCGCGCCACCCGCGCCGCGACCACGTCGAACACCTCGGCCCTGCTGGTGAGTTCGGCGAGCACGATCACCGTGCCCAGGAACGCCAGCAGCGGGGCGATCCGGGTCATCGCGTCGGACGCCGAACCGCTCGGCAGCAAGCCCGAGGCCACGCACACCAGTCCGGTCGCGAGCAGACCGATCGCCACCCGGTCGAGCACATGCAGACGTCTCACCACAGACACGGGGGGAAGGGTCGCACACTTGTCCTCCGCTGTGACCAGGGACTGGTCCGGAAAAAGCCCATATCGACGCTCACTCACGGCATCATGAATACATGGGGGATCGTCAGATGACCGGTGACGCAGGGCCGTTGGACTTCTTCGTCAGCTATTCGCCGGCCGACGAACGCTGGGCGTCCTGGATCGCCTGGACGCTGGAGGAGGCCGGGTACCGCACGGTCCTGCAAGCCTGGGACTTCGTGGCGGGCACCAACTTCGTGGACTTCATGGACCGGGGGGTGAGCGAGTCCGCGGCCGTCATCGCCGTGCTGTCGCGCAACTACGAGCGCTCCCGGTACGGCCGGATGGAGTGGCAGGCCGCGCTGCGGGCCGACCCGGACGCGCCCGAGCGGCGGCTGCTCACGGTCCGGGTCGAGGACATCCCCGTGGAGGGGCTGCTCGCCACCATCACCTATGTCGACCTGGTGCCCGTCACCGATCCGTCCGCCGCCCGCGACCTGCTCCTCACCCGGGTCCGGCAGGCCCTCGACGGGCGGGCCCGGCCGAGCCTGCGGCCCGCCTACCCGGGTGACGGCCGACCGGTCCCGCCCGCCCCCGCCCCCGCCGTGCCGGTCGCGCCCGCCGCCGGGCGCCCGCTCGGGCGGGCCGGCTGGGCCGGGCGGCGCAGGCCCGCCGCCCCGCCCGCCTACCCCCGGGTCACCGGGGACCCGGCGACCCGGGAGGCGGTCACCGTGCTGCAGCTGGCCGGGCCCGCGTTCGGACGCGGTCAGGACCCGGCCGAGCTGCAGGCGGCGATCTGGGGCGACCTCGTCGAGCTGTACGACGCCGGGGCGCCCGCCCCCGAGCTGCTGGTGGTCACCGGAGACCTGACCGCCTCCGGCAGCCCCCGCGAGTTCGACCAGGCGCTCGCCTTCCTCACCGGACTGCGGGCGCTGCTCGGTCTCGAACCGCACCGCGTCGCCCTCGTCCCGGGCGGCCATGACGTCAACCAGGCCGCGTGCCGGGCCTACTTCAGCACCTGCGAGGCCGACGAGATGCCGCCCCGGCCGCCGTACTGGCCCAAGTGGCGGCACTTCGCCCGGCTCTTCCAGGAGCTGTACCAGGGGCTCGACGCCGTCTTCGACAGTGATCAGCCGTGGACCCTCTTCCCCGTGCCGGAGCTGCACACCGTCGTCGCCGGGCTGAACTCCTCGATGGCCTACAGCCACCGGCTCGACGACCAGTACGGACTTCTGGGGCCCGAGCAGGCCGCCTGGTTCGCGCAGGCGCTGCGGCCCTACGAGGAGGAGGGGTGGCTGCGCATCGGCGCGCTGCGGCACGCCCCCGGGACGGCCCGGGCCGGGATGGCGCGCGCCGCCGCCGCGGACGGCTCGGGGCCACTGCGCGACACCGACGTGCTCGCCCGGCTCACCGCGCCCCGGCTGCATCTGCTGCTGCACGGCCCGACCGGCCCCGGCGCGCACCCCGCCCTGCCCACCGCCGCCGGCGAGCTGCCGCTGCTCGGCGCGCCCGGACCCGCCCGGCACCAGCTGCTGCGCATCGGCCGCGACGGACTCACCGCCTGGCCGGGCCCCGGCGAGCCGCGCCGCAGCCGCGTCGAGTGGCGGCGGGCCCACCGGGCCTTCGCCCCCGACGACCACTCCGACGACGGCCCCGCCGGCGTCCCGGACACGACGGCCGTGCCCGATCCCGAGCCGCGGGCCGTGCAGTCGCCCGTCGAGATACTGCTGGCCCGCGTCGCGGAGGTCTGCCGGACCCGGCACGAGGGCGCACAGATCCGCCCGGTCGCCGGTCCGGTGCCCCAACTCCTCGTCACCTGGACCCAGTCGGGGTTCGTACGGCAGCAGCGCGTCGCCGTGCACACCGGCACCCCCACCGACCAGGACGTCGAACGGGTGGTCGCGCTCGTCCACGCGGCCGACTCCGAGACCGAGGCCGAACTCGTCCACGACGGCCCGCCGCCCGCCCGCGAACTGCGCGACCAGGCCCGCCGCAGAGGCGTCCGGGTGCGCAGCTTCACCGAATTCCAGGGCCTGCTCGACCTGCGGGCGTATGTCGGCGCCCAGAGCGAGCGGCTGCGCACCGACCCCCGCTACCCGCCGGGCATGTACCTGCCCCAGCGGTACCGCGAGGCCGAGCGGCTCGACGCCGAGGACCGCGACGGCCTGGTCGACGACATGCTCCGCCTCCTCGACTGCGACCAGGGCCGCTTCCTGCTCCTGCTCGGCGACTTCGGCCACGGCAAGACGTTCGCGCTGCGCGAGCTGGCCCGCCGGATCCCCGTCGAACTGCCGCACCTGGTACCGCTGTTGGTGGAGCTGAACGCGCTGGACCGGGCCTACTCCTTCGAAGGGCTGGTCGCCGCCCACCTCGCCGCCCACGGCGTCGACAACATCGACCTGCGCGCCTTCAGATACATGCTCCAGCAGGGCCGGATCGTCCTCCTCTTCGACGGCTTCGACGAACTCGTCACGCGGGTGACCTACGACCGGGCCGCCGAACGCCTCCAGGTGCTGCTCGACTCCGCCGTCGACAGCGCCAAGATCGTCGTCAGCAGCCGCACCCAGCACTTCCGCTCCCAGGGCCAGGTGCTGACCGCGCTCGGCGAGCGCGTCGGCCTGCTCCCGCACCGCCGGGTGCTCGCCGTCCAGGAGTTCACCCCCGCGCAGATCCGCGCCTACCTGATCAACCGCTACGACGGCGACGACCGCGCCGCCGACCGCCGGGTGCGCCAGCTCGACGCCATCCCCGACCTGCTCGCCCTGTGCCGCAACCCCCGGCTGCTCGGCTTCGTCGCCGACCTGGACGACGACCAGCTGCGCGCCGTCGCCGGGGCCGGCCGCGCGCTCAGCCCCGCCGGGCTCTACGAGGAGGTGCTCACCGCCTGGCTGCGCTTCGAGCAGCAGCGGGCCGGCGGCCCCGGCCGGGCCCCCGGACTCAGCCTGGAACAGCTGTGGAACGCGGTCACCGCGCTCGCCCTGCGGCTGTGGCAGAGCGGCCAGGACTCGCTGCGGCTCGACGAGCTGACGGACGTGGCCGAGACCCTGACCGGCCTCGCCGACAGCCGGCTGTCGGTCCCGCAGGCCGCGCACGCGGTCGGCTCCGGCAGCCTGCTGGTGCGCAGCGAGGACGGCGTCTTCCGGTTCATCCACGGCTCGGTGGTGGAATGGCTCATCGCCCGGGAGTGCGCGCTGCGGCTGGCCGCCGGGGACAGCACGCTGCTCGGCCGCCGTCAGCTCAGCCAGCTCGCCGTGGAGTTCCTGTGCGACCTGGCCGACCACCGGGCCTGCCAGGAGTGGGCCGAACAGGTGCTGGCCGCGCGGGAGACCGGGGGCGCGGAGGTGTCCCGCGCCAACGCCGTGAAGATCCTCTCCCGGCTGCGGGTGCCCGCCCACACCGACCTGCGCGGCGCGGCCCTCGCCGGGGAGGACCTCTCCTACCGCGACTTCTCCGGCGTCGACCTCACCCGCGCCGACCTCACCGACGCCCGGCTCGTCGGCGCCAACCTCTCCGGCGCCGTCCTGCGGGACGCCCGGCTGACCGGCGCGCGGCTCGACGGCGCCGATCTCACCGGGGCCGACCTGCGCGGGGCCGATCTGCGGCGGGCCCGGCTGATCCGCACCGATCTGACCGGCGCCCGGGTCGAGGGCGGCCGCTGGCGGCGGGCCGCGCTCATCGGCGCGACCACCGGAGCGGGGCTGCCGGACAGCCCGGAACTGTCGGTCGCGGCGCTCGCGCCCGGCATGGCCGTCGACTCCGGGTTCCGGCCCTCCGCGGTCGGCGTGCCCTACGGCTTCGACATGCGCACCAGCCGACTGCCCGAACCCATCTCCTACAGCCCCGACGGCGAACTCCTCGCCGTCGGCAGCGAGGACGGCGGGGTTCTGGTCTGCGACGCCGTCACCGGCATCGCCCTGCGCACCCTGCAGGGCCACACCGACCGCGTCTACGCCGTCAAGTTCCGCGAGCGGGTGCTCGCCACCGGCAGCGCGGACGGCACCGTCCGGCTGTGGGACCCGGTGTCCGGCGCGTGCCGGCACCGGCTGGAGATCCACCCGCGGGGCGTCTGGCCGGTCGTCCTGGACGCCGCGGGATCCCTGCTCGCCACCGGCGACGCCGACGGGGTGGTCACCGTGTGGGACACGGCCACCGGCGCCCCGCTGCACCGGCTGTCCGGTCATTCCGCGCCCGTCTACACCGTCGCGTTCACCGCCGACAACGCCACCCTCGTCACCGGGGACGCCTCCGCCGCCGTCCGGCTGTGGGATCTCGGCTCCGGGCGGCTGCTCGGGGCGCTGCCGGGGCATCGCGGCGCGGTGTTCCGGGCCCGGTTCAGTCCGGACGGCACCCTGCTGGCCACCGGCGACATGGGCGACGGACGGGCCGGCACCGTGCGGGTGTGGGACGTGGCCGGGCGGCGGGTGGTGCACACGTTCACCGGGCACGCCGGCCGCGTCTACACGCTGGACTTCCACCCCGGGGGCCGGTTCCTGGTGAGCGGCGACACCGAGGGGGAGGTGCGCCTGTGGGACCTGGCCGCCGGGGCCGGCGCCGGGGTGCTCGGCGGCTGCCGCGGGGCCGTCTACCAGGTGCTGTTCGATCCCGACGGCACCCTGCTCGCCGCCGGGGACAGCCAGGGCGTCGTCCGGCTGTGGCGGTTCGCCCCGGAGGCCGACCTGACCGCCGGGCCGGTCGCCGTGCCGCTCACCCGGCAGCCCACGGAGCACCGCGGCTCGGTGTGGGTGTGCAAGTTCCGGCCGGCCGGGGAGGGGAGCGCCCCGGAGACCGGGTCGCTGCTGGTCACCGGCGGCAACGACGGCGTCGTCCGGCTCTGGGACCCGGCCACCGGTCAGGGGCGGCGGATCCTGCGCGGGCACGGGCGGCGGATCGGCACGCTCTCCTTCAGCGCCGACGGCTCGATGCTGGCGGCGGGCGGGAACGACGGCGTCGTCCGGCTGTGGCACTGCGCCTCAGGGCGGCGGCTGCGGGAGCTGGCCGGGCAGAGCGACCGGCTGATCTCGGCCGTGTTCAGCCCCGGCGGCCCGCTGCTCGCCACCGCGAGCAGCGACGGCGACATGTATCTGTGGAACGCCGAGACGGGCGAGTACCAGCGCGAGATGGACGTCGAGACCGACCACGTCTGGGCGGAGGCGTTCAGCCCGGACGGCGAACTCCTCGCCACCGCCAACGACGACGACACCGTGTGCCTGTGGTACCGGGCGACCGGTGCGCACGTCGTCACCATCGGCGAGCACTTCGGGCGGGTCCGCTCGGTCGCGTTCCGGCCCGACGGCGCGGTCCTGGCGACCGGCTGCGACGACCGCAAGGTGCGCATCTGGGACCTGGCCGAGCGCCGGGTCACCGCCGTCCTCGACGGGCACACCGACCGGGTGTACGCCGTGGCGTTCGCGCCCGACGGCTCCTGGCTGGCCAGCGCCTCCTGGGACGGCCGGGCGGTGATCTGGCGGGACGGCGTGGCCGCGCACCGGCTCACCGGGCACACCGGCAAGGTGTGGACGGCGGCGGCCCATCCGCGCCGCCCGCTGCTGGCGACCGCGGGCGACGACCGGACGGTCCGCCTCTGGGACACCCGCACCGGCCGGGAAGCCGCCGCCCTGACCGGCCACACCGGCCGTGTGCTCGCGGTCGCCTTCAGCCCCGACGGCTCGACCCTGGCCAGCGGCGGCGAGGACGGCACCGTCCGGCTGTGGCAGGTCCCCGCCGACGGCCCGGCCGTGCTGCGCGCGACTCTGGTCGGTCTGCCGGGCGGCTGGGCCGCACTCGCGCCGTCCGGCGGCTACAAGTACGAGGGCGACGTCACCGGCGAGTTCTGGCACGCGGTGGGCATGTGCCGGTTCGAGCCGGGGGAGCTGGACGGCCATCTGCCGGGCCTGCGCAACGTGGCGCTGGAGGAGCCGCTGGAGTGAACGGGCCGGGTTCGCTACCTGAGCGCGGCCGTGATGATCCGGGTGACGACCGGATTCGCGTCCTCGCTCTTGGCGTCCGTGGAGTTGACCGAGTAGACGAGGGTGCGGCTGAGGTCACGGGTGGCGGCGACGGCGGAGTTGTAGCCGTACCGACCGCCGGACTTGACCCAGTAGACCGTCCCGTCGGCCTCGAACCGGGTGAGTCCCGCGCTGTAGGCGGCGCCCTTGATGCCCGCGGGGACCGTGAACATCTCCTCGAGCTGCGGCTCCGGCACGATCCGGCCCCGGAACAGGGCGGTGATCAGCCGCTCCAGGTCCACGGTCGTGGAGATCATGTCCCCGGCCGCGAACCGGTCCGCCTGGTTCCACTCGGTGACGTCCAGGAACTCCGTCGTCCCGTCGGCCTTCTCCACCGCCTGGTAGCCCAGGTTGTGCGGGCCGAGGATGCGCGGGTCGGCGCCCGGGAAGTACGTGTCCCGCATCCCGGCCGGCGCGAGCACCAGCCGGGTGGCCTCGGAGGCGTACGAGCGCCCGGTCACCTTCTCGATCAACAGGCCGAGGAACGTGTAGTTGATGTTGAGGTAGTGCTGCTTCTTCCCCGGGCAGAACTCCGGCTGCTTCGCACCCGCCGACGCGGCGACCCGCTGGGGGGCGAGGGTGTCGAAGCGGTGCGCGTACACCTCCTCGAAGGTGTCGCCGAGACCGTCGCCCGCCGGGATGCCGCTGGTGTGGTTGAGCAGCTGCCGTACGGTGATCGGCCGGAACTGCCGGCCGAGGAGGCCGGGCAGATAGTGCTGGATCGGCGTGTCCAGGTCGATCCGCCGTTCGGCCGCGAGCCGCAGCACGGCCGCCGCCGTCACCACCTTCGTCGTGGAACCGGCCCGGAACCGGGCGTCCGGGTCCGCGGGTGCGCCGCTCGCCAGGTCGTGCACGCCCGCGCTGCCGCGCCAGGCGCCGTCGGTGCCGCCGACCCGGACGAGGGCGGCGGTCGCGTCGGCGTCCGGGAGTCCGGCGAGCGCGGCGGCGAGGGCCTGGGTGTCGAGGCCGCCGGTGTGCTGTGCGGCGGCTGCGGTGGCTGCCGTGGGAGCGGCGGAGGCCGGGGCGGCCAGCGGTCCGGCCGCGGCCAGCGCGAGGACGAGAGAGACGGCGGCGATGCGGGTGCGGCGGCGCATACGAAGGCTCCAGGGGTGAGGTGCTCGGGATTCGGGACGATCTTCCGGCGGGAGGCGGTCCGGCCGGATCGTCGGTGAGGAGGGGGTGTGCCCCTGACGCGACCCCGAGCAACTCCCTTACTGAATGGTGGAGTTGACGGGGTTGCCCCCTAAGGGGAGTCAAAAAGTGTTATCCCGGGGCCCTCGCGCCCGTCCCCTGGGGTGTGATCTCCGACATTGCCAACAGGCAGGGCCCGGCTGAGAGGGTGCGGGCATGAGGACGTACGCCGACGCCGAGGCCGCCCGGCACTGGCGTGCCACCATCGCCGACGCGCAAGGAGGCGACCGGCAGGCGATGGACGAGCTGGTGGCGGGCTGGCTGCCGCTCGTCTACAACATCGTCGGCCGCGCCCTGAACGGCCACGCCGACGTCGACGACGTCGTCCAGGAGACCATGCTGCGCGCCGTCGACAACCTCGGCTCGCTCCGTGACCCCGACAGCTTCCGCTCCTGGCTGGTCGCGATCGCCATGCGGCAGATCCGGGACCGCGCCCGCCGGGGGACCACCCAGCGCCTCGACGACAGCGTGCCGCAGGGCGAATCCGCCGACTTCGCCGAACTCACCGTGCTCCGGCTGCAGTTGGAGGGCCAGCGGCGCGAGGTCGCGGAGGCGGTGCGCTGGCTGGACGACGAGGACCGGCAACTGCTGTCCCTGTGGTGGCTCGAGGTCGCGGGCGAACTCAGCCGGCGCGAGCTGGCCGCGGCCGTCGGCATCAGCCGGCAGCACGCCGCCGTGCGCGTCCAGCGGGTGAAGGAGCGGCTGGAGGTCTCCCGGGGCATCGTGCGCGCCCTCGACGGCGCCTGCCCCGACCTGCGCGAACTGACCGCCCGCTGGGACGGCCGGCCCGACTCCGTCTGGCGCAAGCGGCTGGCCCGGCACATCCGCGGCTGCGGCTACTGCGGCGACACCCGCGAGTCGGTCGTCCCCGCGGAGCGGCTGCTCGTCGGGATCGCGCTGGTGCCGGTCCCGGTCGGCTTCACGATCTCCCTGACCCTCGGCGGCAAGACGGCCGCCGCGGCCGCGGGCACGGCCTCCGCCGGCTGGTCCGCGAAGGTGCTGACCGCGCTGACCAAACCGGCCGTCGCGGTCACGGCCGGTGCGACGCTCGCCGCGGGCGGCGCCTACCTCGTCGTGCAGACCCCCGACGACCCGCCGGCCCGTGCGGCCGTCTCGCCCACGGCGGCGAGCGCACCGGCCCCCGCGCCCCCGCCGTTCTCCCCTTCGCCCTCGGCCTCCGCCTCGCCGTCGAAGTCCGCGTCCCCGTCCCCGTCGGCGAGCGAGAAGGCGACGGCCCGGTACGGCGGTGTCGTCGACGCCGTCGACAGCGCGCCCGACCCGGACACCGTGCCGGCCGCCCTGCCGCAGCGGCCCGCGTCCGGCGTGACCAGCAGCGGCGGCGCGCACGCCACCATGAACCACCGCGGGGACAGCGTGACGCTCAGCGGCCAGGGCTATGTCCTCGTGCGCTGGCAGATCTCGCCGCAGTACCGGCCCGGCAACCTGGTCATGCCCAGCTGGACCGGCCTCAAGGGCAAGCTCTTCCATGTGGCCTCGGGCGGCGGCCGCCGCATGGACGACTCCGTCAGCAGCACGGACAGCACCGCCACCGGCATGGGCAGCACGACCACCGGCTACCTCGTGCTGCCGCCCGGCACCCAGCAGATGTGGCAGAACGAGTACTTCTACGTCGCCGGCACGGTCACCCTCACCGTGAACGAGCGGGGCGGCGACTACGGCCTCAACGTCTTCCCGACGACCCGGGACGCCGTCGAGAAGGACGTCACGACCGCCCCCGGCCAAGGCGCGACCCGCTACGGCCTGGTCCGCGACACCGGCGCGGACGACACCCCGGTCCCGCAGTACCTCACCCGCGAGACCCCGGCCGACCCGGCGACCGTGGCTCAACTCTCCCGCGTGTAGCGGTCCTGGGCGTCGAGGACGTCGTCCCCGTGCTCGAAGGCCCAGGCCCCGACCGCGTCGATCGCGGGCAGCAACGTCCGTCCGAGCGCGGTCAGTTCGTACTCGACCCGGGGCGGGGCGCCGCCGTGCGCATGCCGGGCCACCAGCCCGTTGAACTCCAGCCGGCGCAGCGTCTCGGTCAGCACCTTCTGGCTGATCCCGCCGATATGGGACCGGAGTTCGCCGTGGCGCACCGGGCCGCCGCGCAGCGCCCACAGCACCACGGCGTTCCAGGTGTGGGAGAGCAGGTCGAAGGCGAGCCGGGCACGGCAGTCGGCGAGGAAGGCCTGGTCCGTAGTCACGCACCGAATGGTGCCCGAGCGGACTCCTACCGTCAGGCGTATGCGGATCGGAATTCTCGGAACAGGGTCGATGGCGGACGCGCTGGGCGGACAGTGGGCGCGGGCGGGGCACGAGGTACGGGCGGGCGGCCGGGCCGGGGGGCTGCGCGAGGCGGCCGGGTTCGGCACGGACGCCGTGCTGTTGGCGCTGCCGTACGCGGCGGTCGCCGATGTGGTCGGCGGGCTCGCGGACGTGCTGCGCGGGCGGGTGCTGATCGACTGCACCAACCCGGTGGGCGAGGGCTTCGCCCTGCTCACGGCGGGCGGGCCCGCGGCGGCACAGCGCATCGCCGACGCCGCCCCCGCCGCACACGTCGTCAAGGCCTTCAACCTCTGCCACTCCGGCGTCTGGCGCCTGGCCCCGCCGGTCTTCGACGGCCGTCCGCTCGCCGTCCCCCTGTGCGGGGACAGCGAGCCGGCCCTGGACGTCGTACGACGACTCGTCCGCGACGTCGGCTGCGAGCCGCTGGACGCCGGGGGCCTGGACCGGGCCGGCCTGCTGGAGGCGACGGCGGCGTTGCTGATCGGGCTCTGGGTCGGGGAGGGGGCGGACGCCCAGGCGATCGCCCCGCCCCTGCGGTATGCGGCGGGTTAGCCGTTTTTGCGCAGGGCTACCAGGGCGTCGATGCGGTTGGTGGTGATGGAGTCGACGCCCGCGTCGATGAGCCGGCGCATGGCGCGGCGGGTGTCGGGGGTCCAGACGGAGAGCAGATAGCCGTCGTGGTGGACGCGGTCGGCGAGGGCCCGGTCCACCAGGGAGAAGCGGTAGTTGAGCCAGCGCGGCTTCACCGCCGCGAGCAGCGCGGGCCGCGGCGGGGCCAGGCTGGTGCAGGTCAGGGCGATCTCGGCGGACGGGTCCGCGCCGCGCACGGCGAGCATGGCGACGGCGTCGGCGCAGTAGTAGACCCGGTCCGCCGCCCCCGCCTCGCGGACGGCGTCGACGATCCGCCCGGCCGTGCGCACCTCCCGGGTCCCCGGCAGGTCGAGCATCAGCCGGCTGCCCTCGGTCGCCGCGAGCGCCTCCGCGAGGGTGGGCACCGCGCCGGCCGTCAGCCCGCGCACCTCGGCCGCGGACAGCGACCGCAGCGGCCGGTCCAGCTCCCACAACCGCTTCAACGTCTCGTCGTGCAGCAGGACGGGGACGCCGTCCTTGGTGAGCCGTACGTCGAACTCGACGGCGTCCGCGCCCTGGTCGAGCGCGGAACGCAGCGAGTCGATCGTGTTCTCACGGAAGCGGTAGGGGTCGCCGCGATGGGCCACGGCGGTCACGTTCTGCATGGGTCCATTGTGTCCAGGTCAGGCACTGAGCCATGCGGCGGTGTACGTGTCGATCTCGTCCCGGACGCGGCGCTTGCCCGCCTCGTCGAGGAAGGAGGCGTCGACCGCGTTGCCCGCGAGGGCGGCGACGCCCCGCTCGTCCTGGTCGAGGAGGCGGGCGGCGACCGCGTACTCGTTGTTCAGATCGGTGCCGAACATGGGCGGGTCGTCGGAGTTGATCGTGACCAGGACGCCCGCCTTCACGAACTCCCTGATCGGGTGCTCGTCGAGGGTGCGGACCGCGCGCGTGGCGATGTTCGAGGTCGGGCACACCTCCAGGGCGATGCGGTGCTCGGCGAGGTGCGCGAGCAGCTTCTCGTCCTGCGCGGAGCTGGTGCCGTGTCCGATGCGCTCGGCCCGCAGGTGGGTCAGCGCGTCCCACACCGTTTGGGGGCCGGTGGTCTCACCGGCGTGCGGCACCGAGCGCAGGCCGGCGGCGATGGCCCGGTCGAAGTAGGGCTTGAACTGCGGGCGCGGTACGCCGACCTCGGGGCCGCCGAGCCCGAAGGAGACCAGCCCCTCGGGGCGCAGCCGGTCGTCGGTGGCCAGGCGGGTGGTCTCCTCGGCGGCCTCCAGCCCCGCCTCGCCGGGGATGTCGAAGCACCAGCGCAGCACGGTCCCGAACTCCGCCTCGGCCGACTTGCGGGCGTCCTCGATCGCGTCCATGAACGCGCGTTCGTCGATGCCGCGCCTGGTCGAGGAGAACGGGGTGATGGTCAGCTCGGCGTACCGCACCTGCTGGCGGGCCAGGTCCCGGGCGACCTCGTACGTCAGCAGCCGGACGTCCTCCGGGGTGCGGATGAGGTCCACGACGGACAGATACACGTCGATGAAGTGGGCGAAGTCCGTGAACGTGAAGTAGTCGGCCAGGGCCTCGGGGTCGGTGGGCACCTTGGAGTCGGGGTGCCGGGCGGCCAGCTCGGAGACGATGCGGGGGGAGGCGGAGCCCACGTGGTGGACGTGCAGTTCGGCCTTGGGCAGCCCGGCGATGAAGGCGTGCAGATCGCGGGGGCCGAAAGCCGCGGCGGCTGCGGCGGCTGCGTCGAGGCGGTCGGTCATGGGGTCCTCCCCGGGACGGCGCCCCGGGCCAGGCGGGCCGGACGGGACGCGGGTGATCGGCTGATCGGTGAGTCGGGATCCCGAGATCCCGGGATCATCGTAGGCGGAGGGGACGGGAGTCCGCCGTCGGCCCCGCCGACCGCGGGCCGACTGCGGGCCGTAGCATGACGGAACGCTTGGGCCTGTCCGGCGGATCAAGTCGGAGGAAAGCAGCGGTGACTGATCAGCGCGGGTGAGCGGGGTCTGGTGCGTGCGACTGCAAGGCGGAGGAGGGCGTCGACGCGGAGCGTCGGCAACCGACGACAACGCCGCAGGTGGGCGTGCCAGACCCCGCGTCTGCGGCATGATCCGCCGGACAGGCCCTTGGCAGAGGGCGACCGAGTGCGATGACAGAGGGGGATCCACGCATGTCCGACGACGCGCCGACTCCGGCGGACGGTCCGCAGGACGCGGTTCCCGAAGTGAGGTTGGACAAGGGCGCGGCGGACAGCGGCGCCGGTTCTCCGGCCGCGCCCAACCCGTGGGCCGCGCCGGGCGACAGCACGCAGAGCGGCTCCGGACACACTCTCGCCGCGAACGAACTGCCGACCCACGCGGACGAGGCGCCCCCGTCCGTGCACGACCAGCGGACGGTCACCTCCCTGCCCGGTGCGACCCCGCAGCCCTGGGCCGCCCCCTTCGGGAGCCCGCAAACGGGTGACCCGCTCGGCTCGTTCCCGCCCCCCGACCCCGCCACGGCCGCGGGCGGACCGCCCCCCGATCTCTTCGCACCGCCGCCCGCGCAGGGCGGTGCGGTCCCGCCGCCGCCCATCGCCCCGGACGGCCCCGGACAGGTCCCCTACGGCTACCCCGGCGGGTACGGCTACCCCTCCCACCCCCACTACGGGGGCGGCGCTCCGGGCCTCTACGGCTGGGCCGGGAACGGGGCGGGGGACAGCAACGGCATGGGCGTCGCCGGACTCGTGCTGGGGATCCTCGCCGCCGTCGTCTTCTGCCTGTGGCCGTTGGCCATCGTGCTCGGCATCCTCGGTATCGTCTTCGGCGCGATCGGCCGCGGCAAGGCACGCCGCGGCGAGGCCTCGAACCCCGGCCAGGCCCTGGCCGGAATCATCTGCGGAACCGTCGGCACGGTCCTCGCGATCGGCCTGGGCATCCTGGTGATCGTGGCCCCCTGAGCCCCGGCGGGCCCCGCCCGGCTCAGACCGCGTTCGCCCGCAGCCGCTCCCGGGCCTGCATCAGGGCGAAGCCCAGGAGGTTGCGGCCTCTCCACCGCTCCGGGGTCATCGCCGCCTCGTCGTCCGCGGACAGGCCGATGCCCCAGACGCGGTCCACAGGACTGGCCTCCACCAGCACTCGATCGCCGGTGCCCAGCAGGAACGAGCGCAGTGCGGGGTCCGAGGCGAACTTGTGGACGCTGCCCTCGACCACGATCCGCAGCCGCTCCCGCTCCCAGATCGCCTCGTCGAAACCGCGGACCAGCCGCCCCGCCTTCTTCGCCTGCGAGGGGTGTCCGGCGGCCAGCGCCCGCTGCTCCGCCTCCGCGTCTTCGAAAAGCCTCGCCTTCTCCGCCATCATCCAGTGCTCGGCCGTCGCGTAGGGGACTCCCTCGACCACGAACGGTGACGGCCACCACTGACTGAGGCAGCTCGCGCCCACTCGCCCGTCGGGCTGCGGCCGGTGCCCCCAGAAGTGCAGGTACTTGATCCTCGCCCCCGCCCGGACGGCCCTGACCAGGGCCTCCAGGCCATCGATCTGCTCCATGGGCCCGAGCATGGCACGCACCACCGACAGAGCGTCGTGCCTTTTCCCCCTCCGGCTCGTCCTCCGTCGACAGATTTCGTCGCGTAACCAAAAGGCAACAACGGAATCACTTGTTGGAGTGCCCTTGCTCTGTCAGGATCGGCAATCAAATCAGGCTGGAGCTACGCAACCCGCCCCCGCGCAGAGCGGGGCGAAGGCGGAGGAGAGCGACATGCAGGACCGGTTCCCCGCGCAGGAGCGCCTCGCCGACGGCGCCCAGTACATCGCGGGCCGCCTCACCCACGGCACCTCGGGCCGTGCCCACGCCGTGGTCGACCCGGCCACAGGAGAGGAGGTGTACCGCTACGAGCTGGCCTCCACGGTCGATGTCGACGCCGCCGTCGCCGCGGCCCGCGCGGCCTTCCCGGGCTGGTCCGGCCTCACCCCGGGCGAACGCTCCGACGCGCTGCACCGCTTCGCCGCCGTCCTCGCCGAGCGCGCCGAGGAGTTCGCCCGGGCCGAGTCCCTCCAGTGCGGCAAGCCCCTGAAGCTGACCCGCGAGTTCGACGTCCCGGGGACCATCGACAACACCTCGTTCTTCGCCGGCGCCGCCCGCCACCTCGCGGGACAGGCGGCCGCCGAGTACTCCGGCGACCACACCTCCTACGTCCGCCGCGAGCCCATCGGCGTGGTCGGCTCCATCGCGCCCTGGAACTACCCCCTCCAGATGGCCGCCTGGAAGATCCTCCCGGCGATCGCCGCGGGCAACACCATCGTGCTCAAGCCCGCCGAGCTCACCCCGCTCACCTCGCTCCTCTTCGCGCTGGCGGCCACCGAGGCCGGCCTCCCCGACGGCGTCGTCAACATCGTCACCGGGACCGGGAAGGAGGCCGGCGAGCATCTCGTGGGGCATCCCGACGTCGCCATGACCTCCTTCACCGGGTCCACCGCCGTCGGCAGGCGGGTCGCCGAGATCGCCACCGCGACCGTCAAGCGCCTCCATCTGGAGCTCGGCGGCAAGGCGCCCTTCGTCGTCTTCGACGACGCCGACCTGGAGGCCGCCGCCAACGGCGCGGTCGCGGGCGCGCTCATCAACACCGGGCAGGACTGCACGGCCGCCACGCGCGCGTATGTGCAGCGGCCGCTCTACGAGGCCTTCGTCGAGCGGACGGCCGCCCTGATGGAGACCGTCCGGCTCGGCGACCCCTTCGCCGCCGGCACCGACCTCGGCCCGCTGGTCTCGCACGCACAGCGCGACCGGGTCGCCGGCTTCGTCGACCGGGCCCGCGCCTACGCGCGCGTGGTCACCGGCGGTGTGGCTCCGCAGGGCGATCTCGGAAAGGGTGCGTACTATCTGCCCACCCTGATCGCGGACGCCGCCCAGGACAGCGAGGTCGTCCAGTCCGAGATCTTCGGGCCGGTCCTGGTGGTCCTGCCCTTCGACACCGACGAGGAGGGGCTGGCGCTCGCCGACGACACCCCGTACGGGCTGGCGGCCTCCGCCTGGACCCGGGACGTCTTCCGGGCGAACCGCGCGACGCGCGAGCTGAAGGCGGGATGCGTGTGGATCAACGACCACATCCCGATCATCAGCGAGATGCCGCACGGCGGATACAAGGCCTCCGGCTTCGGCAAGGACATGTCAGCGTACTCGTTCGAGGAGTACACGCAGGTAAAGCACGTTATGTTCGATAACACGGCGGTTGCCCGCAAGCCCTGGCACCGCACCATCTTCGGGGACGCGTAAGCGACGACGCACCAGCGACGACTCATCAGCGAAGATCGGCCGCCGACCACGGCCGGACCTCCCGAAAGGGCACCACGAGCATGGAGCAGTACGAGCCCGACCGCCTGAGCCCGGCCCAACTGGCCGCCGTACGGCGCAGCTTCCGCAACGGCAGGGCGGCCATGACCCGCCGCTCGCTGCTGCGCGCCTCCGCCGGCGGCGCGCTCACCCTGGGCGGCCTCGGAGCGCTGAGCGGCTGCGGGATCCCCGCGGCCGGCAAGACCGAGGGCGGCACATCCGCCGACGACCACTCGGCGCAGGAGAAGACCGTCAACTTCTCCAACTGGACCGAGTACATGGACGTCGACGAGAGCGGCAAGCGCCACCCCACCCTCGACGCCTTCACCAAGCGGACCGGCATCAAGGTCAAGTACACCGAGGACATCAACGACAACAACGAGTTCTTCGGCAAGATCAAGCCGCAGCTCGCCGCGGGCCAGGACACCGGCCGCGACCTGATCGTCCTCACCGACTGGCTGGCCGGCCGCCTCATCCGCCTCGGCTGGGTCCAGAAACTGGACGCCGCCAACCTGCCGCACGCCTACGCCAACCTGTCCCAGCAGTTCCGCAGCCCCGACTGGGACCCGGGCCGGGCGTACTCCTACCCCTGGCAGGGCATCTCCACCGTCATCGCCTACAACAAGAAGGCGCTGGACGGCGTCGAGGTGAAGTCGGTCTCCGACCTGCTCGACAACCCCAAGCTCAAGGGCCGGGTCGGCTTCCTCACCGAGATGCGCGACAGCATGGGCATGACGCTGCTGGACATGGGCAAGGACCCGGCGAACTTCACCGACGACGACTACGACGCGGCCATCGCCCGTCTGCAGAAGGGCGTCGACAGCGGCCAGATCCGCCGCTTCACCGGCAACGACTACACGTCCGACATCACCAGCGGCGACTTCGCGGCCTGCATCGCCTGGGCCGGTGACGTCGTCCAGCTCAAGGCGGACAGCCCCGACGTCGACTTCGTCATCCCGGACAGCGGATATCTGACGTCCAGCGACAACATGCTGATCCCCAACAAGGCGCGTCACAAGACGAACGCCGAACGGCTCATGGACTACTACTACGAGCCGGAGCCGGCCGCCGAGCTCGCCGCCTACATCAACTACGTCTGTCCCGTGGACGGTGTGCAGGCGGCGCTCGCGAAGATCGACGAGGATGCGGCGAACAACCCGCTGATCATCCCCGACAAGGCCATGCAGGCGAAGTCGCACTCCTTCCGCTCCCTGAGCTCGAAGGAAGAGACCGACTACGAAGCCAAGTTCGCGAAGCTCACTGGGGCGTGACGACGATGAAGACGACCAACAACGGCGGCGGCGACGTCCGCCTGACCGGCATCAGCAAGACCTACGGCTCGTTCACCGCCGTCCAGCCGCTCGACCTGACCGTCCCGCAGGGCTCGTTCTTCGCCCTGCTCGGCGCCTCCGGCTGCGGCAAGACCACCACCCTGCGCATGATCGCCGGCCTGGAGGAACCTTCCTCCGGGACCGTCCACCTCGGCGACCAGGACGTCACCGCGCTCCCGCCCTACAAGCGCCCGGTGAACACCGTCTTCCAGTCCTACGCCCTCTTCCCGCACCTCGACATCTTCGAGAACATCGCCTTCGGTCTGCGCCGGCGCGGCATCAAGAGCGTGAAGAAGCAGGTCGAGGACATGCTGGAGCTCGTCCAGCTCGGCGAGCAGGCGCGCAAGAAGCCGCACCAGCTCTCCGGCGGCCAGCAGCAGCGCGTCGCCGTGGCCCGCGCGCTGATCAACACGCCCAAGGTGCTCCTCCTCGACGAGCCCCTCGGCGCCCTCGACCTCAAGCTGCGCCGCCAGATGCAGCTGGAGCTCAAGCGCATCCAGACCGAGGTCGGCATCACCTTCGTGCACGTCACGCACGACCAGGAGGAGGCCATGACGATGGCCGACACGGTCGCCGTGATGAACGCGGGCCGCGTCGAACAGCTCGGCTCGCCGAGCGACCTCTACGAGAACCCGCACACCACGTTCGTCGCCAACTTCCTCGGCACCTCGAACCTCATCGAGGCCGAGGTCGACTCCAAGAGCGGCGACGACATCGTGCTGAAGGCGGGCGGCGGCAAACTCGTCCTGCCCGAGGCGCGCTGCTCCGCGCCGACGACGGCCGGCGGCAAGGTGCTGGTCGGCGTCCGCCCGGAGAAGATCTCCCTCACCCACGCCGACGACGCGGGCGAGGTCCCCGAGGGCCGCAACCGCATCACCGGGAAGATCGCCGACTCGTCGTTCATCGGCGTCTGCACGCAGTTCGTGATCGACAGCCAGGTCTGCCCCGAGTTCGAGGTCTACGTCCAGAACATCGACCGCGACGCCCGCCTCACCCCCGGCGCCGACGTCGTCCTGCACTGGAACCCGGCCCACACCTTCGGTCTGGACGCCGCCCAGGACATCGACGCCGGCATCCAGGAAGAGGCGGCGGTCTGAGATGGCGACGCTCACCGAGGCGCCCCCGCCTCTCTCCCCGACGGCCCCCGAGAGCAAGCCCCCGCGCCGGCGCGGGCGCTTGACGCCGTACTGGCTGCTGCTGCCCGGTCTGCTCTGGCTGATCGTGTTCTTCGCGCTGCCGATGCTCTACCAGGCCTCCACCTCCGTGCAGACGGGCTCCCTGGAGGAGGGCTACAAGGTCACCTGGCACTTCGCGACCTACTGGGACGCGCTGAGCGAGTACTGGCCGCAGTTCCTGCGCTCGATCCTGTACGCCGGCTCCGCGACGATCCTCTGTCTGATCCTCGGCTACCCGCTGGCCTATCTGATCGCCTTCCGCGCGGGACGCTGGCGGAACCTGATCATGATCCTGGTGATCGCGCCGTTCTTCACCAGCTTCCTGATCCGCACCCTCGCCTGGAAGACGATCCTCGCGGACGGCGGCCCGGTCGTCGGAGCCCTCAACACACTGCACGTCCTGGACGTCACCAGCTGGCTCGGCTGGACCGCCGGGGACCGGGTCCTGGCCACGCCGCTCGCGGTGGTCTGCGGTCTGACGTACAACTTCCTGCCGTTCATGATCCTGCCGCTGTACTCCTCGCTGGAGCGCATCGACGGGCGGCTGCACGAGGCGGCCGGCGACCTCTACGCCAAGCCGAGCACCACCTTCCGCAGGGTCACCTTCCCGCTCTCGATGCCCGGCGTCGTCTCCGGCACACTGCTGACCTTCATCCCCGCGGCCGGCGACTACGTCAACGCGGAGCTCCTCGGCAGCACCAAGACCCGCATGATCGGAAACGTGATCCAGACGCAGTTCCTGAACGTCCTGGACTATCCGACGGCCGCGGCCCTCTCCTTCATTCTCATGGCCGCGATTCTGCTCATGGTCACCTTCTACATCCGCAGGTCCGGGACGGAGGATCTGGTCTAAATGCCCTTCGTCAACTGGCTCAAGCGCCATTTCGTGGTCATCGCGGGACTCATCACGCTCTCGTATCTCCTCCTGCCGAACATCGTCGTCACGGTGTTCTCCTTCAACAAACCGAAGGGGCGTTTCAACTACACCTGGCAGCAGTTCTCCACGGACGCCTGGAAAGACCCGTGCGGCGTCTCCGGCCTGTGCGGCTCGCTGTCGCTCAGCCTCCAGATCGCCGTCTGGGCGACCATCGGCGCCACGGTCCTCGGCACGATGATCGCCTTCGCGCTGGTCCGCTACCGCTTCCGCGCGCGGGGCGCCGTCAACTCGCTGATCTTCATGCCGATGGCGATGCCCGAGGTCGTCATGGCCGCCTCGCTGCTCACCCTGTTCCTCAACCTGGGCGCACAGCTCGGCTTCTGGACGATCCTCATCGCGCACATCATGTTCTGCCTCAGCTTCGTCGTGACGGCGGTCAAGGCACGCGTGATGTCCATGGACCCGCGCCTGGAGGAGGCCGCCCGCGACCTCTACGCCGGTCCCGTGCAGACCTTCGTCAGGGTCACCCTGCCCATCGCCGCCCCCGGAATCGCCGCGGGCGCGCTGCTCGCCTTCGCGCTCTCCTTCGACGATTTCATCATCACCAATTTCAACGCCGGCTCGACCGTCACCTTCCCCATGTTCGTCTGGGGTTCGGCACAGCGCGGAACGCCGGTGCAGATCAATGTCATCGGCACGGCGATGTTCCTGGTCGCCGTACTGCTGGTTCTTTTCTCGATGGTCGTCGGAAACCGCCGTCACAAGCAGAAGGCGTGATCCCCGTGAACCGGTGGATCAATTCCCTTTCCGACGCACAACCGGTCCCCTACTGGCTGGAGGACTCCGCCAAGCCCCACCCCGAGCCGGCGCTCACCGGCTCCGAGAGCTGCGACCTGCTGGTCGTCGGGGGCGGATACAGCGGCCTGTGGACCGCGCTCGTGGCCAAGGAGCGCGACCCGGGGCGGGACGTGGTGCTGCTGGAGGGCCGCGAGGTGGGCTGGGCCGCCTCGGGCCGCAACGGGGGCTTCTGCGCCGCCTCGCTCACCCACGGCCTGCCCAACGGGCTGGCCCGCTGGCCCGACGAGATCCACACGCTCCAGGAGCTGGGCGGACGCAACCTCGACGAGATCGAGGCGGCGATCGCCCGGCACGGCATCGACTGCGACTTCGAGCGCACCGGCGAGATCGACGTCGCCACCGAGACGTACCAGGCGTGGGAACTGCGCGACTGGTACGAGGAGCTCGAACGCAAGGGCCTCGCCGACGGCATCGAGTTCCTCGACGCGGACGCGGTGCGCGAACAGGTCGCCTCGCCCACCTTCGAGGCGGGACTGCACGACCGCCGCGGGGTGGCCATGCTCCACCCCGCCAAGCTGGCCTGGGGCCTGAAGCAGGCGTGCGTCCGGCTCGGCGTCCGCGTCCATGAGCACACCCCCGCCCTGTCACTGCGGCCGTACGGTGCCGGGATGGTCGTCCGCACCCCCTACGGGCAGGTCCGCGCCCGGCAGGTCGCGCTCGGCACGAACGTCTTCCCCAACCTGGTCAGGCGGGTGCGGGCCTACACCGTCCCGGTCTACGACTACGCGCTGATGACCGAACCGCTGACCGCCGGGCAGCTCGCCTCGATCGGCTGGAAGAACCGGCAGGGCCTCGGGGACTCGGCCAACCAGTTCCACTACTTCCGGCTGTCCGCCGACAACCGGATCCTGTGGGGCGGCTACGACGCCGTCTACCCCTACGGGGGCCGGGTGCGCGCCGAGTACGACGACCGGCCGGAGACCTACGCCAAGCTCGCCGGACACTTCTTCACCTGCTTCCCGCAGTTGGAGGGCGTCCGCTTCACGCACGCGTGGGGCGGTGCGATCGACACCTGCTCGCGTTTCTCCGCGTTCTTCGGCACGGCCCACCAGGGGCGGACGGCGTACGCGGCCGGGTACACCGGCCTGGGCGTCGGGGCCACCCGGTTCGGGGCCGAGGTGATGCTGGACCTGCTCGCGGGCGAGAGCACCGAGCGGACGCGGCTGGCGATGGTCCGCAAGAAGCCGCTGCCCTTCCCGCCCGAGCCGTTCGCCTGGACCGGCATCGCCCTCACCAAGTGGTCGCTGGCCCGCGCGGACGCGCACGCCGGCCGCCGCAACCTGTGGCTGAAGACGATGGACAGACTGGGCCTGGGCTTCGACAGCTGACGCCTGCCCGGCGAGATGTGACCTGGTTCACCCTTACGGGTCGTCGAAACCCGCGTAATGCTCGCCCCCGTCCTCCCTCTCCCTCCTGACGCGATCGCGTCCAGAAGTGAAAGGGAGGACTTCACATGGCTGGGGCGAAAACGGCAGTCGAATGGCTGACATCCGTCGCACCGGATCCCGAGGCATGCCGCTGGGAATGGGAGCGCAACCCGATGGGGGTGGCGCTGCTGCCCGCGGGCCGGGCCTGGGACGTACTCATCCTGCCGGGCCGGCTCGGCTATCCCACCCTCGACGTGCTCACCCGGATCCTCGACCGACCGGGCCCCGTGCTCGTCGACTTCGGAGACGACCGCATGGGCTTCTTCGTGGCGCCCGGCACGGCCGCCCGCTGGCTCGGCACCGGCATCCGCACGGCCGGGTCCGGCACCTGGATCGTCGTGCCGTATCCGGGCCGCTCGACCGGGAGCGTGCGCTGGCTGGTCCCGCCGGACGGCACCGGCACCCTGACCGACGCGGCGCTCCTCGAACTGGCGATGCACGAGGCTGCCGCCGGCTTGACCGACTAGACGGTGCCGGGGCTGTCGTCGGTCGGGTGCGGCTTCGTCGTGGCTGGTCGCGCAGTTCCCCGCGCCCCTTCAGGGTGCTGCCGTGCCGCGGTTGGCTTCGTCCGGTCTGCTTGGGCGGTGCCGGGGCTGTCGTCGGTCGGGTGCGGCTCCGTCGTGGCTGGTCGCGCAGTTCCCCGCGCCCCTTCAGGGTGCTGCCCGTACCGCAGTTGAATTCGTCCGACCTGCTGGGGCGGTGCCGCAGATGTCAGCGCCCCGTGCCCCTTCAGGGCGCTGGTCGGCCACCGGCCTGGTCGGGGCTAGTCCGGCGATGTTGCCTTCAGGGCCAGCCACAGTTCCATCCGTACGTCAGGGTCGTCCAGGGAGCGACCGAGGATCTCCTCCACCCGGCGCATCCGGTAGCGCAGGGTGTGGCGGTGGACGCCGAGGTCGGCCGCCGCCGCGTCCCACTGGCCGTGCCGGGAGAGCCAGGCGCGCAGGGAGGCCACCAGGTCGCCCCGGCCGGTCGCGTCATGGTCGTGCAGGGCGCGCAGCAGGCCGTCCGCGAACGCCTTCACCGCGTCGTCCGCGAGGAGCGGCAGGACGGAGCCGTCCGCGAGCTGCTCGTGCTCCACGAAGACCCGGCCCCTGCGCCGCGCCACCGACAGCGCCTGCTCCGCCTGCTTGTACGCCGCTGCCGCCGCGATCGGCCCGGCCGGTGCGGACAGACCCACGACGAGCTGCTCCTCGCCGGCGGGATCGGGCGCGCCGTCCCCGAAGGACGCCGCGCAGGCCGCCGCGGCCGCGCCTGCGTCCCTGACCAGCGCCACCAGTCGGCCGCCCTCGGGCACCGCCAGGACGGCCTCCCCGGCCCGGGCGGCCGCCGACTCGACCGTCTCGACGAGATCGCCGAAGGGGTCACCGGACAGGTCGGCGGACGCCGATGCCGATGCCGACGTCGGCTCGGCGAGCAGCACCCGGAACGGGGTGTCCAGCAGATCGCCGTACAGGTCGCCGGCCACGGCCCTCGCGTGGTCCGGTTCGCCCGCCAGCAGCATGCGCAGCACCGCCGCGCCGATCCGCTGCTGCGCCGCGTGCAGCGGGCGGGAGCGCTCCGTGGTGAGGGTCAGCAGGGCGATCGCCGAGTGGACGGCGTACCGCTCGGCGGTGCCGAGGGCCGACGCGGTGCCGACGGCGAGCGCGGCGCGCGGTCGCCGGCCGGCGCCCAGCGAGTGCAGCTCGACCCGGTCGTCCTGCTCGGGGTGCTCCGGTCCGCCGCCGCCCCCGACCACCGCCGAGGCCGGGGCGGGCCGCTCCCGCAGCCGTTCCACCTCCGCCGTGAGCCGGGCGGCCCGGCGGCCCGCCCACTCCGGCGCGGCCGCCACGACGGCGCCCGAGGCGTCGTACAGCGCCGCCCACCCGTCGACCTGGGCGGCGAGCGCGCCGAGCAGTCCCTGCGGGCCGTCCGACAACGTCTGCTTCGTCAGCTCGCGCTGGGCCGCGAACCCGGCGGTCACCGCCCGGTACTGGTCGGCCGCGATCGCCGCCGACACCGCCTTGCCGATCGCGATGAAGGGGGTGCGACGCGGCACCTCCAGCAGCGGCAGGCCCTCTTCCTCGGCCGCGTCCACCAGCGCCTTCGGGATCTCCTCGTAGTTGACGCCGACGGCGAAGCCGAGCCCGACCACGCCCGCCTTGGCCAGCCGCCGCACATAGCGCCGCATGGCCTGCGGATCCTCCGCGTCCAGCTTGAGCGCGGTGATCAGCAGCAGTTCCCCGCCCTCCAGGTACGGCACGGGGTCCGCGAGCTCGCTGACGTGCGCCCAGCGCACCGGCACGTCCAGCCGGCCCTCGCCCGCCCGCACGGTGAGCTTCAGCGCGGAGTGATGGACGAGCGAGGCGAGCGTGGGAGGCATGGGGCCTTCAGGTCGGGGAGGGCGGGTCGAGGAGAGCACGTCGGTGAGGGCGCGTCGGTGAGGGCGTGATCTTTTGGCCGGATCGTATGAACGGCCTGTCTCGATTCTGCCTCACCGTACGAGCCCCGGAGGCCCCTTCAACCCCTTCTCCCTCACCGCATGAGCCCCCGGAGGCCCCTTCAGCCCCGCAGGTCCACCAGCAGCGGCGGTGCGTGCTCGCCCCGCAGGCTCGTCAGGGACAGCACCGCGTGCCCGGGCGGCACCTCGTGCGCCAGCTGGGACGCCGACCACCGCTCCCGCTCGACCTGGCGCACGGTCACCGCGTCCGTGGTCACCGCCTTGCCGGTCACCAGCTTGCGCAGCGCGTGGATGGCGCGGGTCATCGGCTGGTCGGCGAAGACCGTGTGCTTGGCGACCTCGGTGGTCTCCACCCACTCGGTGCCCCAGGTCTGCGCGAACCTGCTGCCGTCCCAGGTGGTGATGCCCGAGAACGCCATCCGGCAGCCGACGGCCCCGTACAGCGGCCCGTGCAGCGCCTCGGGGACGTCGCCGAGGCTGCGCAGCGCGAGCACCACGCCCGCGTTCTGCGAGCGCAGGCGTTGCAACCGGCGCACCGATCCGTCGGTGATCGTCCCCGTGGCGTCGTCCAGGACCAGACAGGCGAAGTGGTCGCGCCGCTCCCGTACGACGGTGTGGAACTGGGCGAGGACCAGCCGGGTGATCAGCCGGGCGGCCTCCTCGTGGCCCCGCTCGGGCAGGTCGACCCGGACCCGCAGCGGGTGATGGGCGACGGCGCGCAGGGAGAACGCCCGGTGCGCGTCGCCGCCTCCGCCGAAGAACTCCGCGAACACCGGACGGTTCAGCAGCGCCAGCCGGTCGGCGAGCGAACGGCCCGCGTCGCCCGCCGTCCCGGTCTGGCGGATCCGCGCCTCCAGCTCACGGCGCTGTACGTCGTCGTCGGCCACCGCCTCGCGCAGAGCGGACAGCGCGCCCGGCTCGCCCTCCAGGAGCTCGCGCAGCTCGGGGAGCGTGGGGAAGCGGCCGTGCGCCGCCCGGTAGGGGCCCAGCAGCTGGGCGAGCGCCGTGGCCGCGCCCTGTCCGTTCACCGCGTCGAGGTCCCCGACCAGCGCCTCGGCGAGGATCCCGGCCGCCTCGTCGGGGTCGTCGGAGCCCGCGTACGGGTCCAGGTCGTGCACGGACGACGGGTCGCCGATCCGGACGATCACATCGAAGGCGGAGTCCGGGCCGAGCGGGCCGCCGCCGGGCGACGACACCGCGACGACGGCGCACGCCCCGGTGAGCGCCTGCAGGGCCAGCGCCTCGGTCAGCGGCTCGAGCAGGGTCCGCGTCTTGCCGGAACCGGACGGCCCGACCGCGAGCAGCGAGGTGCCCAGCACGTCCGGGCCGAGCGCGGCGCCCGCGTCCCGGTAACCGACCGGGGTGCGCTCGGCGGCCGCCCAGCGGCCGATGCGCACCTGGCCGGCGAGCAGATCGTGGCGTGCGCCGCGCCGGGGCAGGTCGCGGGCGCCGGAGGGGTGGGTCCAGGCCGCGCCGCCCTGTCGCAGCACGGTCTCCCGGAAGTCCGCGAACCCCGCCGTCCACGCCCGCCGCACGCGCACGCAGTCCACGTCGTTCATCCGGCCGGCCCTGACCTCGCCGGTGAGCAGCTCGGCCGCCTCGTGCTGTCCCGCGTCCCGCAGCTCGGGCCACTGCGCACGCGGCCGCTCGGCGGCGGGCACCCCGTGGTCGGGCCCGCCGTGCCGGGCGGCGAGTCGTTCCTTCACGTACGGCCACCAGCCGCCGACCTTCGCGAACGGCCACACCACCAGCAGCGTGATGACCGCGTACAGCGAGTTCGTGAACAGCCAGGAGGCGAACAGCTCGTAGCTGCCGGAGATCAGCACCACGAGCGAGAACAGCGGGTCGACGACCGGCAGCGCGTCCCAGCCGACCCCGAAGGCGTCGGGGAACACGAAGCTCAGCGTCGCGAGCGCGCCGAGCAGGGCGAGCAGGGCGCGGGCGGGCTGCGGCCGGCGGCCGACGAAGTGCTGCACGACGTGCGGCCAGCTGCCCAGCCGGCCCATGGCGTAGACGAGGACGGCGAAGAAGACGCCGTCGTAGACCACCCGCGCCTCGGCGCCCTCCGTGGTCTTCGGGGAGGCGATCGTGCCGCCCCACCACCAGTCCTCCGGGGTGAACAGCCGCAGCAGCGTGAACTGGTACGGCATCGCGCCCCGCCGCCACAGCGACCACAGCACCAGCGCCACGACCAGCGGTACCAGCATCCCGACGACCGTCACGGGCGCGAGCCGCTCCGCCGCCCGGGCCGCCGCCTTCGGCAGCCGGTACCCGAACCGCCAGATGCCGGGCTTGCCGGCCGGCCGCTCCTCGTCCAGCCACTCGGCGACGGACGGGGAGGAGGAGGGCCGTGCGGCCGGGGCCTGCGCGGGCCGTGGCGGCACCTGCGGCGGTCCCGCCGGGCGCGGCACAGGATTCGCATGCGTACCCCGCATGTCCTGCGTCCCGTCGCTGTCCATCGCCCCTGCCCCCTGACCAGCCGTTCCGTATGCCGTTCGCGAGTCAATCTAACGCGCCCACAACGGGAGTTCACCGTTTACGCGGCCGGGCCTGCGACGATCACCGGCCGACGGCACTGTCCACGACGGACAAGCCGCCCCGCCGACACCGCCCACTTGGAGCATGCGCACCCCCCGCTCCCCGTCCTAGCCTGCGAGAAAAGAAGGCACGTGTCCGCAGAGCAGTGTCCGCGAAACCCCAGGAGCCCCTCATGACCGCCCTTCCGCAGGAGCGCCGCGTCGTCACCGCCATCCCCGGCCCGAAGTCGCAGGAACTGCAGGCCCGCCGCATCGCCGCGGTCGCGGCCGGGGTGGGCTCCGTGCTCCCCGTCTTCACCAAGCGCGCGGGCGGCGGCATCATCGAGGACGTCGACGGCAACCGCCTGATCGACTTCGGCTCCGGCATCGCGGTGACCTCCGTCGGCGCCTCCGCCGAGGCCGTCGTACGCCGGGCCACGGCCCAGCTCGCCGACTTCACCCACACCTGTTTCATGGTCACGCCGTACGAGGGCTATGTGGAGGTCGCCGAGGCCCTCGCCGAGCTCACGCCGGGCGACCACGCCAAGAAGTCCGCGCTGTTCAACTCCGGCGCCGAGGCCGTCGAGAACGCCGTCAAGATCGCCCGGGCGTACACCAAGCGCCAGGCGGTCGTCGTCTTCGACCACGGCTACCACGGCCGGACGAACCTGACGATGGCGCTCACCGCCAAGAACATGCCGTACAAGCACGGCTTCGGTCCGTTCGCGCCCGAGGTTTACCGGGTCCCGGTCGCCTACGGCTACCGCTGGCTGACCGGCCCGGAGAACGCCGGCGCCGAGGCCTCCGCCCAGGCCATCGACATGATCAACAAGCAGATCGGCGCGGAGAACGTCGCCGCGATCATCATCGAGCCGGTGCTCGGCGAGGGCGGCTTCATCGAACCGGCCAAGGGCTTCCTTCCGGCCATCAGCAAGTTCGCGTCCGACCACGGCATCGTCTTCGTCGCCGACGAGATCCAGTCGGGCTTCTGCCGCACCGGCCAGTGGTTCGCCTGCGAGGACGAGGGGATCGTCCCGGACCTGATCACCACGGCCAAGGGCATCGCGGGCGGTCTGCCGCTCGCCGCCGTCACCGGCCGCGCCGAGATCATGGACGCGGCGCACGCGGGCGGCCTGGGCGGCACGTACGGCGGCAACCCGGTGGCCTGCGCGGGCGCGCTCGGCGCGATCGAGACGATGAAGGAGCTCGACCTCAACGCCAAGGCGAAGCACATCGAGTCCGTCATGAAGGCCCGGCTCACCGCCATGGCCGAGAAGTTCGAGGCCATCGGCGACATCCGGGGCCGGGGCGCGATGATCGCCGTCGAGCTGGTCAAGGACCGTACGACGAAGGAGCCGGACGCCGCGGCGACCGCCGCGCTCGCCAAGGCCTGCCACCAGGAGGGCCTGCTGGTCCTGACCTGCGGCACCTACGGCAACGTGCTGCGCTTCCTGCCCCCGCTGGTCATCGGCGACGATCTGCTGAGCGAGGGCCTCGACATCATCGAGCAGGCCTTCGCGCGCATCTGACCCGCGCCGCGCGCGCCTCAGGCGCCTCACGCGCATCCGGGCCGGGGCGCCGCACAGCGGATTCCTATCCGCCGCAGAGCGTGTGAAGAAGGTGTGCGAGGAGGATGGCGGGACGGGATACGGCCTGTCGCACCGCCTGTCACTGCCGTACGTTCTACCCAGATGAGAGATACACCCCGTCCGCAGGAGACTGCGGACGGAACCCAGGCCGGGGCCTCCCCAGCTTCGACCTGGTCGTGCCCTCGCGCACACAACCGGAGTTTCCGGCTTCGGATCTCCACACCGATCGGACGGCCGCTCGCCCCAAACCCCCCGGGGCGGCCGGCATTCCGGTCCGGACGGCCATCCCGGAACCACCCCCCCTGTTCCGGGATGGCCGACCTCCTTCTCTCCTCCTTGTTCTCTCCTTCTTCTCAGGTGCGGACCACACAGCGGGCCCCGGATGCGATCCGGGGCCTTTTTTCGGTCGACGCTCACTCCTGACAAGCTGGAGCCCATGTCGCCCCGCCCCCGCCCCGGCCCGCGCGCACTTCTGCTCGGCCTGCTCGGCCTGCCCGCCCTGCTCTTCGCGCTGATCACCTGGCAGGTGGCCGCCGACGGGCCTCTCCTGAGCACGGACGAGCGCGTCAGCCGCGCCCTCGTCCACCCGGACCGGGCCTCCGAGCTGCTGGCCGACCTGGGCAACGTGCCGGTCGCGGTGCCCGTCCTGGTGCTGGTCGCGGCGTATGTGGCGGGGCGGCGGAGGGCGGCCGACGAGGCGCGGTGGTGGGTGCCGTCCGTCGCCGCGCTCGCGCTGCTCGTGCTGGTGCCGCTGATCGTCGTCCCCCTCAAGGAGTGGACCGACCGGCCCGGCACGCCCGCCGTGCCGCCGGCCACCGGCTACTACCCCTCCGGGCACACGGCGACGGCGGCCGTCGCCTACGGCTCCGCGGTGCTGATCCTGCTGCCCTGGCTGCGCACGGCGCTCGCCCGGCGGCTGGCCGTCGCCGTGAGCGCGCTCCTCGTGCTGGCCGTCTCGTTCGGGCTGGTCCGGCGGGGCTACCACTGGCCGCTGGACGTCGTGGCCAGCTGGTGCCTGTGCACGGTGCTGCTGGGCGCGCTGTGGCTCTTCCTGGAGCGGGACCGGGAGCGGGCGCGGGACCTGGACCGGGAGCGGGAGCGGGAGCGGCATCGGGAGCGGGAAGGGGCGCGAGGCCGTCGACCCCGCCAATCCGGCGCACCCTCGCCGTCCACCCGTACGACTCGGACAAGCGCTCCTGCGGCTCCCCGCCCCTACCGTGGAGCACGCAAGCCACAGGACACCCCCAACGCGGAAGGGCCGGGAACGCCACTATGACTTCCACCCATGCCTTCTGGCTGGCCGGCCGCCAGGCCACCGGCGAGGACACCTTCGACGTCACCTCCCCGTGGGACGGTCGGCTCGTCGGGAAGGTCAGCGTGCCGACGGACGCGCAGGTCGAGGAGGCCGTCGCCGCCGCCCACGCCGTGCGGGACGAGTTCGCCGCCACCCCGGCCCATGTGCGCGCCGCCGCCCTGGACCACGTCAGCAGGCGTCTCGTCGAGCGCACCGAGGAGATCGCGCAGCTGATCTCCGCCGAGAACGGCAAGCCGATCAAGTGGGCGCGGGGCGAGGTCGGGCGCGCGGTCTCGGTGTTCCGGTTCGCGGCCGAGGAGGCCCGGCGGTTCAACGGCGGCGAGGCCCAGCGGCTCGACACCGACCTCGGCGGCCAGGGACGGCTCGCCCTCACCCGGCGCTTCCCGAAGGGCGTCGTGCTCGGCATCGCGCCGTTCAACTTCCCGCTGAACCTGTGCGCCCACAAGATCGCCCCGGCGATCGCGGCCGGTGCGCCGATCATCCTGAAGCCCGCCCCGGCGACCCCGCTCTCCGGCCTGATCATCGGCGACCTGCTCGCCGAGACCGAGCTGCCCGCCGGCGCCTGGAGCATCCTGCCGGTCTCCAACGACCGCATGCCCGCCCTCGTCCAGGACGAGCGGCTGCCGGTCATCTCCTTCACCGGCTCCGAGAAGGTCGGCTACGCGATCATGGACTCGGTGCCGCGCAAGCACTGCACCCTGGAGCTGGGCGGCAACGGCGCGGCCGTGGTCCTCGCGGACTACGCCTCCGACGCCGACCTCGACTGGGCCGCCGGCCGTATCGCGACCTTCTCCAACTACCAGGGCGGCCAGTCCTGCATCTCGGTGCAGCGGGTCATCGCGGACGCCGCCGTGTACGACCGGCTGCTGCCGCGCATCGTCGCCGCCGTCGAGGCCCAGGTGGCCGGCGACCCCGCCGACGACGCCACCGACGTCGGCCCGCTGGTCAGCGAGGACGCGGCCAAGCGCGTCGAGACCTGGGTGGACGAGGCCGTCGCGGCGGGCGCCTCCCTGCTCGCGGGCGGCAAGCGGGACGGCGCCTCGTACGCGCCGACCGTCCTCGCCGATGTGCCGGCCGACACCACGATCGCCTGCGAGGAGGTCTTCGGACCGGTCCTGACCGTGCGCAGGGTGGACGGCGAGGCGGAGGCCTTCGCCGCGGTCAACGAGTCCAAGTACGGTCTCCAGGCGGGCGTGTTCACCCACGACCTCCAGGTCGCCTTCCGCGCCCACCGCGCGCTGGAGGTCGGCGGTGTCGTCGTCGGCGACGTGCCGTCCTACCGCGCCGACCAGATGCCGTACGGCGGCGTCAAGCAGTCCGGCGTCGGCCGCGAGGGCGTCAAGTTCGCGATGGACGACTACACGTACGAGCGGGTCCTGGTCCTGACCGGCCTTGCGCTCTAGCTAATGGGAACCATTTTCAGATAAGCTCCGCGAAGAAGGGGCCCGGCACCGATGCCTTCCGGTGCCGGGCCCCTTCTCCGTGTCGGCCGTGTCCGGCCCCTCAACCGGTGAAGCCGACATGCGCGAGCCGTAGCGGGCCGCGCAGCCTGAGGTGCAGATCGTGGACGCCCTCGGCGCGCAAGGGGGCTTCGACGGTGACGTAGTCGTACGGGCCCGGGGTCGGCGTGTCGACCGTCAGCGCGGCCAGGGCCGGACCGCCGTCCAGGGCGAGCTCCATCGAGCCCTCGCCCGCCACGCTCACGCTCACCCCCGTCGCTGCGCCGAAGTCGCAGGCGCGGTAGACTAGTTCGCCCGTCCCGCCCGCCACCGGGGTCACCGCGTCGCCCGACGTCTTCGTACGGTCGACGATCTCGGTGCCGCTCTGCTCGTCGAAGTCGACGGCCGCCAGGCCGCGCCCGCGGACCGGGCGAGGGGCGGACGGCTCGCCCTCCAGCGTCACCGTCGTGCGCAGGCGGATGTCCGCGCTGGACGAGCCGACCAGCAGGTCGTAGGGGCCGGACTCCAGCCGCCACCGGCCCTGCGCCACGTCCCAGAACGCGAACGCGGACAGCGGGACCTCGAAGGCCAGCTCCGCCTTCGCGCCCGGGGCGAGCCGCACCCGGCGGTGGTCGAGCAGCTCACGGCGCGGGCGGGTCACCGAGGGGTCCACGGCGCGCGTGTAGAGCTGGACGACCTCGTCGGCCGTCCGGTCGCCCGTGTTGGCGACCGTGCAGGCGACGTGTGCCGAGCCGTCCTCGACGCGCACCGCCAGATCGGTGTAGGAGAACGACGCGTACGACAGGCCGTGCCCGAACGGGAACAGGGGGGCGCCCTCGAAGTACAGATACGTCTGGCGGGCGCCGATCACGTCGTAGTCGAGGAGATCGGGCAGATCGGCGTCGTCGGCGTACCAGGTCTGCGGGAGCCGGCCCGCGGGGGAGACGTCGCCGGCCAGGACGCGCGCCAGGGCGGTGCCCGCCGCCTGGCCGCCGTGCGCCGTCCACAGCACCGCCGACAGCGGGCCCGGCTCGAACGCGTACGGGTACGCCGACACCAGGGCCAGCACCGTGCTCGCGTTCGCCGCCCGGGCGGCCGCCAGCAGCCGCTCCTGCTGGGGCGGCAGCCGCAGCGTCGTGCGGTCCTGCGTCTCACGGCCGTTGATGTGCGGATCGTTGCCCGCCACCACCACGACCACATCCGCCCCGGCCGTGACGCGGGTCACTGCGTCCTCGCCGGATTCGACGACGATGAGCTCGAAGACCTCGGGACTCTCCCCGCTCTGCCCGTCCGCCCCGGCAACCCTGACGCCGTCGGCGGCGACACAGACATGGCGACCCGTTCCCATGTGCAGCAGGAGGTGACCGTTTCCATGGGGTTCGAGCCGGAACGTCTCCTGCACGACCCAGCCGCCCGGCTGGTCGGCGGCGGCGCGCAGAAAGCCGTCCTCGGCGACGGAGAGATAGCGGCCGTCGGGCGCGCGGAGCGTCAGCACGTCCTCGCCCCAGTCGACGAGCGCGAACTCGGTGCCGACGGCGTCCGTGGTCAGCGGCGGGAGATCGGTGCGGCCGGCGAGCAGCGCCGGGTCGAGGGCGCCCTGCGCGCCGCGCACCTCGTCGATGGCCTCGGGGGCGGTGGGGACCTTCAGGAAGGCGTCCGCCGAGGTCCGCAAGCGGACCCGGTCCACGCCCTCCGCGAACTCCACGCGCTCCGCGCCGAACCGCTCGTACAGCCCCTCCAGGGGAGTGGAGCGGTGGATCAGCGTGCCGCTGTACCAGTCCAGCTTGCACTCGTCGGCGAGCAGTCCGACCACCGCGATCCGGGTGTCGGCGGCCAGCGGCAGCACCCCGTCGTTGCGCAGCAGGACGATCGCCTGCTCGGCGGCCTCCCCGGCGAGCGTGCGATGGGCCGGGGTGTCGAACTCGCCGGTGCCCGCGTGCGGGTCGTAGTGCGGGTCGAACTCGCCCAGCCGGAAGCGGACCGAGAGCTGGCGGCGGACCGCCGCGTCCACGTCGGCCTCCGTCAGCAGGCCCTGCTCCAGGGCGCCGGTCACCCGGGCGACGATCTTCGAGCCGTCGGTCCCGTGGTCGGTGAAGCTGTCCACCCCGGCGACCAGCGCCGCCGCCGTCGCCTCCTCGTGGGTGTCGAAGTAGTGCTCGGAGTCCACCAGGTTGGAGGGCGCGCCGGCGTCCGAGCAGACCAGGAGCTCCTCGTCGGTCCAGGCGCGCAGCTGCTCGCGCAGATACGGCGAGACATGGTTCGGCCGGCCGTTGACCAGGTTGTACGCGGGCATCACGCCCGCCACCGCGCCCGCCTCGACGCAGCCGCGGAAGGCGCGCAGGTCGTACTCGTGCAGCACGCGCGGGCGGACCGAGGACGAGGTGACGTCGCGGCCCGTCTCGTTGTTGTGGGCCAGCCAGTGCTTGAGGACGGGGGCCGTGCGCCAGTACGTCGGATGATCGCCGCGCAGCCCGTGCGTGTAGGCGGTGGCGATGGCGGAGGTCAGCCCGGGGTCCTCGGAGTAGCCCTCCTCGTTACGGCCCCACAGCGGGTGGCGCAGCAGATTGACCGTGGGGGACCAGACGTTGAGGCCGACCCGCTCGTCGCGGGCGCGCATCGCCCGGACCTCCTTGGACACCGCCTCGCCCACCCGGCGCACCAGGTCGGTGTTCCAGCTCGCGGCCAACCCCACGGCCTGCGGGAACACCGTGGCCGGGCCCATCCACGCGACGCCGTGCAGCGCCTCCTGGCCGGTGCGGAACGCGGCGATGCCGAGCCGGTCGACGGCGGGGGCGAACTGGTGCAGGAAGGAGACCTTCTCCTCCAGGGTCAGCCGGGACAGCAGATCGTCGATGCGCTTCGCGAACGGCAGCTGCGGATCGCGGAAAGGCGGCGTGGGCGGCGTGTGTGCGGTCACGTGGGGATCCCTTTGCGGTGGAGCGGGGAGGGCTCTTTCGAAGCGCTTCGATGCTCATTCGACGGTGGGGTGGGTGTCAAGAGACCTCGCCACTATTTCAAGTGGCGCATAAGAACAGGTCACTCGCCGATACCTCGGAGGAATTTGGATGCGACCCTTGTGCGCCCCTGCACCTTCACTTAACCTCGCAGCAACATCGAAGCGCTTCGACGAAGAGTTGGCCCCCGTGCCCCAGTTCAAGGGTCGTCAACGGTCGCCCATGGTCGGAGGACCGCTTCAGCTCAGCCAGATCCACTGAAGACACCGCAGCCGACGGCCACCGCCGGGTGTCCTGGTGCGCCATGAAGGGTTGACGCAATGACGCCGAACGCCGCTTCCGCCTCCTCCGGGCCCAGCCGGAGAAGCTTCCTCGCCTCCACGGCGGTCGTCACCGCAGCGGTGGCGGGAGGGATGCCGCTGCTGTCCGCCTGCGGCGGCACGGACAGCGGCTCGCGCGACGGCACCACCTCGGGCAAGGACGCGAACAAACTGCTGCCGACCTACGTCGCCAGCACGGTCGCCCAGCCGGACCTGCCCTCGAAGAACGGCTCGTCGGCCGGCTACACCGGCAAGGTCGACCTCACGACCCTGACCGCCTCGGTCCCGAAGAAGCTCGGCACCGGCGATTCCTTCAAGATCATGTCCCCGTTCTGGGGCTCCCCGCCGAAGGCCGGCTGCGCCTACTACACGGCGCTCGACGCCGCCGCGGGCACCAAGATCACCTGGCAGAACCAGGACGGCAACACCTACGGCCAGAAGCTCGGCGCCGTCCTCGCCTCCAGCTCCATACCCGACATGGTGGTCGTGCCCGGCTGGGAACTGGTCGGCAAGATCGCGAACGCGGTCACCGCGAAGTTCATGGACCTCGGCCCCTACCTGGCGGGCGACAAGGTCAAGAAGTACCCGAACCTGGCCGCGATCCCCTCCGACGCCTGGCGCATGGGCATCTTCGGCGGCGCGCTGCGCGGCATCCCGATGCCGGCCGCCACCGCGTCCTTCATCGTGCCCTACTACCGCAAGGACATCTTCGACAAGAAGGGCTACACCGTCCCCAAGTCGCCCGACGAGTTCCTCAGCTGGGCCAAGGAGGCCACCAGCGCCAAGGCCAAGGTGTGGGCCTGCGGGGACATGAACTGGACCGCGTGGAACATCTTCGGCGTCCGCGGCTCCGGTCCGATCGGCTGGAGCATCGGTTCCGACGGCAAGTTGACCTACCGCGTCGAGCAGCCCGAGTACCTCGAAGCCCTGGAGTGGACCCGCAAGCTGTTCGACGCGGGCGTGGTCCACCCCGACGACAAGGCGCGCTCGGGCGACGTGGGCAACCGGTTCACCGCCGGGCAGATCCTGGTCTACAACAACGACATGTCCCACTGGTACGGGAAGACCTCCGAACAGGCCACGTCCAACCCGGACTTCGAGATCGACGGCATGGACATCTTCGGCGCGGACGGCGGCGACCCGACACTGTGGGCGGCCCAGCCCGCCGGCATCTGGTCGATGATCCGCAAGGGCGCCTCGAAGACGACGATCGAGAACGCCCTGGCCGCCGCCGACTTCGCGGCCGCGCCCTACGGCACCAAGGAGCGGATGCTCGTCGACTACGGCGTCGAGGGCACCCACTACACGGTCAAGGACGGCGTCCCGGTCAAGACCGACCTGGGCAACTCCGAGGTCGTCAACGCCTGGGTGATGCTGTCCGCACCGGCCGCCTACTACGCCCACCCCGACTTCCCCGAGATCGCCCGCAAGCAGGTCGAGTGGCAGCAGCGGATGGGCGCCTTCATGAAGAAGACGTCCACCTACGGCATGAACATCGTCGAGCCGACCCGCTACGCCAACCTCTCCAGCCAGTTCGAGCAGCTGGAGATCGACTACGTGCGCGGCAACCGGAAGCTGTCCGACGTGCAGGCCGCCATCTCCACCTGGAAGTCCTCCGGCGGCGACAAGCTGCGCGACTGGTACAAGCAGCTCATCGACCAGAACGGCAGCGGCAACTGATGTCCCTCACGGCCGGGAGCAGGCCCGACGGAAAGCGTCCCCCCGCGGCCGTCGAGGAACCGGCGGCCGCGGTCGCCGCAGCAGCGGCGAAGGAGCGGTCGCCGCGCAAGGCGGGCAGGCTGGGCAGGGCAGGCAGGGCGGGCAAGGCGGCCCGGGTCCCCTGGCGGATCCGGCTGCGCCGCGACCGCACGCTCATCCTGATGACACTGCCCGTCATCGTGCTGCTCCTGCTCTTCAACTACGTCCCGCTGCTCGGCAACGTCGTCGCCTTCCAGGACTACGACCCGTACGTCTCCAGCAACGGCGTCACGGCGATCTTCCACAGCCCCTGGGTCGGGGTGGAGCAGTTCTCCCGGATGGTCGACGACCCGCTGTTCTGGGACGCCACGAAGAACACCATCCTGCTGTTCGCGCTCCAACTGGTGCTGTTCTTCCCGATCCCCATCGCCCTCGCGCTGCTCATCAACAGTGTGATCCGGCCCCGGGTCCGGGCCGTGGCGCAGGCGATCATGTATCTGCCGCACTTCTTCTCGTGGGTCCTCGTGGTCACCGTGTTCCAGCAGATCTTCGGCGGCGCCGGCATCATCGCGCAGACCCTCGAGGACCACGGGTGGAGCGGCTTCGACCTGATGACCGACGCGAGCCTCTTCAAGTACCTGGTCACCGCCCAGGCCGTGTGGAAGGACGCCGGCTGGGGGATCATCGTCTTCCTCGCCGCACTCGCCGCCGTCAGCACCGATCTGTACGAGGCCGCCGCCATGGACGGCGCCGGGCGCTGGCGGCGCATGTGGCACGTGACGCTGCCCGCGCTGCGCCCGGTGATCGCGCTGCTGCTGGTCCTGCGCGTGGGTGACGCGCTGAGCGTCGGATTCGAGCAGTTCCTGCTCCAACGCGACGCGGTAGGAGTCGGGGCCAGCGAGGTCCTGGACACATACGTGTGGAACATGGGTATCCAGAACGGCGACTTCAGCTACGCGGCCGCGGTCGGCCTCGTCAAGGGAGCCATCGGAGTGTGCCTCGTCCTGGCCGCGAACAAGTTCGCGCATCTGCTGGGTGAGCAGGGGGTGTACCAGAAGTGAGTCTCAACACGCAGCTCATCCGCAGCCTCCGGGCTCCCGCCCGCCCCGCGTGGGAGGAACCGCCCGGCAAGGCCGGACTCACGTTGAAGGGCGGCTTCCTCGCCCTGTGCTGCCTCGGCGTGCTCGCTCCGCTGTGGATCGTGATCGTCACCAGCCTCTCCCCGAAGCCGGTGATCGACCGGGTCGGCGGCCTGGTCGTGATCCCCCAGGGCATCACCTTCGTCAACTACACCGAACTGCTCAGCGGCGGCCAGGTCAGCCGGGCGATCATGGTCTCGGTCGGCGTCACGCTCGCCGGCACGCTGTTCTCGATGACGGTGTCGGTGCTCGCGGCCTACGGGCTGTCGCGGCGCGGGAGTCTGGGACACCGGTTCTTCCTGGTGACCATGCTGGCGACGATGTTCTTCGGGGCCGGGCTCATCCCGACCTACCTTCTGGTGCAGTCGCTGGGCCTCACCGACACCTATCTGTCCCTGATCCTGCCCAGCGCGGTCAGCGTCTTCAACATCCTCGTCCTGCGCGCCTTCTTCATGGGGATCTCCCCGGAACTCACGGAGTCCGCCCGCATCGACGGGGCCGGCGACCTGCGCATCCTGCTGACCATCATCATGCCGTTGTCGCGGGCCGTGCTGGCCGTCATCTCGCTGTTCTACGCGGTCGGGTACTGGAGCGCCTGGTTCAACGCCTCCATCTATCTCACCGACCAGCAGATGATGCCGTTGCAGAACGTGCTCATCCAGCTGGTCCAGAAGAACACCGAGGCGCCGACCGGTCTTCAGCAGGCCGTCCGCACCGGTGAACTCTCCGCGCTGGGCCTGCAGATGGCCGTCATGGTCCTTGCGCTGATCCCGGTCGCGATCGCGTCGCCCTTCGTCCAGCGCCACTTCAAGCAGGGCATGCTCACGGGCGCGGTGAAGGGCTGAGTCCCGGCTGCGGGTGCGTGGGGGCCGGTCGCGCAGTGGACCGGCCCTGAAGGGGCGCGGGGAACTGCGCGAGCAACCACGAATCACCCGCAGACGAACCACGACCGGACGTCCCCGAACCCACTTCACCCACCCGAGGTCCCCCATGCACGTCACCCGTCGCACCGTCCTCGCCGGCACGGCAGTCGCCGCCGCCGCGCTCGTGAGCCTCCCCGCAACGCAGGCCCGCGCGGCCACCGCGGCCGCCCCCGCCTACCGCTGGCGCAACGCCGTGGTCGGCGGCACCGGATTCGTGACCGGCGTCCTCTTCCACCCCGCCGTCCGCGGTCTCGCCTACGCCCGCACCGACATCGGCGGCGCCTACCGGTGGGACGACAGAGCCGCCCGCTGGACCCCGCTCACCGATCACCTCGGCTGGGACGACTGGAACCTCCTCGGGGTCGAGGCCCTCGCCGTGGACCCGGCGCACCCCGACCGCGTCTACCTCGCCCTCGGCGCCTACGCCCAGTCCTGGGCCGGCAACGGAGCCGTCCTGCGCTCCGAGGACCGCGGCGCGACCTGGACCCGCAGCGACCTCGCCGTGAAGCTCGGCGCGAACGAGGACGGCCGGGGCATGGGGGAGCGGCTGCTGGTCGATCCGCGGGACAGCGACACCCTGTGGCTGGGCACGCGCCACGACGGGCTGCTGAAGTCGACGGACCGGGGCGCCACCTGGGCCGCCGCGAGCGGCTTCCCGGGCGTCCCGACCGCCTCCGGGCAGGGCGTCTGCCTGCTCGTCGCCGTCGGCCGCACCCTCTACGCCGGCTGGGCCGACTCCGACGGGACGACGCCCAACCTGTACCGCACCGCCGACGGCGTCACCTGGGAGGCCGTCCCGGGCGCCCCCGCCGGCGCCGCAGCGAAGGTTCCCGTCCGCGCCGCCTATGACTGCCACACCCGTGAGCTGTACGTGACGTACGCCAATGCCCCGGGACCGAACGGCCAGTCCGACGGCAGTGTGCACAAGCTGGCCGTCGCCAAGGACACATGGACGGAGGTGACTCCCGTCAGGCCCGGCGGGACCGACGCCTTCGGCTACGGCGGCGTCGCCGTCGACGCCCGTCGGCCCGGCGCGGTCGTCGTCTCCACCAACAACCGCTGGGCGGCCGTCGACACCCTGTACCGCACGACCGACGGGGGCCGCACCTGGACGTCCCTCAAGGACTCCGCCGTCTTCGACGTCTCCGAGACGCCCTACCTCGAGTGGGGCGCCGACGCGCCCAAGTTCGGCTGGTGGATCCAGGCGGTCGGCATCGACCCGTACGACTCGAAGCACATCGTCTACGGCACCGGCGCCACCCTCTACGGCACCCGGGACCTGAAGCACTGGGCGCCGCAGATCCGGGGCCTGGAGGAGGCGTCCGTCGTCCAGCTGGTGTCGCCGCCGGTCGGGGAGGCGCACCTGCTCAGCGGGTCGCGGGACATCGGCGTGCTCTACCACGAGCGGCTCACGGCCTCGCCCTCGCGCGGCATGGCCACGAACCCCGTCTTCGGGTCCGCCACCGGCCTCGCACAGGCCGCGGCCAAGCCCTCCTACGTCGTGCGCACCGGCTGGGGCGACCACGGCAACGGCGCTCACTCCGCGGACGGCGGCCGCACCTGGGCGCCCTTCGAGGCCCAGCCCGCCCTGGCCGAGGACGCCCCCGGGCCGATCGCCGTGAACGCCGACGGCAGCGCGCTGCTGTGGTCCTTCGTGCACTGGGACGGCACCCGGTACCCCGCCCACCGCTCGGCGGACAACGGCGCGACCTGGACCGAGATCGCCTCCTTCCCCAAGGGCGCCACACCGGTCGCCGACCCGGTCGACCCGGCGGTCTTCTACGCGTACGACATGGACACCGGAACCGTGCTCGCCAGCACCGACGGCGGCCTCACCTTCACCGCTCGGGCGACCGGACTGCCCGCCGGGGACAGCCAGTTCAAGCTGGTCGGGGCCCCCGGGCGGACCGGCGACCTGTGGCTGAGCACCAAGTGGAACGGCCTCCACCGGTCCACCGACGGCGGCGCGACCTTCGCCCAGGTCGACAGCTGCTGGGCCTCCTACACCCTCGGCTTCGGCAAGGCGGCCGCCGGCGCGGACTACCCCGCGATCTACCAGGTCGGCTCCACGGAGGCCATTACCGCCGTGTACCGCTCCGACGACGGCGCGAAGAGCTGGGTGCGGATCAACGACGACGCCCACCAGTGGGGCTGGACCGGCGAGATCATCGTCGGCGACCCGCGCGTGTACGGCCGGGTCTACCTCGCCACCAACGGGCGCGGCATCCAGTACGGGGAGCCCGTCTGATGCCCGGACACAAGCGGCCCACCCTCTGCGACGCCACCCGCGGCCGCATCCTCTTCGGCGGCGACTACAACCCCGAGCAGTGGCCCGAGGAGACCTGGCACGAGGACGTCGCTCTGATGGCGGCCGCCGGCGTCAACTCCGTCACCCTCGGCGTCTTCTCCTGGGCGAAACTCGAACCGGAGCCGGGCGCACGGGAGTTCGGCTGGCTCGACACGCTGATGGACCTGATGCACACGGCCGGCGTCGGCGTCGTCCTGGCCACCCCCACCGCCTCCCCGCCGCCCTGGATGGGCCATCTGCATCCCGACACCCTGCCCGTCGACCAGGACGGCCGCACCGAATGGTGGGGCGGCCGCCAGCACTTCTCGCACTCCAGCGCCACCTATCGCCGCTACGCCGCCGCCATCACCGAGGACCTCGCCGCCCGCTACGGCGACCACCCGGCCCTCACGATGTGGCACATCAACAACGAGTACTGCACCTACGACTGGAGCGAGCAGGCCGCCGCCCGCTTCCGCGACTGGCTGCGGGCGCGGTACGGCGACCTCGACGCCCTCAACGAGGCCTGGGGCACCGCCTTCTGGAGCCAGGGCTACGGCGACTGGGCCGAGATCCACACGCCCCGCCACGCCCACTACCTGAAGAACCCCGGTCAGGTGCTGGACTTCAAGCGGTTCACCTCCGACATGCTGCTGGAGTGCTGCACCGCAGAGCGGGACATCGTCCGCCGGGCCACCCCGCACCTCCCCGTCACCACCAACTTCATGCCGCTGTGGGTCGGCCTGGACGCGTGGCGCTGGGCCGAGGAGGAGGACGTCGTCTCGGTCGACCTCTATCCCGACCCGCGTGACCCGCTCGGCGCGCAGCAGGGCGCCCTCGTCCAGGACCTGACCCGTTCGCAGGCCCGCGGCCCGTGGATGCTGATGGAACAGGCCGCCGGGCCGGTCAACTGGCGGGGCGTCAACCACCCCAAGCCGCGCGGCCTCAACCGGCTCTGGTCGCTCCAGGCCGTGGCCCGGGGCGCGGACGCCGTCTGCTACTTCCAGTGGCGGCAGTCCCGGCAGGGCGCGGAGAAGTTCCACTCCGGGATGGTCAGCCACGCGGGGGAGGAGGGCCGCACCTACCAGGAGATCAAGCAGCTCGGCGCCGACCTGGCCAGGATCTCGGCCGAGGTGACCGGCACCCACAGCGGCAGCGAGATCGCGATCCTGCACGACTGGCACGCCTGGTGGGCGGGCGACCAGGAAGGCCGCCCCTCCCACGAGGTCGACCACCCCACCGTCCTGAGCGCCTGGCACCGCGCGCTGTGGGAGGCCGACCTCGCCACCGACTTCGCCCACCCCGAACACGACCTCACCGGCTACAAGCTGGTCGTCGTTCCCCAGCTGTACGCCATGACGGACGCGGCGATCGACAACCTCCTCGCCCATGTCCACCGCGGCGGCACGGTCGTGGCCGGCTTTCTGACCGGCGTCGCCGACGCGGACGACCGGGTCCGCCCCGGCGGCATGGACGCCCGGCTGCGCGACCTGTTCGGCATCCGCACCCTGCACGAGTGGTGGCCGCTGGACGCGCAGGAGCGGGTCGAGATCGACGGCTTCCGCGGGACCCTGTGGTCGGAGGAGCTGGAAGCAGCCGGACCGGACGCGGTGGAAGCCGTCTACAAGGGCGGTGAGCTCGACGGACTGCCCGCCGTGCTGCGCAACGAGCGCGCCTGGTACGTCTCCACCCTCCCCGAGCCCGACGCCCTGCGCACGCTGCTCGCCCGCATCGCCGCCGACGCGGGCGCCCGGCCCGTCGCCGAAGGCCTCCCGCCGGGCGTCGAGGCCGTACGCCGGGGCGAGCTGCTGTTCCTGCTCCACCACGGCCGCGACTCGGTGACCGTCCGGCTCCCGGGCGCCCACCACGACCTGCTGACCGGGACGACCTTCACGGACGAGGTCACGTTGGGCCGCTACGGCGTGGTGGTCTTGCGCTCATGACCGACATCCCCCGCAACCTCGTCACCGGCGACCCCGCCGCGGCCGGCCCCGTGCACGGAACCTGGGAGTACCAGCCCGCCGACCGCTGGGAGGACGGCTTCCTCAGCGGCAACGGCCGGCACGGCGCCCTCGTGTTCGGCGATCCGTACGACGACCGGGTCGTCGTCACCCACCACACCCTGGTCCGCCCCAACGGCGCCGAACACGCCCGCCCGCCCGAACTCGCCGCCGAACTCCCCGCCCTCCAGGACAAGTTGCTGGCCGGCGAGACGGCCGCCGCCGAAGGCTTCACCGACCACCGCCCCCTGCAGTGGGTCCAGCCCTTCCACCCGGCCTTCCAGCTGCGGCTGTGCCGAGCGCCCTCGACCGAGCCGCGCCGCTACCTCCGCTACCTGCGCTCCGTCGACTTCACCACCGGCGAGACCAGCGCCACCTGCGTGGGCGGCACCAGCCGGGTCTTCGTCTCCCGCGCCGACGACGTCATCGTCCAGCAGGTCACCGGCCTCGACCTGGACGTCTGGCTGGACCACCGGCTCCCGGGCGCACCCGAGGACCTCGCCGTCGGGCAGGGCGCGGTCCTCACCCCGGACGGCGCGCTGCTCACCCTGCGCGCCCGCTACCCGGACAGCGACCGCGCGTACACGGGCGTGACCCTCGTTGTCGCCACCGGCGGCCGCACCGAACTCGCCCACCCCGGCGTGCGGGTCACCGGCGCCGAGTCCGTCCTGCTGCTCACCCGCGTGCACCGGCACACCGGCGAGTTCGACGCCGCCCGCGAACAGCGTGCCCTGAGCGCTCTGCCGCACCGCTACGACGACCTGCTCGCCCGCCACCTCGCCCGCCACCGCACCGCCTACGACCGCGTCCTCCTCGACCTGCACGCCGACCCGGCCGAACGCGGCCTCCCCGGCTCCGAGCTGCTGGAACGCCCCCGCAGCACGGCTCTCCTGGAGCGCCTCTTCGCCGCCGGCCGCTACCACCTGCTGTCCTCCTCCGGCCTCAATCCGCCCCGGCTGCCCGGGCTGTGGACCGGCGACTGGAACACCGCGTGGGCCGGAGCGTTCACCAACGACGCCAACGTCAACCTCCAGACCGCCTCCGCCACCGCCGCCGCCCTCCCCGAAGTCACCGACGCCCTCGCCGAGTCGATCCACCGCCAGTTCGACGACTGGCGCGAGAACGCCCGTGCCGTCTTCGGCGCCCGGGGCGCGGTCGCGCCCGCGCACAGCGACGGAGAGTCGGGGCTGTCGTACCACTTCAGCCGCGAGTACCCGCTGCATCTGTGGACCGCCGGCGCCGACTGGCTGCTCAAGCCGCTCGTCGACCACGACGAGGCCCGCGGCGAACGCGACCCGCGCACCGCCGCCGCCCTCGCCGAGGTCGCCCTGTTCTACGAGGACTTCCTCACCCGGACCGACGCCGAAGGCCGACTCGTCGTCGTCCCCTCCTACTCGCCCGAGAACCGTCCGGCCAACGGCAGCTGGGGCGCCCTCGACGCGGCGATGGATCTCTCCGCCGCCCGGCACGCCCTCCTCACCGCCGCCGCGTACCACCCCGACCGGGCGCCCGGATGGCTGGCCCTCGCCGACCGCCTCCCACCCCACCGGGTCAACGCCGACGGCGCGCTCGCCGAGTGGGCCCGGCCCGGCCTCGACGACACCTACGACCACCGCCACCTCAGCCATCTCTACGGCGTCTGGCCGCTGGAGGAGATCAACCCCTACGACACCCCGGACCTCGCGGCCGCCGCCCACCGCGCCCTGGAGCTGCGCGGCGCCGAGAACGACTCCGCGCACGGCCATCTCCACCACGCCCTGATCGCGGCCCGGCTGCGCGACGGCCGCCGGGTCGCCGACGCCCTCGGCAGCGTCCTGGACGGCGACTTCTTCCACGCCTCCCTGATGAGCGCCCACTACCCCCGCCGCGACGTCTACAACGCCGACGCCGCCCACACCCTCCCCGCCGTGCTCGTCGAGGCGCTCGTCCAGTCGACCCCCGACCGGCTGGTCCTGCTGCCCGCGCTCACCGCCGCCCTGCCCTCGGGCGAACTCCGGGGCGTCCGCACCCGGTTCGGCGCGGAGCTCGACCTCCTCTGGAGCCCCGACGGCGCACGGGCGATCGTCCGACCGCACCGCACCCACCGCATCGAACTCCGGACTTCCGCCGGCGACCGGGAGTTCCTCGACCTGGTCGCCGGAGAAGACCACGTCCTCACCTGGGGACGCGGCAACCCCCCATGAAAGACACCGCACCTCCCCCCACCCATGGAAGGGACACCATGGCAACACGCACCCGCAACAGGGTCGTCAAGGCCCTCCTCGCCCCCGCGATCGCCCTCGGCATCACCGTCGGAGCGGCCTCCGCCCCCGCCTCGGCCGCCGTCTGGAGCTCCTGCGACCAGTGGGGCAACACCAGCCTGAACGGCTACACGCTCTACAACAACATCTGGGGCTCCGGCGCCGGCAGCCAGTGCGTCTGGGCGAACTCCGGCACCAACTGGGGCGTCTGGGCCAACCACCCCAACACCGGCGGCATCAAGTCCTATCCGAACTCCAAGAAGGTGGTCAACAAGACGATCACCTCGCTCGGTTCGCTCTCCAGCAGCTACAACGTCACGGTCCCGTCCTCCGGCGCCTACAACACGTCGTACGACATCTGGGACACCGACTACGACTACGAGATCATGCTCTGGGTCAACTACAACGGCGCCGTCGGCCCCCTCGGCACCTCGCAGGGAAACGTGACCCTCGGCGGCCACACCTGGACCGTCTACAAGGGAAACAACGGCGCGAACGAGGTGTTCTCGTTCCTGCGCACGTCCGACTCGTCGTCCGGCACCGTCAACATCCTCCCGATCCTCAAGTGGATCAAGGACACGAAGGGCTGGTTCGGCAACGAGACCATCGGTGACGTGCAGTTCGGCTTCGAGATCACCTCGTCCTCGGGCGGGCTGGACTTCGTGACCAACAACCTGACCGTCAGCAGCAGCTGACGCAGGGCGCGCCGAGGCCGGCCGGCCCTACGCCCGGTCGACCTCGGCCCGCAGCGCGTCGTACCCGGCGAACGCCGAGTCGACGTCGGCACGGGTCAGCCCGTACCGGGACAGGTCGTAGCTGTGCGGCCGGGCGCCCCTGGGCCGGGCCGCGACCCCCGGGAGCCGTGCCGCGTCGGCCTCGGTCCACCGGGCGCCGACGGCGTCGTAGAGCTTCGGGGCGCCGCTCGCCGGATCGGAGCCCAGCCAGGAGTACGGGACGTCGACGAGCGCCTCGGGCGGGATCGAGGCCCGGGCGGCGAGCCCGCGCCGCACGGAGTCGCTCAGCAGCTCCAGCCAGGTCGCGCCGAGACCGTGCAGATCGAGCGGGCGCAGCGTGATGGCCATCCCGTGCTCGATCAGACTGCAGAAGGACGCCACGACGGCCGCCGGCTCGCGGTGCGTCCACACGAGCGTGGCGTCGGGGAAGACGGCGAGCAGCGCGTCGAGGTTTCCGGTGTGCAGCGGCGACTTCAGCACCCAGCGGCGGCGGGGCCGGCCGTACTGGAGCACCTGGTAGATCTGCTTGAGGTAGGCGTAGTCGGGGACGAAGTCCCGCGCGTCGAGCGCCGCCCGGTACGCGGGGATACGGGCCTGGGACAGCGGCATGATGGTGTGCGGGAGGGCGAAGGTGCACTCCTCGGGGCCCTCCGCGACCAGCGGATGGATGTCGCGGTAGCGCGGGGCGAACAGGTTGATGCCGCCGACCATCATGCGCGCGGCCCTGACCGCCTTCTCGCGCCGCTCGGGCGAGCCGTCCAGATCCGGTGTCAGTAACTCCCACAACAGCGGACATCGGTGCTGCTCCGAGAGGGACAGCACCCCGTGGGTGAGCGTGGTGGCGGTGCGCGGCAGGCCGACGACGAACACCGGCCGCTCGATGGGCTCCTGCGCGATCTCGGGGTGCTCGGCGATCAGCCGCCGGACCCGGGCCCGGTTGGCGAGATGCCTGCGGACATGGCCCTGCGCCGACCACCAGCCGACCGGGGTGAGGTTCTCGTCCCGGGCCCAGTGGCCGAGCAGCAGCCGGAAGTCGTCGGAGAAGCCCGCGTCCACCGGACCGGCGTCGCCGGCCAGGCGGTCGAAGGCGCGGTCAGGTGCGCGGCGGGAGGAGAACCCCGCTCTGAGGAGGAGATTGGCCAGGGTGAGCGGGAGCGGATGAGGGAGGGGGAGCGGGTGAGGGACGGAGCCGCTGGGTACGGCGGACACGGAGGACACGGCGAACACCCTTTCGTGGAGCGGTGGAGGTAGCGGATCCCAGCCCTCTACCCCACCGACCCCCTTCTGTCACAAGGGTGTTCACACGGCCTGTTCACACGGCCCTGGGACTATTCGGCCACCGGCAGCCGCGCCCCGTCCCGCAGGAACAGCGGGAGCCGGTCCAGCGGGGCGTCGACGGTCACCGCCGTGCCGCCCTCGTAGGTGTCCCCCGTCCACGCATCCGTCCAGGTCGCGCCCGCCGGGAGATACGCCGTGCGGGCCGTGGCGCCCGCCGTCAGCACCGGGGCGACGAGCAGGTCCCGGCCGAACAGGTAGGAGTCGTCCACCGACCAGGTCGCAGGGTCGTCCGGGAACTCCAGGAACAGCGGCCGCATCGGCGGCAGCCCCTCCTCGTGCGCCTCCCGCATGACCCGAAGGACGTACGGCTTGAGCCGCTCGCGCAGCCGCAGGTACTTCTCCAGGACCGCGCCGGCCTCCTCGCCGTACGACCACACCTCGTTCGGGCCGCCGGTCATGTCCGGGCCCAGCGGCATGCCCGGGTCGCGGAAGCCGTGCAGACGCATCAGCGGGGACAGCGCGCCGAACTGGAACCAGCGGACCATCACCTCCCGGTACGCCGGGTCGTCCGGGTCGCCGCCGTGGAAGCCGCCGATGTCGGTGTTCCACCACGGGATGCCGGAGAGCGCGGTGTTCAGACCGGCCGCGATCTGCCGACGCAGGGTCGGGAAGTCGGCGCCGATGTCACCGGACCACAGCGCGGCCCCGTAGCGCTGACTGCCCGCCCACGCCGAGCGGTTGAGGGTGATGATCTCGTCGTCGCCGGAGCCGGACGCGCGCAGCCCGTCGTAGAACGTGCGGGCGTTGTCGGCCGGGTAGATGTTGCCGACCTCCAGGCCCGGGCCCGCCCAGTAGCGCAGGTTCTCCTGGAAGCCGGGCTTCAGCTCGGGCTCGCAGGCGTCCAGCCAGAACGCGGTGATCCCGTACGGGGCGAGGTAGTTGTCGCGGATGCGCTCCCACACGAACTCCCGGGCCTCGGGGTTCGTCGCGTCGTAGAACGCGATCTGGACCGTCGAGGCGACCCCCTTGTCCGGCCAGTCGGCGTGTGCCATCGGACCGTACTGGGTGCCGATGAAGTAGCCGCGCTGCTCCATCACCGGGTGGTTCTCGCTCAGCGGCGACACCGAGGGCCAGACGCTCACGACCAACTTGACGCCGAGCTCCTCCAGTTCACGGACCATCGCCGCCGGGTCGGGCCACTCGCTCAGGTCGAACTTCCAGTCGCCCAGGTGCGTCCAGTGGAAGAAGTCGCAGACGATCACGTCCAGGGGCAGGCCCCGGCGCTTGTACTCCCGGGCCACGCCGAGGAGTTCGTCCTGGGTGCGATAGCGCAGCTTGCACTGCCAGAAGCCGGCCGCCCACTCCGGCAGCATCGGCGTGCGGCCGGAGACCGCGCTGTAGCGGCGCTGGGCGTCGGCCGGGGCGCCGGCCGTGATCCAGTAGTCGATCTGGCGGGCCGAGTCCGCGACCCAGCGGGTGCCGTTGCCCGCCAGCTCCACCCGGCCGATCGCCGGGTTGTTCCACAGCAGGGTGTAGCCCCGGCTGGAGGTCAGCACCGGGATGCCGACCTCGGCGTTGCGCTGGACCAGGTCCAGGACCAGGCCCTTCTGGTCCAGCCGGCCGTGCTGGTGCTGGCCGAGCCCGTACAGCTTCTCGTCGTCGTAGGCGGCGAAGCGCTGCTCCAGCCGGTGGTGGCCGTTGCCGACGGCCGTGTAGAGGCGTGAGCCCGGCCACCAGAAGTGGGCGCGCTCCTCGGCCAGGATCTCCGCGCCGTCGTCCGTGCGCAGAAAGCGGATCAGCCCCTCGGCGTTCACCTCGACGGTCAGCGCGCCGACCGTCAACTGCCCCTCCCCGTCGACGATCTTGACGCTGCTCTCGGTGGCCGGCGGCTCGTCGAGCAGCGCGCCCGGCAGCCCTTCGAGGATCGGCCCGCCGAGCCGGGCACGCACCCGGACGGCGTCCGGACCCCACGGCTCGATGCGCAGGGTCTCCTGGCGGCCGCTCCACTCCAGCGCGCCGCCGCGCTCACGGAAGGTGCCGACCGTGGGCGACGACTGCGCGAGACTGACCTGAGGCTGGTTTTCGACAGGCTGGTTCACGTGGGGTGCTCCCTTGAAGGAGTGCAGGCAGACGGGGTGCAGGCAGACGGGGTGCAGACATGGGGGTGCCCTGAGACGCCGCTGGTGCGGCCCGGCGTCAGGAACGTCGGGAGGATCAGGAAGGTCGGGAAGGCAGGGAAGCGGGGAAGGCCGGGAAGGTCAGGAAGCGGCGGGCGCCGGTCCCGTGCTCGCCCGGACGGTCAACTCGGGGGAGATCAGCACGACTTCGTCGCTGCCGCGGCCCTCCAGCTTGGCGACCAGGCGTTCCACGGCGTGCCGGCCCATCTCCTGCGCGGGGATGGCGACCGACGTCAGCCGCACCGAGGCCTGGACGGCGACCTGGTCGGGGCAGATCGCCACCACCGACACGTCCTCCGGCACGGCCCGGCCCTGCTGACGCAGCAGGGCGAGCAGCGGCTCGACCGCCGACTCGTTCTGCACGACGAACCCGGTGGTGCCCGGCCGCTCGTCGAGCACCCGGGCCAGCGTCACGGCCATCGCGTCGTACCCGCCCTCGCACGGACGGTGCAGCAGTCGCAGGCCCAACTCCTTGGCCCGGTACCGCAGTCCGTCGAGCGTGCGCTCGGCGAAGCCGGTGTGCCGTTCGTAGACCGCCGGGGCCTCGCCGATGACAGCGATGTCGCGGTGGCCGAGCGTCGCCAGATGCTCCACGCACAGTGCGCCGGTCGCCGCGAAGTCGAGATCCACGCAGGTCAGGCCGGAGGTGTCGGCCGGCAGCCCGATCAGCACGGACGGCTGGTCGGTGGAGCGCAGCAACGGCAGCCGCTCGTCGTCGAGTTCGACGTCCATCAGGATCATCGCGTCGGCGAGCCCGCTGCCGGTGACGCGGCGGACGGCGTCGGGACCCTCCTCGCCGGTGAGCAGCAGGACGTCGTAGCCGTGGCTCCGCGCAACCGTGGCCACCGCGATGGCGATCTCCATCATCACCGGCACATACATGTCGGTGCGCAGCGGGATCATCAGCGCGATGATGTTCGACCGGCTGCTGGCCAGCGCGCGGGCGCCCGCGTTCGGGTGGTAGCCGAGCGTGCGGATGCTCTGCTCGACCCGCTGCCGGGTGGTCGTGGAGATGGACCGCTTGCCACTGAGGACATAGCTCACCGTGCTCGCCGAGACTCCGGCGTGCTGGGCGACCTCGGCGAGGGTGACCATCCAGCTCTCCAATTTTTGTGAAGCGCTTCGACAGTGCGCATTGCGAACAGGGGCGGGTGAGGGTGGTTCGACAGTAGCTCTAGCGGGGGTGGGTGTCCATAGGTTGTCGAAGCGCTTCGACAGCGAGTTGCGGGGGATTGGTGGAGAAGGCTACGGCAACCTTTTCCGGCCCCGGCGGCCACTGGAGTCACGTAAGCGCTGTCCGCCCCCGGAAGGACCCCCATGCAGCACCGTCGCCCCCGCCTGTCGAAGAAGGCCAAGGCGCTCACCGCCGCCGCGGTCGCCCTCGCGGCCGCCGCCGGCGTCACCGTCGCCCAGGCGGGCGAGTCGAGCAAGAAGTGCACGGCCTTCGACACCGTCACGCTCGGCAAGTACTACGTGAACAACAACCTCTGGGGCCAGGACAAGGGCACCGGCAGCCAGTGCGTCTGGGACGACGGCCGGTCCGGGTCGAACATCGCCTGGGGCACCAGCTACACCTGGGCCAACAACAGCAAGGGCACCGACGGGGACGTGAAGTCGTACGCCTCCACCGTCCTCGGCTGGCACTGGGGCTGGAAGGTCGACAAGGCGTCCACCGGACTGCCGATCAAGGTCGGCGACCGCAAGAAGGTGACCGCGAGCTGGGAGTTCTCGCTCCCCGCGAACCCCGGCACCATGAACGTCGCCTACGACCTGTGGCTGCACACCAAGAACACCGCGGACTGGCAGGACCAGCCCACCGACGAAATCATGATCTGGCTCAATCGGCAGGGCGGCGCGGGCCCGCTGGGCGCCAAGTACGGCAGCGTCAGCCTGAACGGCGCGATGTGGGACATCTACCAGGGGGACATCGGCTGGAAGGTGTACTCCTTCGTCCGCCGCACCAACACCACCAAGGCCACCCTCGACCTGGACGACTTCACCCAGGCACTCGTTCGGCGCAAGCTGCTGAGCAACGACAAGTACGTCTCCGGCATCGAGTCCGGCACCGAGGTCTTCAAGGGAACAGGCCGACTGGACACCAGGTCCTACTCGGTCACCATCGGCTGAACGCGGACGCGTGGGGTGGCCACCTCGCCCGGGATCGGGTACCAACGATCGAGTAGCACTCATCGGTAACCAAATGTGGTCCGAGATCCCGATTCGCGGCGAGGTGAGCCTCATGTCCGCACCACCCCTCAAAAAACCCACCGTCACCGAGCGTGAGGCCCGCCAGGTCGCCGAGGCCGCCCGGGAACAGGACTGGCGCAAGCCGAGCTTCGCCAAGGAACTGTTCCTGGGACGCTTCCGGCTCGACCTCATCCACCCCCACCCGGTCCCCTCCGAGGAGGCCGTCCGGCGCGGCGAGCAGTTCCTGACCAAACTCCGCGACTTCTGCGAGACGAAGGTCGACGCGGCCCGCATCGAACGCGAGGCCAGGATCCCCGACGAGGTCATCAACGGACTCAAGGAGCTCGGCGCCCTCGGCATGAAGATCGACCCCAAGTACGGCGGCCTCGGTCTCACCCAGGTGTACTACAACAAGGCGCTCGCCCTGGTCGGCTCGGCCAGCCCCGCGATCGGCGTGCTGCTGTCGGCGCACCAGTCCATCGGCGTGCCCCAGCCGCTGAAGCAGTTCGGCAGCGACGAGCAGAAGCAGCGGTTCCTGCCGCGCTGTGCCACCACCGCCATCAGCGCCTTCCTCCTCACCGAGCCCGACGTCGGCTCCGACCCGGCGCGCCTGGCGACCAGCGCGGTCCCGGACGGCGACGACTACGTCCTCGACGGGGTCAAGCTGTGGACCACCAACGGCGTCGTCGCCGACCTGCTGGTCGTGATGGCCCGGGTGCCGAGGAGCGAGGGCCACAAGGGCGGCATCACCGCCTTCGTCGTGGAGACGGACTCGCCCGGCATCACCGTCGAGAACCGCAACTCCTTCATGGGCCTGCGCGGCATCGAGAACGGCGTCACCCGCTTCCACCAGGTCCGGGTCCCGGCCGCGAACCGGATCGGCGCCGAGGGCACGGGCCTGAAGATCGCCCTGACCACCCTCAACACCGGTCGGCTCTCGCTGCCCGCGTCCTGTGTGGCCGCCGGCAAGTGGTCGCTGAAGATCGCCCGCGAGTGGTCGGCGGCCCGCGAGCAGTGGGGCAAGCCGATCGCCCACCACGAGGCGGTCGGCGCGAAGATCAGTTTCATCGCGGCGACCACCTTCGCCCTGGAAGCCGTACTGGACCTCTCCTCCCAGATGGCCGACGAGGACCGCAACGACATCCGTATCGAAGGCGCGCTGGCCAAGCTCATCGCCTCCGAGCTGGGCTGGCGGATGGCCGACGAACTCGTCCAGATCCGCGGCGGCCGCGGCTTCGAGACGGCCGAGTCGCTCGCCGCCCGCGGCGAGCGCGCGGTGCCGGCCGAACAGGTCCTGCGCGATCTGCGCATCAACCGCATCTTCGAGGGCTCGACGGAGATCATGCACCTCCTCATCGCCCGCGAGGCCGTCGACGCCCACCTCACCGTCGCCGGCGACCTCATCGACCCCGACAAGTCCCTCCAGGACAAGGCGAGGGCCGGCGCGAACGCCGGCGTGTTCTACGCCAAGTGGCTGCCGAAACTCGTCACGGGATCAGGCCAGCTCCCGGGCACGTTCAGCGAGTTCAGGACCGGCGGGGTCGACCTCTCCCCCCACCTGCGCTACGTCGAACGGCATGCCCGCAAGCTCGCCCGCTCCACGTTCTACGCCATGTCCCGCTGGCAGGGCCGGATGGAGACCAAACAGGGCTTCCTCGGCCGGATCGTCGACATCGGCGCGGAGCTGTTCGCGATGAGCGCGGCCTGCGTGCGCGCGGAACTGCTGCGCTCGCGCGGCGAGCACGGCCGCGAGGCCTACCAGCTCGCCGACGCCTTCTGCCGCCAGTCCCGCATCCGCGTCGACGAGCTCTTCACCCGCCTGTGGAGCAACACCGACGGCGTGGACCGCAAGGTCGTCAAGGGCGTCATGGCGGGCGCCTACGAGTGGCTGGAACAGGGCATCGTCGACCCCTCGGGCGAAGGCCCCTGGATCGCCGAGGCCGCCCCCGGGCCGAGCGAACGGGAGAACGTCCACCGCCCGATCAGGTGAGCCACCGCACACCAGAGCGCAGGGTGTCCTCCTTGGGGGGACACCCTGTCCCGTCGCACACCCCGTGCGGCAACAATGGGGGGCATGAGCGACAGCCCAACCCCCCTCGCCGACCCACACCTCGTCTACGACGCAGGCGCGGGCGACGGCCCCAAGGACGTGGTGATCCTCGGCTCCACGGGTTCGATCGGCACCCAGGCCATCGATCTCGTGCTGCGCCACCCGGACCGGTTCCGGGTGACCGGCCTGTCCGCCAACGGCGGCCGGGTCGCCCTCCTCGCGGAGCAGGCCCGCCGGCTGCGGGTGCGGACCGTCGCGGTCGCCCGCGAGGACGTCGTGCCCGCCCTGCGCGAGGCGCTCGCCACCGCGTACGGGCCCGGGGAGCCGCTCCCGGAGATCCTGGCCGGCCCGGAGGCGGCCGCCCGGCTCGCCGCCACCGACTGCCACACCGTTCTCAACGGCATCACCGGCTCCATCGGCCTCGCGCCCACCCTCGCCGCCCTGGAGGCGGGCCGCACCCTCGCGCTCGCCAACAAGGAGTCGCTCATCGTCGGCGGCCCGCTGGTGAAGGCGCTGGCCGAGCCCGGGCAGATCATCCCGGTGGACTCCGAGCACGCGGCCCTCTTCCAGTCCCTGGCCGCCGGCACCCGGGCCGACGTCCGCAAGCTGGTCGTCACCGCCTCCGGCGGCCCCTTCCGCGGCCGCACCAAGGCCGAGCTGGCGCACGTGACCGTCGAGGACGCCCTCGCCCACCCCACCTGGTCCATGGGCCCGGTGATCACGATCAACTCCGCGACCCTGGTCAACAAGGGGCTGGAGGTCATCGAGGCGCACCTCCTCTACGACATTCCCTTCTCGCGGATTGAGGTGGTCGTGCACCCGCAGTCGTATGTCCACTCGATGGTTGAGTTCACGGACGGATCGACACTGGCCCAGGCGACGCCCCCCGACATGCGCGGGCCCATCGCCATAGGCCTCGGTTGGCCCCGGCGCGTCCCCGATGCGGCGCCCGCCTTCGACTGGAGCAAGGTGTCGACCTGGGAGTTCTTCCCGCTCGACAACGAGGCCTTCCCCTCGGTGAACCTCGCCCGGCACGTGGGCGAGCTCGCGGGCACGGCCCCGGCGGTGTTCAATGCCGCCAACGAGGAGTGCGTGGAGGCGTTCCGCAAGGGCGCGCTCCCGTTCAACGGGATCATGGAGACGGTCACCCGGGTCGTGGAGGAGCACGGCACGCCGGTGACGGGAACTTCACTGACCGTGTCGGACGTCCTCGATGCGGAGACCTGGGCACGGGCCCGGGCCCAGGAACTGACGGCTACTGCGGAGGCGCGTGCATGACAGCCCTGATGATGATCCTCGGCATAGTCATTTTCGCGGTCGGCCTGCTCTTCTCGATCGCCTGGCACGAGCTGGGACACCTGTCCACCGCCAAGTACTTCGGCATCCGCGTGCCGCAGTACATGGTCGGCTTCGGCCCGACGATCTTCTCGCGCAAGAAGGGCGACACCGAGTACGGCATCAAGGCGATCCCCTTCGGCGGCTACATCCGCATGATCGGCATGTTCCCGCCGGGCGACGACGGCAAGATCACCGCCCGCTCCACGTCACCCTGGCGCGGCATGATCGAGGACGCCCGCTCGGCCGCCTACGAGGAGCTCCAGCCGGGCGACGAGACCCGGATGTTCTACACCCGCAAGCCGTGGAAGCGGTTCATCGTGATGTTCGCGGGCCCGTTCATGAACCTGGTGCTCGCGGTGGCCCTGTTCCTCACGGTCCTGATGGGCTTCGGCATCCAGCAGCAGACCACCACGGTCAGCTCGATCTCCCCGTGCGTCATCTCCCAGACCGAGAACCGTGACGCGTGCAAGTCGACCGACCCGGCCTCCCCGGCCGCGGCCGCCGGCATGAAGCCGGGCGACGAGATCGTCTCCTTCGCAGGTCAGCGGACGGACGACTGGAACACCCTCTCCGACCTGATCCGCGTCAGCGCCGGCCAGGAAGTGGCGATCGTCGTGGACCGGGACGGCAAGGAGGTGACCCTGCACGCCAAGATCGCCACCAACCAGGTCGCGAAGAAGGACGGCGACGGGGCGTACGTCCAGGGCGAGTACGTCAAGGCCGGCTTCCTCGGCTTCAGCTCGGCCACCGGCGTCGTCAAGCAGGACTTCGGCGACTCCGTGTCCTGGATGACCGACCGGGTCGGCGAGGCCGTCGACTCCCTGGCCGCCCTGCCCAGCAAGATCCCGGCCCTGTGGAACGCGGCCTTCGACGGCGCGCCCCGCGAGCCCGACTCACCCATGGGCGTGGTCGGCGCGGCCCGCGTCGGCGGCGAGATCTTCACCCTGGACATCCCGGCCTCACAGCAGCTGGCCCTGGCCGTGATGCTGGTCGCCGGATTCAACCTCTCCCTCTTCCTCTTCAACATGCTCCCGCTGCTGCCCCTGGACGGCGGACACATGGCGGGCGCCCTGTGGGAGTCCCTGCGCCGCAACACGGCGAAGGTCCTCAAGCGCCCCGACCCGGGCCCGTTCGACGTGGCGAAGCTGATGCCGGTGGCCTACGTGGTGGCAGGCATCTTCGTCTGCTTCACGATCCTGGTCCTGATCGCGGACGTGGTGAACCCGGTCAGAATCTCCTAGTCACCCAGAGTTCACGACGGCCCGGCACACTGGTGTGCCGGGCCGTCTCCCTTGGGTGGACAGGTGACCGGTGTGATGTGCTCCCGCCCGCCCCGGTGCCGTAATCTCGAAGCCTGGAACCCGCCACAGACGGGACCTGGGCCTTGATCCACGACTTGGGGTTGCACAGCAGATGACTGCGATTTCTCTCGGCATGCCGTCCGTTCCGACCAGGGTTGCCGAGCGCCGGAAGAGCCGCCAGATCCAGGTCGGATCCGTGGCGGTGGGCGGGGACGCCCCGGTCTCGGTCCAGTCGATGACCACGACCCGCACGTCGGACATCGGCGCGACGCTCCAGCAGATCGCCGAGCTGACGGCGTCCGGCTGCCAGATCGTCCGCGTGGCCTGCCCGACCCAGGACGACGCGGACGCCCTCGCGACGATCGCCCGCAAGTCGCAGATCCCGGTGATCGCGGACATCCACTTCCAGCCGAAGTACGTCTTCGCCGCGATCGAGGCGGGCTGCGCGGCGGTCCGGGTGAACCCCGGCAACATCAAGCAGTTCGACGACAAGGTCAAGGAGATCGCCAAGGCGGCGAACGAGCACCGCACCCCGATCCGCATCGGCGTCAACGCCGGCTCGCTGGACCGCCGCCTGCTCCAGAAGTACGGCAAGGCGACGCCCGAGGCGCTCGTCGAGTCCGCCCTGTGGGAGGCGTCCCTCTTCGAGGAGCACGACTTCCACGACATCAAGATCTCGGTCAAGCACAACGACCCGGTGATCATGATCGAGGCGTACCGCCAGCTCGCCGCCCAGAGCGACTACCCCCTCCACCTGGGCGTCACCGAGGCGGGCCCGGCCTTCCAGGGCACGATCAAGTCGGCGGTGGCCTTCGGCGCGCTCCTCTCCCAGGGCATCGGCGACACCATCCGCGTCTCGCTGAGCGCGCCCCCCGTCGAAGAGGTCAAGGTCGGCAACCAGATCCTGGAGTCCCTGAACCTCAAGCAGCGCGGCCTGGAGATCGTCTCCTGCCCGTCCTGCGGCCGCGCCCAGGTCGACGTCTACAAGCTGGCGGAGGAGGTCACCGCAGGCCTCACCGGCATGGAGGTCCCCCTCCGCGTGGCCGTCATGGGCTGCGTGGTGAACGGCCCCGGCGAGGCCCGAGAGGCCGACCTCGGCGTCGCCTCCGGCAACGGCAAGGGCCAGATCTTCGTCAAGGGCGAGGTCATCAAGACCGTCCCGGAATCCAAGATCGTAGAAACCCTCATCGAGGAAGCGATGAAGCTGGCCGAACTGATGGAGGCGGAAGGCATCACCTCCGGCGAGCCGTCGGTATCGGTCGCGGGCTGAGGTTTCCAGCACCGGTCACGGCAACTCAGCCCGTCCGGCGTTTGAGGACGAGGGCGGGCGGTGCGCTCTGCAGCGCGGGTCCGGGTGATTCCAGCCCGTCCGGCGTTTGAGGACGAGGCCGTTCAGGCCGACAGCGGGGGTCTGGGGGCGGCAGCCCCCAGTCACCGCACGACCGGCCGACGGCAAGTCCCGACCGCCGGCAACACCAACACGGGGCGGCACCACCAAGCTTCCGCAGGTACAGTGCGGGGATCAGCTGACCTGAGTGTGAGGCCCCGCGCGTGTTGACCCAGACGACCTCCCGGGTCCTCGAACCGAGCGACCTGGACGCCGCGCTCGCCGTCCTCGACCGCGAGCCCGTAGCCAACGCCTTCGTGACATCCCGTGTGCAGGTCGCGGGCCTCGACCCCTGGCGGCTCGGCGGCGAGATGTGGGGCTGGTACGAGGACGGCATGCTGACGTCCCTCTGCTACGCGGGCGCCAACCTGGTCCCGATCTGCGCCACCCCCCGCGCCGTCCGCGCCTTCGCCGACCGCGCCCGCCGGGCCGGCCGCCGCTGCTCCTCGATCGTCGGCCCCGCCGAGCCGACCACCCAGCTCTGGCGCCTCCTGGAGACCCACTGGGGCCCGGCCCGAGAGGTCCGCACCCGGCAGCCCCTCATGGTCACCGACCGCATGCCCGCCGACATCGCCCCGGATCCCTACGTCCGCCGCATCCGCAAGGACGAGATGGACGCGATCATGCCCGCGTGCGTGGCGATGTTCACCGAGGAGGTCGGCGTCTCCCCGATGGCCGGCGACGGCGGCCTCCTCTACCAGGCGCGCGTCGCCGAACTCGTGGGCTCCGGCCGCTCGTTCGCCCGTCTCGACGACCGGGGCAGGGTCGTCTTCAAGGCGGAGATCGGCGCGGCGACCCCGCAGGCCTGCCAGATCCAGGGCGTCTGGGTGGCCCCGGAGTACCGGGGCCAGGGCCTGGCGGCCCCCGGCATGGCGGCGATCCTGCGCTACGCCCTGGCGGACGTGGCCCCGATGGTGAGCCTCTATGTGAACGACTTCAACACGGCGGCGCGGCGCACCTACCGGAGGGTGGGCTTCCAGGAGGTCGGCGCATTCATGAGCGTGCTGTTTTAGCCCCCTGTAGGCTCCCGCCATGGACCTCGTCATCGGCCCCTTGGACCTCCCTGCGCACGTGGACGAGGCCCTGGCAGTCCAGGCCGTCGCCTTCGGACTGGGCCCCGACGAAGTGGCCGTGAGACGCCAGATCGTCCTGCGCCACATGACGAACCCGGGCGCGCGTGCCTTCGGCGCGTCGACCCCCGAGGGCCGGCTGATCGGCTTCGTCTACGGCATGCCCAACGACCGCACCCACTGGTGGTCCACCGTCGTCCAGCCCTACCTCCGGGCCCAGGGCAACGAGCACTGGCTGGACGACTCCTTCGTGATCACGGAGCTGCACGTCCACCCCGTCCACCAGAACCGCGGCGCGGGCCGGGCCCTGATCACCACGATCACCGACACCGCGACCGAACCCCGCTCGATCCTCTCCGCGATCGACGCGGACAGCCCCGCCCGTGCCCTCTACCACGCTCTGGGCTACCGGGACCTGGCCCGCAGGGTCCTCTTCCCCAGCGCTCCCCGCCCGTACGCGGTGATGGGCGCGGCGCTCCCTCTCCTGCGCCGCGCATAACGGATTTCCGGGCTTGCCGCGCTCCCGGCTAACCTGCTAGCCATCCCCCTTGCCCAGCAGGTACCCAGCAGGAGTACGAGAACATGGCGAACGCACCGGTCCAGCGCATGTCCCAGTTGATGGCGAAGACGCTGCGCGACGACCCTGCGGACGCCGAGGTGCTCAGCCACAAGCTCCTCGTGCGCGCCGGCTACGTCCGCCGCACCGCGGCCGGCATCTGGTCCTGGCTGCCGCTCGGCAAGAAGGTCCTGGCCAACGTCGAGCGGATCGTCCGTGAGGAGATGGACGCGATCGGCGCCCAGGAGGTGTCGCTCCCGGCCCTGCTGCCCCGCGAGCCCTACGAGGCGACCGGCCGCTGGGACGAGTACGGCCCGGAGCTGTTCCGCCTGAACGACCGCAAGGGCGGCGACTACCTCCTCGGCCCGACCCACGAGGAGATCTTCACGCTGATCGTGAAGGACCAGGCGTCCTCCTACAAGGACCTGCCGGTCATCCTCTACCAGATCCAGACGAAGTTCCGTGACGAGGCCCGTCCCCGCGCCGGCATCCTGCGCGGCCGCGAGTTCCTGATGAAGGACTCCTACTCCTTCGACACGGAGGACGAGGGCCTCGCGAAGTCCTACGCCCTGCACCGCGAGGCCTACCAGAAGGTGTTCACGCGCCTCGGCCTCGACTACCGCATCTGCGCCGCCACGGCGGGCGCGATGGGCGGCTCGAAGTCGGAGGAGTTCCTCGCCCCGGCCGAGGCCGGCGAGGACACCTTCGCGGACTGCCCTACTTGCGACTTCGCGGCGAACACCGAGGCGATCACATACCGGCTGCAGCCGGCGGACGCCGAGGGCGTGCCCGCGCTCGAGGAGATCCCGACCCCGGACACCCCCACCATCGAGACCCTCGCCGCCCACCTCGGCGTGCAGCCTGCCGACACCCTCAAGAACCTCCTCGTGAAGGTCGACGGCGAGATCGTGGCCGTCGGCGTCCCCGGTGACCGCGAGGTCGACCTGGGCAAGGTCGAGGCGCACTTCGCCCCGGCCGCCGTCGAGCTGGTCACCGCCGAGGACTTCGTGGGCCGCCCGGACCTGGTCCGCGGCTACGTCGGTCCGCAGGGCCTGGGCGAGAAGGTCACGTACATCGCCGACCCGCGGGTGGCCCCCGGCACCTCCTGGATCACCGGCGCCAACAAGGAGGGCACGCACGCGAAGAACGTCGTCGCGGGCCGCGACTTCGAGGTCGGCGAGTACGTCGACGTCGTGGTCGTCCAGGAGGGCGACCCCTGCCCCAACTGCGGCACCGGCCTGAAGCTGGACCGCGCCATCGAGATCGGCCACATCTTCCAGCTGGGCCGCAAGTACGCGGACGCGCTGAAGCTCGACGTCCTCGGCCAGAACGGCAAGCCGGTCCGCGTCACCATGGGCTCCTACGGCATCGGCGTCTCCCGCGCGGTCGCCGCCCTCGCCGAGCAGACGGCCGACGACAAGGGCCTGTGCTGGCCCGCCGAGGTCGCCCCGGCCGATGTGCACGTCGTCGCGGCGGGCAAGGCCCTCCAGACCGAGCTGGCGCTCGACGTCTCCGAGCAGCTGCGCGCGGCCGGTCTGCGCGTCCTGGTCGACGACCGGGCCGGCGTCTCCCCGGGCGTGAAGTTCACCGACTCCGAGCTGATGGGCGTACCGAAGATCCTCGTCGCGGGCCGCCGCTCCGCCGAGGGCGTCCTGGAGCTGAAGGACCGCAGGACCGGCGAGCGCGAGGAGCTCACGGTCGACGAGGCGATCGCCCGCCTGACGGCGTGATCCGAGAGGCCGTTTAAGAAACGTCTCAGGGAGTTCTGTCGAGACGTATGGCCGCCTCACAGACTTCTCTCAGGCCGTTCCCCGACCGTAGGACGTGACAGAGCGTCACTAGGGAGGGGAACGGTCATGGCGACCAGAGAAGACGAGCGGGGGGCCGCGGCGGCGGTCCGCAGAGGCGCACGGCGCACGGCGGCCTTCGCCGCGGCGGTGACGCTGGCGGCGGCGGCCGGGGTGTTCGCCCTGGTCGGCACGATGCAGGCGGACGCCACCACGACGGCGAGCAGCACGAGCACGAGCAGCAGCGACTCCTCGTCGAGCAGCTCCTCCACCGACAGCACCACGTCCACCGACAGCACCACGTCCACGGACAGCGACACCGGCTCGGACAGCTCCACCAGCTCCGACGACTCCACGAGCTCGGACAGCGACACCGGCACGGACGACTCGACCAACTCCGACGACTCGACCAGCTCGGACAGCGGTCTCACCTCGTCCTCGTCCTCCTCCGGCGGCTCCACCGACTCCACGTCGGGAGCGTCGTGATGAGCACTGCGCTGCGCACCTCGCCCGAGTCCCGCACCACGGCCGCCGCGGAGTGGCGGGCGCTGGGCACCACCGTCCGCGTGGTCGTCACCGACCCGGCCCTGCTGGAGTCCTGCAACCTGCTCCTCGCCCGGCACCTCGCCGAGGTCGACGCGGCCTGCAGCCGCTTCCGCGCCGACTCCGAGCTGGCCGCCCTCGACACCGCAGCGGGCCGCCCGGTCCGGGTCAGCCCGCTGCTCGCCGAGGCCCTCGACGTGGCCCTGCGCGCGGCCGAGGCCACCGACGGCGCCGTGGACCCCACCGTCGGCTCCGCGATGGACGCGATCGGCTACGACCGCGACTTCCAGCTCGTCCGCGAGGACGACCGTCCGGTCCGGCTCACGGTCCGGCGCACCCCTGGCTGGCGCACCGTGCGCCTCGACCGCGCGACCGGCACGGTCACCGTCCCCGAGGGCGTCCGGCTCGACCTGGGCGCCACCGCCAAGGCCTGGGCCGCCGACCGTGCCGTCCGGACGCTGGCCGCGGCGGCCGACTGCGGAGTCCTGGTCAGCCTGGGCGGCGACACGGCCGTCGCGGGGGCGGCCCCGGCGGGCGGCTGGCAGATCCGCGTCCAGGACGTCACGGGACCCGTCGACGAGACGCCCGCCCAGGGCCCGTACGACTCGGTGGGCCTGCACAGCGGAGGCCTCGCGACCTCCGGCACCGCGGCCCGCAACTGGCGCCGGAGCGGCCACGACCTGCACCACATCGTCGACCCCCGCACCGGCCTGCCCGTCCGCACCCCGTGGCGCACGGTCTCGGTCGCCGCCCGCACCTGCGCCGACGCCAACACGGCGACCACCGCCGCCCTGGTCAAGGGCGCGGGCGCGGAACGCTGGCTGACGCGGCTCGGCCTGCCGGCGCGGCTGGTGGGTCAGGACGGTCTGGTCGTCACCACGCCGGGCTGGCCGACCGACTCGGCCCGGGGAGCGGCCGCGTGACCTCCGAGACCCTCTGGTACGCCAACCGGGCGACGGGCGCCGTCTGCCTCGTCCTCTTCACGGTCGTCGTCCTGCTCGGCGTCGCGGTGAGACTCAAGGCGCGCGTCCCCGGTCTGCCCCGCTTCGGCACGATGAGCCTGCACCGCACGCTCTCGCTCTCCGCGACCGCCTTCCTGGCCCTGCACATCACGACGGCGATCGTGGACGGCTATGTGAACATCACGGTCGTCGACGCCCTGATCCCCTTCGTCTCCGACTACCAGCCCCTCTGGCTGGGCCTCGGCACGGTCGCCTTCGACCTGATGCTGGCCGTCCTCGTCACCAGCCTGCTGCGCGAGCGCCTCGGCCACCGCACCTGGCGGGCCGTCCACTGGCTGGCGTACGCCTCCTGGCCGGTCGCCCTCGTGCACGGCATCGGCATCGGCACGGACACCGGCGCCGACTGGATGACCTGGCTGACCGTGGCCTGCGTCGCCACCGCGGTCGCCGCCTTCGCCGCCCGGCTCGCGCATGCCGCCCGCGCCGCCCGCCGCACCCCCGCAGCCCTCCTGCGCACCGCCGAAGGAGCCCGACCGTGACCGCGACCTTCCCGGACCTGTACATGCCCCCTCGGCTCCTGGCCCCCGGCGCCGCCCCCGCCGACCTCGCCACCCATCACCAGCGCTACGGCCCGCAGGCCCTCGGCGACCCCGAGAGCGTGCTCCGCACGGTCGCCGAGTCCGGCCTCACCGGCCGCGGCGGCGCCGGTTTCCCGACGTACCGCAAGCTCGTCGCCGTCGCCGAGGCGGGCCGGCGCACCGGCCGCGCGCCCGTGGTCGTGGCCAACGGCGCCGAGGGCGAACCGGCCAGCCACAAGGACAAGACCCTGCTGCGGCTGTCCCCCCATCTCGTCCTGGACGGCCTCCAGACGGCGGCGCAGGTGATCGGCGCGGGGGAGGCCTGCATCGCCGTCGAGGACGGCGCGACCTGGCTGGAATCGGCCCTGGCCCAGCGCACCGCGGACCCGCTGCCCGTGAAGGTCGTCCGGCTGCCCAAGTCGTTCCTGTCCGGCCAGGCCTCCGCCCTCGCCCGGTACGTCTCCGGCGGGCCGGCCCTGCCCGCGTACCAGCGCCCGCCGGTCCGTGAACGCGGGGTGCACCGGGCCCCGACCCTCGTGCAGAACGTGGAGACCCTGGCCCACCTCGCGCTGGTCGCCCGCTACGGCGCCGACTGGTACCGCACGGCCGGCACCCCGGCCCAGCCCGGCAGCGTCCTGTGCACGATCCATGTGCCGGGCCGCGAACCCCGGGTGGTGGAGGCCCCCTACGGCCTGTCCATCGGACGGGTGCTGCCGCTTGAGGGCGCCCAGGCGGTCCTCGTCGGCGGCTACCACGGCACCTGGATCCCGGCCGCCGAGGCCGCGCAACTCGCCCTGGACTCCGGCTACTTGGGTGCCGGTGTGCTCGCCGCGCTCCCCGTGAGCCATTGCGGCCTCGCCGAGACCGCCCGCGTCCTGCGCTACCTCGCCCTGCAGTCGGCCGGCCAGTGCGGCCCCTGCCTCAACGGCCTGCCCCGCATCGCCACCGCCTTCCGCACCCTCGCCGCCCCCGGCCCGCAGGGCACGGTCCGCGCCGACCTCGCCCGCTGGTCGGGCCTGGTCGAGGGACGCGGCGCCTGCCATCACCCCGACGGCACCGTCCGTCTGGTCCGCAGCGCCCTGACGACCTTCGCCGCCGAGGTCGACGCCCACGCCCGAGGCCGCTGCACCGCGACCGACCGAACCCCCCTGCTGCCGGTCCCCCAGGAGAGCCGCCCATGAGCACGGCCCAGCGCCTCGACATCGACTGGACGTCCTGCCAGGGCCACGGCCTCTGCGCGGACTTCCTCCCGGAGCACATCACCCTGGACGAGTGGGGCTACCCGATCGTCGACGGCGCTCCCGTCCCCGCGCGGACGGCGAAGCGGGCCCGCCGGGCCGCGGCCGACTGCCCGGTGCTCGCCCTCAAGCTCGCTCCGGCACAGGACGGCTGACGGCGGGTCAGCCGACCTCCACCGTGACGCCGCGGGAGGCGGCGAGCTCACACGGGATCTCCACCCGCATGCCGCAGAAGCACATGAGCAGATCGCCGCGCGACGCGGGCGCACCCAGATCGATGGTCAGGATGTCCCGGACCTCCCGGAGCACGTCGCGGACCTGGAAACCCCTGGCCACGCGGATGCTGACTTCGTCCGGATCCCAGACCGCGATTCTCGGCAGATTGTCTGCCATACAGATGTGGATGCACACAGATGTCTCCCCAGGGATGCGCCACAACACGCAGAAATCCGCTCCGGGAGGCCAGCGGCTGACTGATGGTACCGATGGCCGCCGGGACTGTGGGGGGTTTCGTCATATTCATCCGTAACGCGGGGGGCGTCTCAGGTGATACGGCTGACCTGAAGCATCGCCTCGGCGTCCTTGAGCAGGGCCCGCTGCCGTGACTCCGGCAATTGCCGGTACAGCTTCAGGAGTCGGGCCTCGCGCTCGTCCCCGCTGGGACCGGGCACGGGGCGGCCCACCGCCTCGAAGAACTCCCTCGGCGTGGTGTGCACGCCCCAGCGCCGGAACGTCTCGACCATGGCCCGCAGCTTCTCCGGGTCGACGCGGGAGGTGCCGCGGGTGCGGTTCATCCAGGCGTTCAGCGTCGGGTACGAGATGCCGGCCTCCGCCGCGAGGTCCTTCTGCGTTCTTCCCCGGGTCTGCGCCAGGAGACGTTCGAGCAGAGCCGCCAGGTCCTCGTCCTGGCGGGCGGGATCATGGCCGGGGTCCGGGTCTCCTGAAAGGCGCTGCTGGTTCGTCACGCCTCAGAGGATCGGTCATCGATATCTACATGCGCAAGTAGATCGAAGACCGGCGGTACGAGCTTCGGGAGCACGCCGGAGCACGGGTGATGCGCCGGCGTCATAGTGCGCCCCCGTGCTCCCCGTGGGGGATCCGAGCGCTCTTCCCTCGCGGTCCGTGAGCGCCTTGACACTATATGCATCTACGTGAAGACTGTAGATAATTCCGGACAGGCGCAGGGTGACGTCCCGTCCAGGAATCTACATCTACATGAATATTGGAGATGGGGAGGCCATCGTGCCCGCACCGAACCACACCGCCACCGCCGCGGACCGCCCGGAACCCGAACTGGTCGCCCGGGCCCGCACGGGCGACCGGGAGGCGTTCGCCGCGCTCTACGACGAGCACTACCGCGTCGTGTACGGCTACCTGCTCGTCCGCACACGCGACAGACATCTGGCGGAAGACCTGACCCAGGACGCGTTCGCCCGCGCCCTCAGCCGTATCGACGCCTACACCTGGCAGGGCACGGCGTTCGTCGCCTGGCTGATCACCATCGCCAAGAACCTCTACCTCGACGAACTGGGCCGCGGCCGCACCCGGCTGGAGACCCCCGTCGCCGAGTTCCACGACTCCCGGCAGCCGGGCCGGGCCGCGGAGTCGCTCGCCCTGCGCGAACTGGAGGCCGTCGAGGCCCACGAGACGGTCCGCACCGTGCTGCACTCGCTCAACGACCACCAACGGCACTGCGTGGAACTGCGCTTCCTCAATGAACTGACGCCGGCCGAGACGGCCCAGGCCATGGGCCGCAGCGTCGGCGCCGTCAAGACGCTGACCTACCGCGCACTGCGCCAACTGCGCTGGACGACCGAGGCGGTGCCGGTGTGAACGGCGTCGACTCGGCCCCGGCCCGGCTCCGCGTCGCCCCCCGGCGCTCCCGCGGCCTGCTCCTGCACCGGACCCCGGGCGGCGGCTGGTCCCGGGCCTCGCGCCCGGTCACCGACCTGGAACGGCAGGCGCTGGCCTGGGACGCCGCATGCGCCCGGGCCCGGACCGTCGCCCGCGCCATCGAGCGGCGGCTGGGCGCACACCCCGGCCCGCACGGCATCCGCGTCGACGGCGACCGGGTGCGGGTCCTGCTCCGCGTCGACGACCACGCCCAATGGGCCCGCTGGCGCTCGTACTTCGGCGTCACCGCCGTCGGCGAACGGGACCGCCCCCGCACGGTGACCGCCGCGGGAGAACGCGACGGCGTCCCGGTCACGGTCGTCGCCCGCGGAGCCGGCACGGCCCCGCCGAGCACGACCGGAGCGAAACGGCGACGCTTCCGGCTCGGCGGCACGACCTACGACCTGGTGCTGCCGCAGCGCGACGCACAGGGCGACGTCTGGTACTTCCAGGGCTACCGAAACCCCGACGGCATGCCCTTGCTCTCCCTCGACGGCCGACCCGAGCGATGCTCCCTCGCGAACGTGGAAGCGTATCTGGGGCCGTTGTCGCCGGTGCGGGACGAGAACTGACCCCCGTTCACCGCCACCGGAGCACCCCGATGCCCCCCTCCACGACGGACCCCCGCCCGCACCGCGCCGTCCGTCCCGCCGGCCGGCTGGCCGCCGCCCTGCTCCGCCTCCTGCGGCCGGCCGGCCGCACCACCCCGCGGCCGGCCGATCCACCGGACCGCCTCGCCCTGGACCTGGACGACTGCCGACGGGAACTGGCCCGCTGGCAACGGCACGCCGACTCCTACGAACGGGAACTGACCCACATCGCCCGCGACCGGGCGCACCTCCTCGCCTGGCTGGCCGCGCTGCACCCGTCGAGCGCCGTCATCACCCCGGTCGCCGACGAGGGACCGGGCGGCACGCACCTGCTGCGGCTCGTCGCCGGGGAACGGCCGCTGTCCTGGCGCCTCCCGCCCGTCGACCTCCCCCTGTTCGCGCACGTCCCCCACGAGGACCGGGCCGCGGCGCATCTGACACGGGACGGCCCCCGGGACCCGGACCAGGCCGCCCACATCCTCCGGCACACACGACTGCTGGCCCTGGAGGGCGCCCTGCTCGCCGCCCTCGCCGAGCTGCGGCCGCCCGTCCGGCCCACCGACCTCCGACGGCGCACGGCCGACCCGTGAGACTCCGGTCGGCAGGCTCGGGAGGCACGTCGGCCGGACTCCAGCGCCCCTTTGCGGGGACCTCCGGCAAGGGGACCCCCGGCAAAGGGGCGCTGCCCGGCCGCGTCACCGCACGACCGGCGCCCGCGACACCCCTACAGCCAACCCGCGAACTCCAGCAGCAGCTCGGCATCCCGAGACCGCCCGACCCTTCGCGCCCGCACCCCCGACTCCACAGCCCGGAAGAGCGTCCACCCCCGCACCCGCTCCTGATCCAACTCCAACGACTCGGCCAGCTTCCGCACCCGCCGCCGAACGATCGCCGCCCCCGAGGGCGAGGCGATGAGGTCCTCCACCCGATCCCGCACCAGCCGGGCCAGATCGAACGCGCACTCGCCCACCACCGGATCCGGCCCCACGGCCAGCCACGGCGACCGCTCACCCGCCAGCACCTTGCTCTGCCGGAACGTCCCGTGCAGCAACCGCTGCTCCGGGGCCGACGCCAGCAACTCCTCCCGGGCCGCCAGGGCCGCGTCCACCAGGGCGACGACCTCCGCGTCCGAGCTCGCCCGCATCGCCTCCGCCTGCCGCCCGGTCCGCTCGGCCACGCTCCCGAAGGAGTGCCCGGCCGGTGGCTCCACCCACAGCCGCCGCAACGTCCCCGCCGCCTCAAGCAGCGCCTTCGCCTCCGGCAGCGACCGCACCGACACATCGGGATGCAGCCGCTCCAGCAGCAGCGCTCCCGCCGCCTGCGGCTGCGACCCCTCCAGCAGTTGGACGGCGCCCAGGCCGTCCCAGTGCGCCAGCGCGGCCCGCTCGGCCTCGGGCCGGAACCGCGGCGGGGCCAGCTTCAGCACGGCCGGCGTCCCGTCCGGGCGCCGCACGAGCAGGACCAGACTGGTCCGGCCGCCCGGCACCTGCACCCGGTCCACCGTCAACTCGCGTAGAGCGACGGCCTGTCGGGCCGCCTCCGGCAGCTTCTCCAACCAGCCGTCACCGTCCGGTGCCGTCTCACCGAGCGCCCTGACCAGACGCTGCGGCGGTTCGAAAGCCATGCGCGAGTCGTTCCCTTCCCTCTCCCGACTACGCCGCCGGGGTCCCCGAGGCGGTGGCCGGATCCGTGGCCGTCGGCCCCGCCTGCCCCGTCCGCTCGGCGAGACCAGGGAAGGCTACGCTCCCGCCGCGCCAGCGCGCCGCGCGCACCGCCGCCTCCCGCAGCGCCGCCGCCGCGTCCGCCCGCCGTGCGTCCACGGCCGCCCGCACCAGGTCGGAGTACGCCCCGGCCACCCGATCCTCCAGCTCCGCGGCGAGCCGGACCGCCGCGGCGGAGTCCGCCACCGCGAACGGCAGCGCGTATCCGGCGCTCGCCGCGACCGGCTCGGCGCCCAGCCCGCGCACCTCGCGCGCCAGCGCGTCCCGGCGCGCCCGGTGCGCGTCGTACGCCGCCCGCGCCTCGGTGCGCCGTCCTTCGCCGACCCGTCCGCCCACGACCCCGTACCCGTACACGACGGCATGCTCGGCGGCCAGCACCGCCTGGAGCGCCGTCAGCTCCTCGTTCGTCGCCCCGCTCATCGGGTCCCCTCCGTCAGCAGGTAGGCGTGGGCCGCGCCGGCCGCCGCCACCGAGGCCAGCAGCCGGGCCAGCTCGCCGGGCACGTCCACCAGTTCCGCGGCTCTGCGGTCGGCGAGTGCCCGCTCGGCGCCGGCCAGCCCGACGAGCGCGTCCTTCTCGGTCACCGGCGCGGCCGAAGCGCTGCTCGTGGAGGAGGACGAGGCCGGAGCGGAGGCGGTAGGAGAGGAGGAAGCGGGGGACGGCGCTGCCTTCTCGCGGCCCCCGAACGCCTCCACATGCCGTACGACCTCCGCCCGCAGCGGTCCCAGCAGTCCCGCCAGCGCCGGATGGACGGCGAGGACGGCGTCGTACCGCACCAGCAGCCCGTTGCTCTCCTGGGCGCCGCGCGCGCGTGCCCGCTCGGTGGCCGACGGACTGCCGCCCGCGCTCTCCTCGGTCTCCTCGGGGCCGGAGGAGCAGCCCACGAGCAGCGCGGCCCCCGCGGCCGACGCGAGCAGCGATCTTCTGGGAAGGGGGAACGGCACGGCAGACGTCCTCGGGGAACTCGACGGAAGACACCAACGGTCAGGAAGGGCGGCGGGCCCGTGATCACCGTACCCGCGCGCGCCTCCCGCACCGGTCAGCGGCACCGCGGGTTCGCGGCCCCGGCCGCCCTGCGCGCCCAGGGGTGGACGGCAACACACCCTGCGACCGGATACCCTTTGACCAGACACGCGCCCCATCCCACAACAGCACACGCGGCCGAGGAGTCACCCGGATGAGCACCACCCAGAGCGAGAGGCTGCGAGAGCTCCTGGAACCGCTCGTCGCCTCCCAGGGTCTGGATCTCGAAGAGATCACCGTGGACTCCGTCGGTCGCAAGCGGGTGCTGAGCGTCGTCGTCGACTCCGACACCGGAGCGGACCTGGACCGGATCGCCGATGTGAGCCGTGTGCTCTCGGCGAAGCTCGACGAGACGGACGCGATGGGCGAGGGCGAGTACACCCTCGAGGTCGGCACCCCGGGCGCGGAGCGCGCCCTCACCGAGCACCGCCACTACGTGCGCGCCGTCGACCGGCTGGTGCGGTTCCAGCTGACCGAGGGCGGCGAGCTGGTCGCCCGGATCCTGACCGTGGACGACGAGGGACTCGACCTCGAGGTGCCGGGCGTGAAGGGCCGCAAGGCCACCGCCCGCAGACTCGCCTTCGGGGACGTCGACAAGGCGCGCGTGCAGGTCGAGTTCAACCGCAAGGGCAAGACCGACGAGAACGACGAGAACGAGATGGAAGAGGAGGCGTAGCCGTGGACATCGACATGAGTGCCCTGCGGGGCTTGGTGCGGGAGAAGGAGATCTCCTTCGACCTGCTGGTCGAGGCGATCGAGTCGGCCCTCCTCATCGCCTACCACCGCACCGAGGGAAGCCGCCGTCACGCGCGCGTGGAGCTCAACCGGGAGACCGGACATGTGACCGTGTGGGCGAAGGAGGACCCCGAGGACCTCGAGGAGGGGCAGGAGCCCCGCACGTTCGACGACACCCCGTCCGACTTCGGCCGTATCGCCGCCACCACGGCCAAGCAGGTGATCCTGCAGCGCCTGCGCGACGCCGAGGACGACGCGACGCTCGGCGAGTACGCCGGCCGTGAGGGCGACATCGTCACCGGCGTGGTCCAGCAGGGCCGCGACCCGAAGAACGTGCTCGTGGACATCGGCAAGCTGGAGGCCATCCTGCCGGTGCAGGAGCAGGTCCCCGGCGAGACGTACTCGCACGGCCTGCGCCTGCGGTCGTACGTCGTCCGGGTGGCGAAGGGCGTGCGCGGCCCGTCCGTGACGCTCTCCCGGACCCACCCCAACCTGGTGAAGAAGCTCTTCGCCCTGGAGGTGCCGGAGATCGCCGACGGCTCGGTCGAGATCGCCGCGATCGCCCGCGAGGCCGGTCACCGCACGAAGATCGCCGTCCGGTCCACCCGTTCGGGTCTGAACGCCAAGGGCGCCTGCATCGGCCCCATGGGCGGCCGGGTGCGCAACGTGATGGGCGAGCTGAACGGTGAGAAGATCGACATCGTCGACTGGTCGGACGACCCGGCCGAGATGGTGGCGAACGCGCTGTCCCCGGCCCGGGTCTCCAAGGTCGAGGTGGTGGACCTCGCGGCCCGCTCCGCGCGCGTGACCGTGCCCGACTACCAGCTGTCGCTGGCGATCGGCAAGGAAGGGCAGAACGCCCGGCTCGCCGCCCGGCTGACCGGCTGGCGGATCGACATCCGTCCGGACACCGAACAGCCTGGCGAGTAGGTCCGGGGAATAGATCTCGGCCTGCCCTGGCTGAGATCACGACAACAACCGTTCGATCCCTGCCCCAAAGGGGTGAGGTCGGTACGGGGAGGTAGACTTAAACGTGTCTGGCCGGACGCACGCCGGAGCATGCCCTGAACGCACCTGTGTGGGGTGCCGGGAGCGAGCGGCCAAGACGGAGCTGCTGCGCATCGTGGCGATCAAGGACGCATGCGTCCCCGATCCTCGCGGTACGCTGCCCGGCCGGGGTGCGTATGTGCACCCCGCCCCGGTCTGTCTCGACCAGGCGGTACGTCGCCGGGCGTTCACGAGGGCCTTGCGAGCCCCGGGAGCGCTCGACACAAACACGTTGCGCCAGTACGTCGAGCAGACGACCGTTGCCGAACAGGCAACACCGTAAGAAGGCGTCGCGCGGAACCTCCGTGCGGCTCTGGTACCCCGCGAGTTGGAAGTAGGTCGAGATTGCGATGAGCACTCGATGAGCACGCGATGAGTACGCCCATGAAGTAGCGACGGTCCGGACACACCCGGACCTAAAAGGAGCGAAGTGGCTAAGGTCCGGGTATACGAACTCGCCAAGGAGTTCGGGGTTGAGAGCAAGGTCGTCATGGCCAAGCTCCAGGAACTCGGTGAATTCGTCCGTTCGGCGTCTTCGACCATCGAAGCGCCCGTTGTCCGCAAACTGACTGATGCCTTCCAGGGCGGCGGCAAGCCCGCCCCGCGCAAGGCAGCCCCCAGGCCCGGCGCGCCCTCCCCGGCGCAGGCGGCCCGTCCGGGCCCGGCTGCTCCGCGGCCGGCCGCCCCCAAGCCTCCCGTGGCGCAGACGCCCGCGGCCCCGGCCGCGCCGGCCGCCGCCTCGGCCCCCGCCGCGCCGGCCGCTTCCGGCCCGCGTCCGGTGCCGGGTCCCAAGCCCGCGCCGCGTCCGGCCCCGGCCGCCCCGGAGTTCACCGCTCCGCCGTCGGCCCCGGCCGCCCAGAAGCCTGCCGCTGCCGCCCCCCAGGGCCAGGGTCAGGGTCCGCGCCCCGGCGCGCCCCGTCCCGCCGGCCGTCCCGCGCCCGGTCAGGGTCAGCAGGACCGTGGCGACCGCGGGGAGCGCGGTGACCGCGGTGACCGTGGTGACCGCGGTCAGCGTCCCGCCGCAGCGCAGGGCCAGCGTCCCGGTGGCGCCGGCGCCGCTCGTCCGGGCGGTGCCCGTCCGGCCGGTCCGCGTCCCGGCAACAACCCCTTCACGTCCGGCGGCAACGCCGGCATGGCGCGCCCGCAGGCGCCCCGTCCGCAGGGCGCCCCGCGTCCCGGCGGCCCGGGTGCTCCCGGCGCCGGTCCCCGTCCGCAGGCCCCCGGTGGCCAGGGCGGCGGTCCTCGTCCGCAGTCCCCGGGCGGCGCACGTCCGTCCCCGGGCGGCATGCCTCGCCCGCAGGGTGCAGGCCCCGGCGGTCCGCGTCCCGGCGGCCCGCGTCCCAACCCCGGCATGATGCCGCAGCGTCCCGCTGCCGGCCCGCGTCCCGGCGGCGGCCCCGGCGGCCGCGGTCCGGGCGGCGCGGGTCGTCCCGGCGGCGCCGGCGGCGGTCGTCCCGGTGGCGGCGGCGGCTTCGCCGGTCGTCCCGGCGGTCCGGGTGCCGGTGGCGGCGCCCGTCCGGGTGGCGGCGGCGGCTTCGCCGGTCGTCCCGGCGGCGGTGGCCCCGGCGGCGGTGGCGGCGGCTTCGGCGGCGGCGGTGGCCGTCCCGGCTTCGGCGGTCGTCCCGGCGGTCCCGGTGGCCGTGGTGGCACGCAGGGCGCCTTCGGTCGTCCCGGCGGTCCCGCGCGTCGCGGTCGTAAGTCGAAGCGGCAGAGGCGCCAGGAGTACGAGGCCATGCAGGCCCCGTCGGTCGGCGGCGTGATGCTGCCTCGCGGCAACGGCGAGACCATTCGCCTGTCGCGCGGTGCGTCCCTCACCGACTTCGCCGAGAAGATCGGCGCCAACCCGGCGTCGCTCGTCGCGGTGATGATGAACCTCGGCGAGATGGTCACGGCCACGCAGTCCGTCTCCGACGCGACCCTCGAGGTCCTCGCCGGCGAGATGAACTACACGGTCCAGATCGTCAGCCCCGAGGAGGAGGACCGCGAGCTGCTCGAGTCCTTCGACATCGAGTTCGGCGAGGACGAAGGCGACGAGGACGACCTGGTCGTCCGCCCGCCGGTCGTCACCGTCATGGGTCACGTCGACCACGGTAAGACCCGACTGCTCGACGCGATCCGCAAGACGAACGTCATCGCGGGCGAGGCCGGCGGCATCACCCAGCACATCGGTGCCTACCAGGTCTCGACCCAGGTCAACGAAGAAGACCGCGCGATCACCTTCATCGACACCCCGGGTCACGAGGCGTTCACCGCCATGCGTGCCCGTGGTGCCCGGTCGACGGACATCGCGATCCTGGTCGTCGCGGCCAACGACGGCGTCATGCCGCAGACGGTCGAGGCGCTCAACCACGCCAAGGCGGCCGACGTCCCGATCGTCGTCGCGGTCAACAAGATCGACGTCGAGGGCGCGGACCCGACCAAGGTGCGCGGTCAGCTGACCGAGTTCGGTCTGGTGGCCGAGGAGTACGGCGGCGACACCATGTTCGTCGACATCTCCGCCAAGCAGGGTCTGAACATCGACTCGCTGCTGGAGGCCGTGATCCTCACGGCCGACGCCTCGCTCGACCTGCGGGCCAACCCGAGCCAGGACGCGCAGGGCATCTCGATCGAGTCCCGTCTCGACCGCGGCCGCGGCGCCGTGGCCACGGTCCTCGTCCAGCGAGGCACCCTGCGGGTCGGCGACACGATGGTCGTGGGCGACGCCTACGGCCGTGTGCGCGCCATGCTCGACGACAACGGCAACAACGTCGCCGAGGCCGGCCCGTCGACGCCGGTCCAGGTCCTGGGCCTGACCAACGTCCCGGGTGCGGGCGACAACTTCCTCGTCGTCGACGAGGACCGCACCGCCCGCCAGATCGCCGAGAAGCGTGCGGCCCGTGAGCGCAACGCCGCGTTCGCCAAGCGCACGCGCAGGTTCTCCCTGGAGAACCTGGACGCCGCCCTCAAGGCCGGCGAGGTCCAGCAGCTGAACCTGATCATCAAGGGTGACGCTTCCGGTTCGGTGGAGGCCCTCGAGTCCTCCCTGCTCCAGCTGGACGTCGGCGAAGAGGTCGACATCCGCGTCCTGCACCGCGGCGTCGGTGCGGTCACGGAGTCCGACATCGACCTCGCGATGGGCTCGGAAGCCATCGTCATCGGCTTCAACGTCCGTGCGGCAGGCCGCGCGGCGCAGATGGCCGAGCGCGAGGGCGTGGACGTCCGGTACTACTCGGTCATCTACCAGGCGATCGAGGAGATCGAGGCGGCCCTGAAGGGCATGCTTAAGCCGGAGTACGAGGAGTTCGAGCTCGGTACGGCGGAGATCCGCGAGGTCTTCAAGTCGTCCAAGCTGGGCAACATCGCCGGTGTCCTCATCCGCTCGGGCGAGGTCAAGCGCAACACCAAGGCACGCCTCGTCCGCGACGGCAAGGTCATCGCGGAGAACCTCAACATCGAGGGCCTGCGCCGCTTCAAGGACGACGTCACCGAGATCCGCGAAGGGTTCGAGGGCGGTATCAACCTCGGCAACTTCAACGACATCAAGATCGACGACGTCATCGCGACGTACGAGATGCGCGAGAAGCCGCGGGTGTAACCACCCAGGCTTCGCACCGGCCGGCGGGGATCGCTCCCCGTCGGCCGGTGCGGCGTCCGGCGGACGCATCCGACGCATACACGAGGTAAAACTCCGTCGAGCGCCCGCCTGGATCGTTGTACCGTTCTTGATGTCCCTGCCCCATGGCGGCAGGGCCGTCGATCCCGTACCGGCGGGTGAACCGGTTACACATGTACGTGGGGACTCTGTCCTTCGACCTCCTCCTCGGCGACATACGCTCGCTGAAGGAGAAGCGCTCCGTCGTCCGTCCCATCGTCGCCGAGCTCCAGCGCAAGTACGCGGTGAGCGCGGCCGAAGTGGACGACCAGGACCTTCACCGCAGGGCCAAGATCGGCCTCGCCGTGATCTCCGGTGACACGGAGCATCTGACCGATGTACTGGACCGGTGTGAACGACTGGTCGCAGGCCGCCCCGAAGTGGAGCTGCTGTCGGTCAGACGCCGCATCCACGGCGAAGACGACTGACCGACCAGAAGAACGCAAGAAGAGATCAGAACGGGAGACGGACCAGTGGCCGACAACGCGCGTGCCAAGAGGCTGGCGGACCTCATCCAGCAGGTGGTGGCCCAGAAGCTGCAGCGCGGGATCAAGGACCCGCGGCTCGGCTCCCACGTCACCATCACGGACACCCGGGTGACGGGCGACCTCAGGGAGGCGACCGTCTTCTACACGGTGTACGGGGACGACGAGGAGCGGGCCGCGGCGGCCGCCGGCCTGGAGAGCGCCAAGGGCATCCTGCGCTCCGAGGTCGGCCGCGCGGCCGGCGTGAAGTTCACGCCGACGCTGGCCTTCGTCGCCGACGCCCTGCCGGACAACGCCCGCACCATCGACGACCTCCTCGACAAGGCGCGCGCCGCCGACGAGAAGGTCCGCGAGGCGTCCGCGGGCGCCGGTTACGCGGGCGGGGCCGACCCGTACAAGAAGCCCGGTGACGAGGACGAGACGGACGACTCCGCCTGATGAACCGCAAGCAGACCCCGCCCGACGGCCTTGTCATCGTCGACAAGCCGTCGGGCTTCACTTCGCACGACGTCGTGGCCAAGATGCGGGGGATCGCGGGGACCCGCCGTGTCGGCCACGCCGGCACGCTCGACCCGATGGCGACGGGCGTCCTCGTCCTCGGCATCGAGAAGGCCACGAAGCTCCTCGGGCACCTCGCGCTCACCGAGAAGGAGTACCTGGGCACGATCCGGCTCGGTCAGACGACCGTGACCGACGACGCGGAGGGCGAGATCACGGGGTCCACGGACGCCTCGAAGGTCACCCGGGACGCGATCGACGCCGGCATCGCCAAGCTGAGCGGCCCCATCATGCAGGTGCCCTCCAAGGTCAGCGCCATCAAGATCGACGGAGTCCGCTCCTACAAGCGGGCCCGGGACGGCGAGGACTTCGAGATCCCGGCCCGCCCGGTCACCATCTCCTCCTTCTCGGTGTACGACGTCCGTGACGCCGTCGCCGAGGACGGCACCGCGGTCCTGGACCTGGTCGTGTCCGTCGTCTGCTCCTCCGGCACCTACATCCGCGCCCTCGCCCGCGACCTGGGCGGCGACCTCGGCGTCGGCGGCCACCTCACCGCCCTGCGCCGCACCCGCGTCGGCCCCTACAAGCTGGACTCGGCGAAGACGCTCGACCAGCTCCAGCAGGAGCTGACCGTGATGCCGATGGCCGCCGCGGCGGCCGCCGCGTTCCCCCGCTGGAACGTGGACGCCAAGCGCGCCCGGCTGCTCCTCAACGGCGTACGCCTGGAGATGCCGGACGAGTACGCGGGCGCGGGCGCCGTGGCCGTCTTCGACCCCGAGGACCGCTTCCTGGCCCTGGTGGAGGAACAGAAGGGCAAGGCGAAGAGCCTGGCCGTACTCGGCTGAGGCTGCATCGACTTCGCCCGTGGAGCGGCGAACACGGGGTTGTGCTGCGCCGCCGCTCCACGGTCCCCCCTCGGTTCCCCCACCCCTAGGGTGTATCCGATGCCCCCCTTTCATTCACCCGTCCGGGCAGGCGCTCGGAGTGAACCGAGGGAGTGCAGGGGGGCGCGTTCGCTCCGTGATCTGTCCCGCTGATCATCCCGCCCCTACCGTCGGACAGAGGGCACGTGGGCGCGGTGGGAGGTACGGCGATGGCGGGACGGGGCCCGCGGACACCGCGGCACGAATCCCCTCGGGGCGAAGCACCCCGGGACACAACCCGGGACACACGCCGGGACACATCTCAGGACACTCCCCAGGACGCCGGTCTGGTCCGCATCCGCGACCTCGCGGGCCGACCGCGCGGCACCGGCTTCGTCGCCGACCACCACGGCACGGTGATCACCAGCCACGAGGCCGTCGACGGCCTGCCCCGGCTCGTGCTGTACGCCGCCGGCGACCGCAGCTGTGTCGTCACCGCCGACGCGGTCACCCCCCTCCCGGAGCTCGACCTGGCGCTCGTCCGCACCGAGGGCCTCGGCGCGGACCCGCTGCCGGTGACCGTGCGGGAGGGCGTCGAGACCGGCAGATACGTCCGACTGGCCGCCGGCTGCTGGCGCGAGGCCCGGGTGCTGACCGAGACGTCCGTGACGTACACCGCCACCGACCGCTGCCATCACCTGGACGACGCCCTGGAACTGGCCATCGGCACGTCGGGCCGGGACGCGCTCAGGCTGGGCGGAGGCGCGGCCGGGGGACCGGTCCTCGACGCCGAGACCGGCGCGGTCGTCGCCGTCCTCGGCACAGCGCTCCGGTCCGGCCACCGCGACACCGGCTTCGCGGTGCTGCTGCGCCCGCGCGGACCGGCGACCGACGACGGTCCGGCATCCGCGGACCGCGGAGCGGAGCCCGCCGGGGCGGCGTGGGGGGTGGCGGCCTGCGATGCGCAGGCGGTGCCGGCTCCCGCTGCGGCCGCTGCTGCGGCCGCGGGGGATTCGGCGGGCGGTCCGGCCAGGGGGCGGCCCGCCGCGGCCGACGGGCCCCTCGCCGAGCTGCTCGTGCGCAACGCGGCCACCGTGCCCGCGTACGGCGCCGATCTCAACCTGGCGGGCATCCTGGAGCTCACGGCCACCTCCGTCGGCTCGGACGGCCCGCCCGGCACGCTGTCCGGCCACCTCGGCGGCACGGCGACCGGCTCCCGAACCGTCGACGCGGTGCCGGTCGAACGCGCCGCCCCCGCACGGGAGTTCGCCGCCTTCGCGGTGAGCCCGACGGCCGTCCTCGGCCTCGTCGGAGCGCCGGGCAGCGGCCGTACGACGGAACTCGCGGCCCTCGCCGCCCGCCGCGACCGGGACACGCCCCCGGCCCCCACCCTGTGGCTGCGCGGCGCCGACCTGAGGGACGAGGACGACTCCCTCGCCGACGCCGCCCGCCGCACCCTCGCCCGAGCGGCCCGCATCGTGGCGGCCTCCGCCGGCTCGCCGGCCGCCGCCGACCTCGGCGACGTCACCCCCGAGCGGATCGCCCGTCACGCGCAGGCCGTCGGCCGCCCGCTGCTGCTGCTTCTGGACGGCCCCGAGGAGATGCCCCCGGTCCTCGCGCACCGGCTCGCCGACTGGACCGAGGGCACCGCGGAGTGGCTGCGGGAGACCGGGGCGCGGCTGGTGGTGGCCTGCCGGGGCGAGTACTGGGAGCGGGCGGGAGCGGAGTTCCCGCCCGAGATGCTGTACGGCGGCGCCGTGCCCGGAGATCCGCTCCCGCCCTGCGTCCGCCTCGGCGACCTCACCCCCGACGAGGCGTGCGAGGCCCGGGCCCGCTACTTCGTGCCCGAGACCGCGCTCGCCGCCCCCGACGATCGCCACCCCCTCACGCTCCGCCTCCTCTCCGAGGTCCGAGCCGCCCTCCCCGGCCCGCCCGCCTGCGTCCCCGTCGACCGCGACGACGTCCTCGCCGCCCACCTCGACCTGATGTGCCTGCGCATCGCGGTCCGCCTCGCCGCCGAGAACGGGCTGCGCGGCACCGCCGTGCGACGGCTCGCGGCGAAGGTCTCCGGCCAGGTGCACGAGGCCGCCCGGCGCAGTCTCGGACCGGGGCAGGGCGAACTGGACCGGGCCTCGTTCGAGGCGGTGTTCCCCTGGGGACCCGCCCCGGCCCGGCTCGGCGGCGGCGCCGGCTGGGCGTCCGCCGTCCTCGCCGAGGGCCTCCTGGTGCCGGCGGGCGGCGGTTACCGTTTCGCCCACGAGGAACTCGCCGACTGGATCCAGGGCGTCCACCTCGATCTGGGCGAGGCGCTGCGCGCCCTGGTCCACCGCCGCAGCACACCGGAGGGCGGCCGTCCGCTGCCCGTCCCGCACCACCGCATCGGCCCCGTCGTGCAGGCCCTGCTGCTCGTCGCCCGCCAGCAGGGTCCGCACCAACTCGCTGCCCAGCTCAGGGAGTTGACCCACGCCCTGGAGGCCGAGCCGGGCTCCTGGTGGGCCGCCCGGCTGCTCACCGAGACCCTGCTGCGGGTCCCGGACGCGACGCCGTACACCGGTGTCCTGCGCCTGCTGGCGGACCTGATCGGCGCCCGGGCGGAGAGGAACGGCCGGTTCGCGGACTTCGGCCCCGCCTTCTGGACCGGGCTCGCGCTGCCGCCCGACGCCCGCCTCGACCTCCTGCGCCGCCTGGTCGTCGCCGACGGCGCCCCGCAGGACGCGGACGCGCCCCGCTACCTCGACGCCGTCGCCCGGCTCCTGGCCGCCGACCCCACCGCCGTCCAGCCGTACCTCACCCACTGGTTCGACGACGAGCGGCCGCTGCCCGCGACCCCGCACGCCACCGTGGCCACGGCCGCACAGGCGCTGCTGCACACCCACCGGCACCGTGCGCTGGACGACCTCACGGAACTCCTCGTCGACTGCGCGCACCCCCGCGCCGACGAACTGCTCGCCGTCCTGGCGGAGGAGGAGCCGTCCGCGCTGTGCCGGGCCGTCGACCGGTGGTCGCACGACGAGCGCCCGGCCCGGCGGGCCGTGGCGATGACGTACGGCCTGCGCGCCGCCCCGCACCTCCGCACGGACGCCGACCACCGGCTGCTGCGCTACGCGGCTCTCGCCCTGCTCGCCCGCCCCGCCGACGGCCCGCTGCACGGCGGCGCGCTCGCCCTCCTCGTCCGCGACCCCGAGACCCGCTCCCCGCACCTCCCGCAGGCGCTGGAGCGGTTCGCCGCCGGGGACCCGCAACTGCCCCCGAGCGCGCTGCTCGCCGCCCTGAGCACCCACCCCGAGCCGGTCCTGGACGCCTTCAGGACCCGGCTCGCCCGCCCCGACCGCGCGGACGCGGGCAGCGTCCTGCGCGCCCTCGCCGACGTCACCACGCCCGGGCCGGCCCACCGGGTCGCCGTCCTCGTGCGGGAGGCGCTGGAGCGGCGGCCGGAGACCGCAGGGCACGTGGCCGCGTACGTCGACCGGCGACTCGACCACGGCCCCGCCGCCCGCACCGTCCTCCTCCCGCTGGTCACGGGCCTGCTGGACGGCGACGGCCCCGAGCAGGTACGGGCCGCCCTGGGCGGCGTGCTGGCCGCGCCCGGGGCCCCGGAGTCGCGTCCCCTGCGTCGTGAACTCCTGGAGCACCTGCTCACGCGCGAACAGGCCCCGGCCGTCCTGGACGCCGTCCTGCACGCCGCCGCCGGGCGCACCGGCGAGGAACTGCGCGACCTCGTCCACCGCACCGGCCTGCTCCTCGTGCGCACCCCGGACGGCGCGACCCGCTTCGACCGCGGTCTGGTCGAGCTGGGACGGCAGGTGCCGGGCTTCGCCGCACAGGTGGTGGACTGGCTCACGGAGGCGCCGGGGGAGTGGGCCGCGGTGGTCGGCCCCAGCGCCCGCCGCACGATCGAGAACCTGGCGGGCGTACGGGTGCCCGCGTGACGGCACCGCCCCGAGTCCGTGCGTCGGGTCACAGGCCCGATGCCGATGCGGGCCGCAGGCACCCGGCATGGCACCCTTAGACCTGCGTAAGAGGCAATGGTAGATACGGACACGGGTTCGAGGAGCGGTCACAGTGCAGCGCTGGCGTGGCTTGGAGGACATCCCCGAGGGCTGGGGACGCAGCGTCGTCACCATCGGGTCCTACGACGGGGTGCACCGCGGACACCAGCTGATCATCCGGCACGCCGTGGACCGCGCCCGTGAACTGGACGTCCCCGTCGTCGTCGTCACCTTCGACCCGCACCCCAGCGAGGTCGTCCGCCCCGGCAGCCACCCGCCCTTGCTCGCCCCGCACCACCGCCGCGCCGAGCTGATGGCGGAACTCGGCGTGGACGCGCTGCTGATCCTCCCCTTCACCACCGAGTTCTCGAAGCTGTCCCCGGCGGACTTCGTGGTCAAGGTCCTGGTCGACAAGCTGCACGCCAAGGCCGTCGTCGAGGGCCCGAACTTCCGCTTCGGCCACAAGGCCGCGGGCAACGTCGAGTTCCTCAACGAGCAGGGCAAGGTCTACGACTTCGACGTCGAGGTCGTCGACCTGGTGCTGTGCGGCGAGGCGGGCGGCGGTCAGCCGTTCTCCTCGACCCTGACCCGGCGGCTGGTCGCCGAGGGCGACGTCGAGGGCGCGGCGGAGATCCTCGGCCGCCCGCACCGGGTGGAGGGCGTCGTGGTGCGCGGGGCCCAGCGCGGGCGGGAGCTCGGCTTCCCGACCGCCAACGTCGAGACGCTGCCGCACACCGCGATCCCGGCCGACGGCGTCTACGCGGGCTGGCTGCACGCGGACGGCGAGGTGATGCCGGCCGCGATCTCCGTCGGCACGAACCCGCAGTTCGACGGCACCGAGCGCACGGTGGAGGCGTACGCCATCGACCGCGTCGGCCTCGACCTCTACGGTCTGCACGTCGCCGTCGACTTCCTCGCCTTCGTGCGCGGCCAGGCGAAGTTCGACTCGCTGGACGGCCTGTTGGAGCAGATGGCACAGGACGTGCAGCGCTGCCGGGAACTCGTGGCGGCGGCGCGCTAGCCGACCTCGACGGAACGCCCGAAGGGCGGCCGGTGTCCTGTGACACCGGCCGCCCTTCGGCATGTACGGGCTACTGCTGCGGCGGCTGAGGCGGCTGCGGCGCCTGGGGGTGCTGCGGGTAGCCGTAGCCGGGCGGCGGATACCCGGGATGCGGCTGCTGAGGCTGCTGCGGGTACGGCTGCCCCTGCGGCTGCTGTCCCTGCGGGGGGTACGGCTGTCCGGGCTGCTGCGGATACGGCTGTCCGGGCATCTGCTGGCCCGGCATCTGCTGACCCGGCATCGGCGGGGCGGCCATCGGCGGCGGGTTGCCGTCGCTGGTCCACAGCCCCTGACGCTGCTGGTGGCGGATGAAGTCCTCCGCGACCATCGCCGTGAGGTTGAAGTACGCCTCCCGCACCTTCGGCCGCATCATGTCGAGGTCGACCTCGGCGCCGGCGGCCAGATGCTCGTCGAACGGCACGACGACGACACCGCGGCAACGGGTCTCGAAGTGCGACACGATGTCGTCGACCTTGATCATCTTCCCGGTCTCGCGCACCCCGGAGATGACGGTGATGGACCGTGAGACGAGCTCGGCGTACCCGTGCGCGGACAGCCAGTCCAGCGTGGTGCTGGCGCTGCTCGCCCCGTCCACGGACGGCGTGGAGATGATGATGAGCTGGTCGGCGAGGTCGAGCACACCGCGCATGGCGCTGTAGAGCAGACCGGTGCCGGAGTCCGTGAGGATGATCGGGTACTGGTTGCCGAGCACGTCTATCGCGCGCCGGTAGTCCTCGTCGTTGAAGGTCGTGGACACGGCCGGGTCGACGTCGTTGGCGATGATCTCCAGGCCGGACGGCGCCTGGGAGGTGAACCGCCGGATGTCCATGTACGAGTTGAGGTACGGGATCGCCTGGACGAGGTCACGGATCGTCGCCCCGGTCTCGCGCCGCACCCGGCGGCCGAGGGTGCCGGCGTCCGGGTTGGCGTCGATCGCGAGGATCTTGTCCTGGCGCTCGGTGGCGAGGGTGGAGCCGAGCGCGGTGGTCGTGGTCGTCTTGCCGACACCGCCCTTGAGGCTGATGACCGCGATCCGGTAGCACGACAGCACGGGAGTGCGGATCAGCTCCAACTTCCGCTGCCGCTCGGCCTCTTCCTTCTTCCCGCCGAGCTTGAAGCGAGAGGACGCGGCGGTCGGCCGGCCGCTCTTCGCCTTCTGCTTCTTGTTGTTGAGCAGCCGGTCGGACGACAGCTCCATGGCGGCCGTGTAACCCAGCGGCGCGGCACCCGGGTTCACCGGCTGCCGCTGATCGTGCTGGATCGGCTGCGGCCAGGCCGCCCCGGTCCGAGGATCGACGGGCTGCTGCGGAATCTGCGCCGGGTCGGGACCGGGGGCATGCGGCGCGGGCTGCCCCTGAGGAGACTGCCCGGGACCGGGGAAGCCCTGAGATGCGGCAGCAGCCTGCTGCGGAATCCCGGGCTGCGGAGCCTGCGGCTGCGGAGCCTGCGGGAACCCGTAACCGCCGGGGGCGGCAGGCGGGACTGGTGCCGGGGCGTCACCGGCCTGCGGGAAGCCGTACCCGCCGGGCTGGGGTGCCGCGGGCACGGGGTGAGGCTGGGCGTTGGGGGCGGGGGGTGCCGCCGGCCCCGCGTTCTGCTGCGGGAATCCGTAGCCGCCGGGCTGGGGTGCCGGGGGCACCGGTTGGGGTTGGGCGTCGGGGCCGACGTTCTGCTGGGGGAAGCCGTGGCCGCCCGGGGCGTTGGGGGCGGGAGGCTGCGGGAACCCGTAGCCCCCGGGGGCGGCCGGCGGGGTGGGTGCCGGGGCGTCAGCGGGCTGCGGGAAGCCGTAGCCGCCGGGCTGGGGTGCCGGGGGTGCGGGGTGAGGCTGGGCGTCCGGG
>NZ_JBSFWB010000019.1:0-13573 GCF_053592635.1 Streptomyces sp. NPDC002623 | reverse complement strand
TGGGCGTCCGGGGCGGCGGGTGCTGCCGGGCCGGCGTTCTGTTGCGGGAAGCCATAGCCACCGCCGGGGGCGGCAGGCGGGACGGGCGCGGGGGCACCACCGGGCTGCGGGAATCCGTAGCCGCCGGGGGCGGTCGGCGGGGTGGGCACCGGGGCGTCACCGGGCTGCGGAAGGGCGTAGCCGCCGGGCTGAGGGGCCGGGGGCACCGGTTGGGGTTGGGCGTCGGCGGCGGGGGGTGCTGCCGGGCCGGCGTTCTGCTGCGGGAAGCCGTAACCGCCGGGGGCGGCCGGCGGCATGGGCGCCTGGGCCTCGCCGGGCTGCGGGGAGCCGTAGCCGGGCTGCGGGGCGGGCGGCTGCGGCGCCGCCGGGGGCTGGGGGAAGCCGTAGCCGGGCTGCGGTGCGGCCGGGGCGGGCTCCGGGGCCGGCGGGTTCCAACCGACCGGCGCGGGCGGAGCCGCCTGCGGCTGTACGGGCTGCTGTACGGGCAGCTGTTGGACAGGCGCAGGCGCGGGCGCGGGCGGGGCGTCGGACGGCTGCGGCTGCGCCGGCCACTGTGCCGCCGGTGCGGGCGCCGCGGGCTGATACGACGGCGGCAGCGGAGGCAGTTCGCTCTGCGGGGCCGGCGGGGGAGTCCAGACGGGCTGCCCGGTGGGAGCGGCGTCCTGGGGCACGCTGTCCTGCGGCTCGGCCGCAGCCGCGGGGACCGCGTCGGAGGGCTCGTCGAGCAGGAAGTCACTCGAAGGGACCGCATCCTGGACGACGTCGGTGCTCGCAGGCGCCGCGTCCTGAACGTCGGTCTCCTCGCTCACGGGAGCCTCGGAGACGACGTCCTCGGGACCGGGGCCACCCTCAACGCCCGTACCGTCGGCGTCGGCGTCGGCGTCGGCGTCGGTGCCGACTGCCTCCGCGTCCTCGACGGGAGGCGAGGTCGTGGCCTCCGCGGGCTCCGGGGAATCCACGGTCTCGGCGGCCGGCTCGACAGCCTCGTCGTCCGCCTCCGCAGGCTTCTCGGGCCCGGCCTGCGCCGTGGCGGCCGCGTGCGCCGCGATCTCCTGCTTGAGCGCGGCCGCGGAGAAGCGCATGGTGGCACCGCTCTCCAGGTCTCCGTTGTCGGAGCCGCTGTCCTCGGCGTCCGCGGAGGGCCCCCACTGCGCCTCCGACTGCTGCGGCTGCGGCTGAGGCTGCGGTTCGAACCCGCTGCCCACCGGAAGATCGGGCACGGCGACCGCCCCCGGAACGGGAGGCACACCAGGAACCGCCGGAGCAGGCGAAGTCACCGGCACGGCAGGGGCAACCGGCACCGCCGGAGCAGGCGGCGCAACCGGCACCGCCGGAGCAACCGGCACACCAACCGGCACACCAGGAGCAGCCGATGCCGCCGGCGGGGCAGCGGGAGCAACCGGCAGGCCCGGCGCGGGCGGAGCCACAGGCAGGCCCGGCACAGGCGGAGCGACCGGTACCCCCGGCGCAGGCGGCACCGGCGGCGCAGCCGGAGGGAACGGCGCGCCAGGAGCGCCCGCGCCCGTGCCCACGCCCGCCCCCGGCATCGAACCGCCGCCCGCGCTCTGCGTGTACCAAGCCGGCGGCGCGTAGTCGACGGTGAACTCACCTGTCGCCTCGACGACGGCCTCCGCGTCGGGCTGGTCATCGCCGGGCGTGGCCCAGCCCCCGCGCATCCCGTCCCGATCGCTGCTCACAATTCCTCCTGGTGTGGTCGAGCACCCTCATACGTGCCGAAGCGACCGTTACTTGTCGTCCGAAGTGGGTTCGAGGCCGTCTGACGTCGTCGGATGCAGGCCCTCCCCCGGAGACGCCGACGCCCACCCCACGGTTTCCGGCATCGCGCCCCGTACCAGCCTAATCACCAGACGGCCCGCCTCGGCAGGCCCGCCCGCCCCTGGGCACCAGTCCACCACGTCACGCACTCCAGGAAGCAGCCGCAAAACGGCCATAGCGTCCGAAGTGCCGTGCGGGGGAAGGGAGAAGCCCGGGTCTCACCGCGCGCCAAGAAGAAAAGAAGAGAAGAGAAAAGAAGAGAAAGAGCCGGGCGACGAGGCCGACGCCTCATTGCCCGACTCCACGACATCGTCACAAGGAACGACGCAAGGAACGACGAAGGAACCACGAAGGAACGACGTAAAGAACGAAGGGAACCGCCGCGGCCCCGCGGCAGCGGCTACTCCGCCGCCACCCCTCCGCTGCCCGCCGTCGGCTCCAGGTCGAACTCGCCGTCCCGGGCGCCGAGCACGAAGGCCCGCCACTCCGCCTCGGTGTAGCGCAGCACCGTCCCCGGGTCGAGCGACGACCGCATCGCCACGGCCCCCTCGGGCAGGGAGGCGATCTCGACGCGCTCCTCGTGCTCCTCCGTGCCCGGCGCGGACCGCCACTCGACGCCGGAGATGTCGAGCGCGTACAGCTCGTCCCGCTCCCGCTCCTTGCGCGCCTTGATCTCCGCTTCCGTCTCCGTCATGCCGCAGCGACCCCTTCCACACATACGACCTACGTTGCACGAACGATTCCGAGCGTTCACCCTAGTGGCCGAGGCCCGGCCGACCCGGTGGATCGGGAACTGGGGGGAAGGCGCTCGCCACCTCCTGCTACCCTGGCCCTTGGCCGTTTGTGTACGCACCCCCGGAAGCACCCTCAGGCACTGCCTGAAGCCCTGGAGGTCGCGCTCAGCGGACCCCGCCTCCCGAGTAACGGAAGCTCCCCCGAGACATAGACCGGGGGCACTCGGTGGCCATGAAAAGACTACGAGGAGTACGCGTGCCGCTCGACGCCGCTACGAAGAAGCAGCTCATCACCGAGTTCGGTCAGAAGGAGGGCGACACCGGCTCCCCCGAGGTCCAGGTCGCCATGCTGTCGCGCCGGATCTCGGACCTGACCGAGCACCTCAAGACGCACAAGCACGACCACCACTCCCGTCGTGGTCTGCTGATCCTGGTCGGTCAGCGTCGCCGCCTGCTGCAGTACCTCGCCAAGAAGGACATCCAGCGCTTCCGTGCGCTGGTCGACCGCCTCGGCATCCGCCGCGGTGCGGCGGGCGCCAAGTAGGACGCCGTGAGGGGAGCGGTTCCCGGGACCATCGGGACCGCTCCTTTTTGCTGTACACAGAGAAGCAAAGAGAAGTAAGCAGAGAAGTACGCAGAAGTACGCAGCCGCACGCACCCGGCTGCACGCACCCGCACGCCCCCTGGCAAGGCCCACCGCACGCCTGCCGCGGTCGCGGAAACGTGCGGAGTGTCGGCAACGCTTTGTAGTGTGGTAGCACAACGCAATAGGTACGACACAGCGTGATGACGTGTACTCGCTGCGGGTAAACGTCACCACGCACACCGAACGAGGAGAAGCGCGCCTAGCCGCCGCCGGTCCTCGGTAGTGGCCCCCGGGAAAGAGAACCCCGGGTGCTTCGATCGAAGACCGGCCCGCACCGCACGGAGCGCTTCTTCGCCACCGTCCCCCTGCCACACGGGCAGCCCAGGGACGAAGACGAGGAGAAAACGCTAGTGGAGAACGAGACCCACTACGCCGAGGCCGTCATCGACAACGGTTCCTTCGGCACCCGCACCATCCGCTTCGAGACGGGCCGCCTGGCCAAGCAGGCCGCCGGCTCCGCCGTGGCGTATCTGGACGACGACACCATGGTGCTGTCGGCCACCACCGCCTCCAAGAACCCCAAGGACCAGCTCGACTTCTTCCCCCTCACGGTGGACGTCGAGGAGCGCATGTACGCGGCCGGGAAGATCCCCGGTTCCTTCTTCCGTCGTGAGGGCCGGCCGAGCGAGGACGCGATCCTCACCTGCCGCCTGATCGACCGCCCGCTGCGCCCGTCCTTCAAGAAGGGCCTGCGCAACGAGATCCAGGTCGTCGCCACGATCATGGCGCTCAACCCCGACCACCTGTACGACGTCGTGGCGATCAACGCCGCCTCCGCGTCCACCCAGCTGGCCGGTCTGCCCTTCTCCGGCCCGATCGGCGGCGTCCGCGTCGCGCTGATCAACGGCCAGTGGGTCGCGTTCCCGACGCACACCGAGCTCGAGGACGCCGTCTTCGACATGGTCGTCGCCGGTCGCGTCCTGGAGGACGGCGACGTCGCGATCATGATGGTCGAGGCCGAGGCCACCGAGAAGACCATCACGCTGGTCGCGGGCGGCGCCGAGGCGCCGACCGAGGAGGTCGTCGCCTCCGGTCTGGACGCCGCGAAGCCCTTCATCAAGGTCCTCTGCAAGGCCCAGGCCGACCTCGCCGCCAAGGCCGCGAAGCCGACCGGCGAGTTCCCGGTCTTCCTCGACTACCAGGACGACATCCTGGAGGCGCTGTCCGCCGCCGTCCGCCCGGAGCTCGCCTCCGCGCTGACCATCGCGGGCAAGCAGGACCGCGAGGCCGAGCTGGACCGCGTCAAGACGCTCGCCGCCGAGAAGCTCCTGCCGGAGTTCGAAGGCCGCGAGAAGGAGATCTCCGCCGCGTACCGCTCGCTCACCAAGCAGCTGGTCCGCGAGCGCGTGATCAAGGAGAAGAAGCGCATCGACGGCCGTGGCGTCACGGACATCCGTACGCTCGCCGCCGAGGTCGAGGCCATCCCGCGCGTGCACGGTTCGGCGCTGTTCGAGCGTGGCGAGACCCAGATCCTGGGCGTCACCACCCTGAACATGCTCCGCATGGAGCAGCAGCTGGACACCCTCTCCCCGGTGACCCGCAAGCGCTACATGCACAACTACAACTTCCCGCCGTACTCCGTCGGCGAGACCGGCCGCGTCGGCTCCCCGAAGCGCCGCGAGATCGGCCACGGCGCGCTCGCCGAGCGCGCCATCGTGCCGGTCCTGCCGACGCGCGAGGAGTTCCCCTACGCGATCCGTCAGGTGTCCGAGGCCCTCGGCTCCAACGGCTCGACGTCCATGGGCTCGGTCTGCGCCTCCACCATGTCGCTGCTGAACGCCGGTGTGCCCCTCAAGGCCCCCGTCGCCGGCATCGCCATGGGCCTGATCTCCCAGGAGATCAACGGCGAGACGCACTACGTCGCCCTCACCGACATCCTCGGTGCGGAGGACGCCTTCGGCGACATGGACTTCAAGGTCGCCGGCACCAAGGAGTTCGTGACCGCCCTCCAGCTCGACACCAAGCTGGACGGCATCCCGGCCTCCGTCCTGGCCGCGGCCCTCAAGCAGGCCCGCGACGCCCGCCTCCACATCCTCGACGTGATGATGGAAGCGATCGACACGCCGGACGAGATGTCCCCCAACGCCCCGCGGATCATCACCGTCAAGATCCCCGTGGACAAGATCGGCGAGGTCATCGGCCCGAAGGGCAAGATGATCAACCAGATCCAGGAGGACACCGGCGCCGAGATCACGATCGAGGACGACGGCACCATCTACATCGGTGCCCAGGTCGGCTCGCAGGCCGAGGCCGCCCGCGCCACGATCAACGGCATCGCCAACCCGACCATGCCGGAGGTCGGCGAGCGCTACCTGGGCACGGTCGTCAAGACGACCACCTTCGGCGCGTTCGTCTCGCTGCTCCCGGGCAAGGACGGTCTGCTGCACATCTCGCAGATCCGCAAGCTCGCCGGCGGCAAGCGCGTGGAGAACGTCGAGGACGTGCTCGGCGTGGGCTCCAAGGTCCAGGTCGAGATCGCCGAGATCGACTCCCGCGGCAAGCTCTCCCTGATCCCCGTGATCGAGGGCGAGGACGGGGACGAGGACAAGAAGGACGCTGCGGCCGACGGCAGCTCCGCTGCGGGCGACCAGTGACATCGAACAGCCCCACGGCGACGGCCCGCACCTCTTCGGAGGCGCGGGCCGTCGCCCGTACCCAAACCCTGATCAAGGGCGCAGGCGGCATCGGCACGGTCCGTAAGACCACCCTCCCGGGCGGCCTGCGGATCGTCACCGAGACCCTCCCGTCGGTCCGCTCGGCCACCTTCGGCATCTGGGCGCACGTCGGCTCCCGCGACGAGACGCCGTCCCTGAACGGCGCCACCCACTACCTGGAGCACCTCCTCTTCAAGGGGACGACCCGCAGGTCCGCGCTGGACATCTCCTCCGCGATCGACGCCGTCGGCGGCGAGATGAACGCCTTCACGGCGAAGGAGTACACGTGCTACTACGCGCGTGTGCTCGACGCCGACCTGCCGCTCGCCATCGACGTCGTCTGCGACATGCTCACGGGCTCGCTCATCCTCGAAGAGGACGTCAACGTCGAGCGCGGCGCGATCCTCGAAGAGATCGCCATGACCGAGGACGACCCCGGCGACTGCGTCCACGACCTGTTCGCGCAGACCATGTTCGGCGACAACCCTCTGGGCCGCCCGGTCCTCGGCACGGTCGACACGGTCAACGCCCTCACCGCCGACCGCATCCGCCGCTTCTACAAGAGGCACTACGACCCGACCCACCTCGTGGTCGCGGCCGCCGGCAACATCGACCACAACACGGTCGTCCGCCAGGTCCGCGCGGCCTTCGAGAAGGCGGGCGCCCTCAAGAAGCCGGACGCCACGCCCATCGCCCCCCGCGACGGCCGACGCGCGATCCGCACCGCCGGCCGCGTCGAGCTGATCGGCCGCAAGACGGAACAGGCGCACGTCGTCCTCGGCATGCCCGGCCTGGCCCGCACGGACGAGCGCCGCTGGGCGCTGGGCGTCCTCAACACGGCCCTCGGCGGCGGTATGTCGTCGCGGCTGTTCCAGGAGGTCCGCGAGAAGCGCGGTCTGGCCTACAGCGTGTACTCGTACACCTCCGGCTTCGCCGACTGCGGCCTCTTCGGCGTCTACGCCGGCTGCCGGCCCTCGCAGGTCCACGACGTGCTGAAGATCTGCCGCGACGAACTCGACCAGGTCGCCGAGAACGGTCTGTCCGACGACGAGATCGGCCGCGCCATCGGCCAGCTCAGGGGCTCCACGGTCCTCGGCCTGGAGGACACCGGCGCGATCATGAACCGCATCGGCAAGAGCGAACTGTGCTGGGGCGAGCAGATGTCGGTCGACGACATGCTGACCCGGATAGCGGCGGTGACCCCGGACGAGGTCCGTGCGGTGGCCCGCGACATCCTGGGACGGCGTCCGTCGCTGTCGGTCATCGGCCCGCTCAAGGACAAGCAGGCCGCCCGGCTGAACGACGCGGTCGCCTGATCCACCCCCGTTGAGAAGCGTTGAGAAGCGTAAGGAAGCAAGAACGATGAGCAAGCTGCGCGTGGCGGTCCTCGGCGCCAACGGCCGGATCGGTTCCGAGGCGGTACGGGCGGTCGAGGCCGCCGAGGACCTGGAGCTGGTGGCCGCCCTCGGCCGCGGCGACAAGCTCGAGACGCTCACGGAGACCGGCGCCCAGGTCGCCGTCGAGCTGACCACCCCCGCCTCGGTCATGGACAACCTCGAGTTCTGCGTACGGCACGGCATCCACTGCGTGGTCGGCACGACGGGCTGGACCGACGAGCGCCTCGCGCAGCTGACGGGCTGGCTGGCCGCGTCCCCGGAGACGGGCGTGCTCATCGCGCCCAACTTCTCCATCGGCGCCGTCCTCACCATGAAGTTCGCGCAGATCGCCGCGCCGTACTTCGAGTCGGTCGAGGTCGTCGAACTCCACCACCCGAACAAGGTGGACGCCCCGTCCGGCACCGCCACGCGCACCGCCCAGCTCATCGCCCAGGCCCGTCGCGAGGCGGGCACGGCCCCGGCTCCGGACGCCACGGCGACGGCCCTGGACGGCGCGCGGGGTGCCAGCGTCGACGGCATCCCGGTCCACGCCGTCCGTCTGCGCGGCCTGCTGGCCCACCAGGAGGTGCTGCTGGGCGGCGAGGGCGAGACCCTCACGGTCCGCCACGACTCGCTGCACCACAGCAGCTTCATGCCGGGCATCCTGCTGGGCGCCCGCCGGGTGGTGTCGACGCCCGGTCTCACCTTCGGCCTGGAAAACTTCCTGGACCTCGGCTGAGGCCGAGGCAGATCCGAGTCCGAGGCTGATTCCGACATGCGAGCCAAGCTCTCCTACGCCATAACGGCCGCCGTCCTGGTCTTCTACTTCGTCCTGGTCGGCAGCCGCGGCGTCATGCTCATCCAGGCCGGCACGCTCCTGACCGTCACCTTCGGCGTGGCGGTGCTGATCCTGCCGGTCATCGGCGTCTGGTTCCTGTGGAAGAACACCCAGTTCGTCCGCAAGGCCAACGCCCTCGCCGCCGAACTCGACGCCGAGGGCGGCCTGCCCGTCGACGAGCTGAAGCGCACCCCGGGCGGCCGCGTCGACCGCGATTCGGCCGACGAGGTCTTCGCCCTGCGCAAGGCCGAGACCGAGGCGGCCCCCGAGGACTGGCGTACCTGGTTCCGCCTCGCCGTCGCCTACCACGACGCCCGCGACACGCCGAGGGCCCGCAAGGCGATGCAACGGGCGATCGGCCTGCACGACGGCAAGCCGGTCGAGGCCGTCTGAGCCGTACCCGTACGCGTACCTGCACCCGTACGGGACACCGACACCGAAGGGGCCGGCCCGCAGCGACTGCGGACCGGCCCCTCCTTCGTTCGTTCGCGGGATCAGCCGCGCCGGTTCTCCGCGGCCCACGCCTCGATCGCGTCCGCCGCCCGGTCGAACGCCTCGGCACGCGCCAGGAAGTCCGCCCCGTGCGTGGTCAGCAACGGCGCGGCCTCACCCGCGGGCCGGTCCCGGCGCACGACGGTCAGGGCCTGCCCCTGAACGGTCCGCGGCAGGCCCAGCCAGCGCACCGGCTGCTGCGCGGTCCGCACCGCCACGACGCGCTCCCAGGGCAGCGTGCGGGTGAACAGGAAACCCACGTGCCGCAGCCCGCGGTCGCTCACCCACACACCCATCCGCAGCAACCGCAGCGCACCGGCGATCACCAGCAGGGAGCAGCCGAAGACCGCACCGGCCTCGGAGGCCGATCCGGTCAACGCGATGATGACGGCCGCGAACAGCACGTACGAGGCGAGCAGCAGCGTCAACGCGGCCATCCCGACCCGCCAGGGCCCGGGCCGGTAGGGGCGCCGCCAGCGCTCGTGGTCGTCGAAGGGCAGAGCGACCTCGTCCGCTGCCTCGAATGCGCGGTCGGCCGTCAGGAAGGGCAGGGGCACGGCTGGTCCTCACTCGTCCATGCGTGGGCTGTGCCCGGTGAGGCTATCCGCCTGTGTCCCCGCTCACCACCATCGGGGGGCCGGATGGAGGTCAGCGCCCCTGGGACGCCTGGGACTGCTGTGCCTGCGAGGAGTGGTCCAGACTCAGCGCCGGCATCCCGATGACCAGGGACCCCACCAGCGCGGCCACGATGGTGAGCCCGAACAGCACCCGCCCGGCTGTCTGACCCACGGAGGACCGTTCGGCGGGCGGGGGAGCGACATTGCTGCGGAACCGGTCGGCCTCGGCGAGGAAGGCGAAGGGTACGGGCTCGCGCCGACGGAACATGGCTGATGTCTTTCCTCTCGAACAACTCGTCATCAGTACAGACGAACGAGTCCCCCAAAAGGTGCCTGGTACCTCAAAACGATCCGCGGCAAGGCACTTCCGAAGCGCCGGGGGCGGCCCCGTAGAGTGGGCGCCGACTCCAGATGTGATGGGAAGGACCCTCCGAATCGTGACCGCCACCCCCGACGACGAGTTCAAGATCGATCTCCGCAGCGATGTCACCGTCGAGCTGGTCAAGCACAGCGCGTCGGACTCCGACGTGCTGTTCGCGGCCCGTGTGTCGACCGTCGGGGAGCAGTCCCTGGACGAGTTGGACAAGGACCCGGAGCGCTCCAAGGGCCTGATCAACTACCTGATGCGGGACCGGCACGGCAGCCCCTTCGAGCACAACTCGATGACGTTCTTCATCAGCGCCCCGATCTTCGTCTTCCGCGAGTTCATGCGGCACCGCGTGGGCTGGTCCTACAACGAGGAGTCCGGCCGCTACCGGGAGCTCCAGCCCGTCTTCTACGTCCCCGGCGAGTCCCGCAAGCTGGTCCAGCAAGGCCGCCCGGGCAAGTACGTCTTCGTCGAGGGCACCCAGGACCAGCAGGAGCTGGTGAGCCGCACCATGGAGGAGTCCTACCGCCGGGCCTACGCGGACTACCAGCAGATGCTCGCGCAGGGTGTCGCCCGCGAGGTCGCCCGCGCGGTCCTCCCGGTCGGCCTGTTCTCCTCGATGTACGCCACCTGCAACGCCCGCTCGCTGATGCACTTCCTCGGCCTGCGCACCCAGCACGAGCTGGCGAAGGTCCCCTCCTTCCCGCAGCGGGAGATCGAGATGGTGGGCGAGAAGATGGAGGCCGAGTGGGCCCGGCTGATGCCGCTCACGTACGCCGCCTTCAACGCCAACGGCCGCGTCGCCCCGTAGCGGAAAATCGCAGGAAAACCCCGGGAATAAAGCGGAGAAGAGCGACGGAGACGTATGTACGGATCATCCGTGCGAAGTGTCCGTATTGCGGCATTTAGAGAAGTTCATCTAGCCTGATCAAACGGACCCGGCACTGCTTGAACCCCCGAGCAGGCAGTGCCGGGTTCCATCTTTGTCCTGACTTGTCACCTCCCCCGAGGGAAGACCCCACGGTGAGCAACGAGTAGCGTGTTACCCATGGCTCCGACCTCCACTCCGCAGACCCCCTTCGGGCGGGTCCTCACCGCCATGGTCACGCCGTTCACGGCGGACGGTGCGATCGACCTCGACGGCGCACAGCGGCTCGCCACCCACCTGGTGGACGCAGGCAACGACGGCCTGGTCGTCAACGGCACCACCGGTGAGTCACCCACCACCAGCGACGCGGAGAAATCGGACCTGGTACGAGCCGTCCTGGAGGCCGTCGGAGACCGCGCCCACGTCGTCGCCGGCGTCGGCACCAACGACACCCACCACAGCGTCGAGCTGGCCCGCGCCGCCGAGAAGACCGGCGCACACGGCCTCCTCGTCGTCACCCCGTACTACAACAAGCCCCCGCAGGAGGGCCTCTACCGGCACTTCACGGCCGTCGCCGACGCCGCCGAGCTGCCGGTCATGCTCTACGACATCCCCGGCCGCAGCGGCGTCCCGATCAGCACCGAGACACTGGTCCGCCTCGCCGAGCACCCCCGGATCGTCGCCAACAAGGACGCCAAGGGCGACCTGGGCCGCGCGAGCTGGGCCATCGCGCGCTCCGGCCTGGCCTGGTACTCCGGCGACGACATGCTGAACCTGCCGCTGCTCTCCGTGGGCGCGGTCGGCTTCGTCTCGGTCGTCGGCCACCTGGTCACGCCCGACCTGCGAGCCCTCGTCGAGGCGTTCACCGCGGGCGACGTCCAGAAAGCCACGGAGATCCACCAGAAGCTGCTCCCGGTCTACACCGGCATGTTCCGCACCCAGGGCGTCATGACCACCAAGGCCGCGCTCGCCCTGCAGGGACTCCCCGCCGGCCCGCTGCGCTCGCCCATGGTCGAGTGCTCGCCCGAAGAGATCGAACAGCTCAAGATCGATCTTGCCGCGGGCGGGGTACAGCTCTGACAACAGACTTCACAACTGAATAGGCAGGCCACCGGTGCCTGCAATCCACAACGACAACTGCTTTCGCACGAACGTCACGCGCGCCACGTGCCCACCGGTACGTGGCGTGCGTGTTTGAGGAGAGTCTTTTGAGTCATCCGCATCCCGAACTCGCCCCGCCCCCGCCGCTCCCCGCGGGAGGCCTCCGGGTCACCCCGCTGGGCGGCCTCGGCGAAATCGGCCGCAACATGACGGTCTTCGAGTACGGCGGCCGCCTGCTGATCGTCGACTGCGGAGTGCTCTTCCCCGAGGAGGAGCAGCCCGGAATCGACCTGATCCTGCCGGACTTCACGTCCATCCGGGACCGCCTCGACGACATCGAGGGCATCGTCCTGACCCATGGCCACGAGGACCACATCGGCGCCGTCCCCTACCTCCTCCGGGAGAAGCCGGACATCCCGCTGATCGGCTCGAAGCTGACCCTCGCGTTCATCGAGGCCAAGCTCCAGGAGCACCGGATCCGGCCGTACACCCTCGAGGTGGCGGAGGGACACCGAGAGCGCATCGGCCCGTTCGACTGCGAGTTCATCGCCGTCAACCACTCGATCCCGGACGCGCTCGCGGTCGCCATCCGCACCCCCGCCGGCATGGTCGTCCACACCGGCGACTTCAAGATGGACCAGCTCCCGCTGGACGGCCGTCTCACAGATCTACACGCGTTCGCACGGCTGAGCGAGGAAGGCATCGACCTTCTTCTCTCGGACTCCACGAACGCCGAGGTCCCCGGTTTCGTGGCGCCCGAGCGGGACATCTCCAACGTCCTGCGCACGGTCTTCGGGAACGCCCGCAAGCGGATCATCGTGGCCAGCTTCGCCAGCCACATCCACCGCATCCAGCAGATCCTGGACACGGCGCACGAGTACGGCCGCCGGGTCGCCTTCGTGGGCCGCTCGATGGTCCGCAACATGGGCATCGCCCGCGACCTCGGCTACCTCAAGGTCCCGCCGGGCCTGGTCGTGGACGTCAAGACCCTCGACGACCTCCCGGACCACGAGGTGGTCCTGGTCTGCACGGGCTCCCAGGGCGAACCGATGGCGGCCCTGTCCCGCATGGCCAACCGCGACCACCAGATCCGCATCGTTCCGGGCGACACGGTGATCCTGGCGTCGTCGCTCATCCCGGGCAACGAGAACGCGGTCTACCGCGTGATCAACGGCCTGACCCGCTGGGGCGCGAACGTGGTCCACAAGGGCAACGCCAAGGTCCACGTCTCCGGCCACGCCTCGGCCGGCGAGCTCCTGTACTTCTACAACATCTGCCGCCCGAAGAACCTGATGCCGGTGCACGGCGAATGGCGCCACCTGCGCGCCAACGCCGAACTGGGCGCCATGACCGGCGTCCCGCACGACCGCATCGTCATCGCGGAGGACGGCGTGGTCGTCGACCTAGTCGAGGGCAAGGCGAAGATCTCCGGCAAGGTCCAGGCGGGTTACGTCTACGTCGACGGCCTCTCGGTCGGCGACGTCGGCGAGCCGGCCCTGAAGGACCGGAAGATCCTGGGCGACGAGGGCATCATCTCGGTCTTCGTCGTCGTGGACTCGTCCACCGGCAAGATCACCGGCGGTCCGCACATCCAGGCCCGAGGTTCGGGCATCGACGACTCGGTCTTCTCGGAGGTCGTTCCGAAGATCGCCGAGGTCCTGGAACGCTCGGCTCAGGACGGCGTGGTGGAACCCCACCAGCTGCAGCAGCTCATCCGCCGCACCCTGGGCAAGTGGGTCTCCGACACGTATCGCCGCAGGCCGATGATCCTCCCGGTCGTGGTGGAGGTCTGAGCGACGTACGACCCGTCGTACGCGTGAACCCGGAGCGGGGCTCCTCGATTTGCATCGAGGAGCCCCGCTCCAGTACGTTTACGGCTCCGCCTGAACGGGAACCCGGTACGCCTCGCGCGCCCCGGATCCACTCCCGGGAGGGGCGGGAAATCCGACTCAGAACTTCTGATAAAGTCGGAACCGCCGGAAAGGGAAACCGCGAAACAAAAGCGGGAGCCTGGAAAGCACCGAGGAAATCGGATCGGAAAAGGATCTGATAGAGTCGGAAACGCAAGACCGAAGGGAAACTGCCCGGAGGAAAGCCTGAGAGT
>NZ_JBSFWB010000018.1:0-206270 GCF_053592635.1 Streptomyces sp. NPDC002623 | reverse complement strand
CTGGGTGCACCCCTCCCGTGCGAGCCGTGAGTGTCGCCCGATCGGGCGACACCACCGGCATTTGCGTGGCTTTGAGGCGCTCTTGACTGGATCATGAACTGTCATGAGCCTGGCAGAGTTCGCTGCCGTGGCGAACTCACGCTAGGGGGGTTCATGAGACGCAGAGGGAGATCGATCCTCGCTGTCGGCGCGCTGCTGCTGGGCGGAGCGGCGCTCGCACCCATCGCCCAGGCACAGCCCGCAGGCTCACCGGCGCCCGACCCGGACGAGGTCAAGGTCTTCCGCGCCGAGGTCACCAAGAAACAGGTGCCCCTGCTGCTGGCGGCCGGCCAGGACGGCCACGAACTCAGCGAACAGGCTCCGGAGAAGGGCACCGCCACCGTCGAGGTGTTCCTGACCGACGAACAGGCGAAGAAACTCGGGAAACAAGGGGTCGAGCTCACCGAGCACACCCTCTCCGCCGCCGCCGAGAACCGTGCGGAGGCGGCCTCGGACGGGGTGTTCCGCCCCTACAGCGGCAGCGGCGGCCTGCGGGAGGAGATCCTCCGCACCGGCCAGGAGAACCCGGGCCTCACCAAGGTCGTCTCCCTCGGCAAGACGGTGAACGGCCAGGACATCCTCGCGGTCAAACTGACCAAGAACGCGAAGAGTTCCAAGGACGGCGCCAGGCCCGCGGTGCTGTACATGTCCAACCAGCACGCCCGTGAGTGGATCACCCCGGAGATGACCCGGCGGCTGATGCACCACTACCTGGACAACTACCGGACCGACAAGCGGATCAAGAAGATCGTCGACTCCACCGAGCTGTGGTTCGTCCTGTCGGCCAACCCCGACGGCTACGACTACACGTTCAAGAGCACCGACAACCGTCTGTGGCGCAAGAACCTGCGGGACGTCAACGGCGACGGCGCGATCACCACCGGCGACGGCGTCGACCTCAACCGCAACTTCGCCTACAAGTGGGGCTACGACGACGAGGGTTCGTCCCCCAACCCCACCAGTCAGACCTACCGCGGCGCGAGCCCCGGCTCCGAGCCCGAGACGAAGGCGCTCGACGCGTTCGAGGCGCGGATCGGCTTCACCTATGGCGTCAACTACCACTCCGCCGCCGAACTCCTCCTCTACGGCGTCGGCTGGCAGGTCGCCACCGACACCCCGGACGACGTCGTCTACAAGGCGCTCGCCGGCACCCCCGACGACTCCGCGATCCCGGGCTACCGCCCGCAGGTGGCCTCGGAGCTGTACACGACCAACGGCGAGGCGGACGGCCACGCGGCGAACGTCAACGGCACGGCGATGTTCACCCCCGAGATGTCGACGTGCCAGACCGCGTCGGACATCGATCCGAACGACCAGTGGAACGCGTCCGACTGCCAGTCGGGCTTCAACTTCCCGGACGACGAGAAGCTGATCCAGGACGAGTTCGCCAAGAACGTCCCGTTCGCGCTCTCCGTCGCCGAGTCCGCGGCCCGCCCCGACCAGCCGAAGTCCTCGATCGGCCGGAGCGCCGCCGACTTCACCCCGGCGCCGTTCACCACGTCCTACTCGCGCGGCGCCGACCAGGAGGTCTCCGTCGTCGCACGCAAGGCGATCCGCGACAAGGAGCTCAAGTACCGCGTCAACGGCGGCCGCACCCACGACCAGGCGCTCAAGGCCTGGAACGGCGGCGAGACCTACGGCGGGGACGACAACCTGTACTTCGACGAGTACCGCGCCAAGGTGCGAAGCGGTGAGCCGGGCGACAAGGTCGAGGTGTGGTTCACGGGCGAGACCAAGGACGGCAAGAAGGTCTCCAGCTCGCGCTTCACCTACACGATCGCCGCCCGCCCCAAGGCCGACACGCTCGTCGTCGCCGAGGAGGGTGCCGCCACCACACAGGCGCAGACCTACGTCGACGCGCTGAAGGCCAACGGCCGCAGGGCGATCGTCTGGGACGTCGCCGTCCAGGGCGTGCCCGACGCGCTCGGCGTGCTGAGCCACTTCGACACCGTCGTCCACCACACGGGCGCGAGCGTCCCCGGCAACCCGACCCAGCTCGAACTGCGCGCCTTCCTCAACGAGGGCGGCAAGCTGATCGAGGCGGGCGAACTGGCCGGCGGCAACGTCGACCTCGGCGACGGCACCCCGTCCAACGACTTCAGCCAGTACTACCTGGGCGCCTACTCCCGTACGACGACCCCCGGCGCCACCGGATTCACCGGCTCCGGGGCGCTCGCCGGCGCGGGCGGGGTCCTCGGCGCCGCCCCGGGCAACCCGCTGGACAGGGCCGGCACCTACGGGGTCACCTCCGACGAGCTGCCGGTCTCGAAGTACCCGCAGTTCAAGAGCGCGGGCGCGGGCCAGTTCAGCGGGACGGTCAACCCGTACGGGCCGTACGCGGGCTCCTACATGGCCGCCGCCGTGCACACCGACGACGCCTACAAGCGCCTCACCCGCACCCTCGACCTCAGCGGGGTCGCCGCGGCGAGCAAGCCGGCCCTGCGCACCCAGCTCCTGTGGGACACCGAGCCGGGCTACGACAACGCGATCGTCGAGGTCCACACCGTCGGCGCCGACGACTGGACCACGCTCCCCGAGGCGGGCGGCGCCACCAGCGCCGTCGTGCCGGCGGAGTGCGGGGCCGGCTTCTACGTCGACGAGCACCCCTGGCTGGGGCACTACCTCACCGTCGGCTCGGGCGGCTGCGCCGCGACCGGCACCACCGGCTCCTGGAACGCCCTCACCGGCGCCTCCAGCGGCTGGCAGCAGGTGAACTTCGATCTCAGCGCGTACGCGGGCAAGAAGGTGGAGGTCTCGATCGCCTACGTCACCGACCCCGGCAGCGGCGGCCACGGAGTCCTCGCCGACGACGCCTCGCTGGTCGTCGGCGGCACGGCCACCGGGACCGAGGGCTTCGAGACCTCGCTCGGCGCCTGGCAGGTCGGCGGTCCGCCCGCGGGCAGCCCGGTCGTCCTGAAGGACTGGACGCGCACCGGCACCCTGTTCCAGACCTATGGAGCGGTCACCACCGACGACACCGTGCTGCTGGGCTTCGGCCTGGAGCACCTCACCTCGGCGGCCGACCGAAAAGCGCTCATCGGAAAGGCTCTCGACTCACTTGAGGGGTGACACACCACAGTCAACCCCGCGTGAAAGTTCGTGATCAAATCGAGTGACGAGGCCTTCAGGGCCGGGCGGTCCGTACCCCTACTGGCGGGTACGGACCGTCCTGCCGTGTATGGGGCGACTCGATGTCACCACGGGGCCCTCGGAGAGGTAGGGTCGTGGGTGGTCGGGGACATCCCAAATACAGCTCGCCGGCACCGCATAGCCGGTGTATCAACGAGGAGATCGGTTCGTGACGATCCGCGTAGGCATCAACGGCTTTGGCCGCATCGGTCGTAACTACTTCCGCGCGCTGCTGGAGCAGGGTGCTGACATCGAGATCGTGGCTGTCAACGACCTGGGTGACACCGCGACCACCGCACACCTCCTGAAGTACGACACCATCCTGGGCCGCCTCAAGGCCGAGGTGTCGCACACCGCCGACACGATCACCGTCGACGGTCACACCATCAAGGTGCTCTCCGAGCGCAACCCCGCCGACATCCCGTGGGGCGAGCTCGGCGTCGACATCGTCATCGAGTCGACCGGCATCTTCACGAAGAAGGCCGACGCCGAGAAGCACATCGCCGGCGGCGCCAAGAAGGTCCTCATCTCGGCTCCGGCCAAGGACGAGGACATCACCATCGTGATGGGTGTCAATCAGGACAAGTACGACCCGGCGCACCACCACGTCATCTCCAACGCCTCCTGCACCACCAACTGTGTGGCGCCGATGGCCAAGGTGCTCGACGAGAACTTCGGCATCGTCAAGGGTCTGATGACGACGGTCCACGCGTACACCAACGACCAGCGCATCCTGGACTTCCCGCACTCGGACCTGCGCCGCGCCCGCGCCGCCGCCGAGAACATCATCCCGACCACGACGGGCGCCGCGAAGGCCACCGCCCTGGTCCTCCCGCAGCTCAAGGGCAAGCTCGACGGCATCGCGATGCGCGTCCCGGTCCCCACCGGCTCGGCCACCGACCTGGTCGTGACACTGCAGCGCGAGGTCACCAAGGACGAGGTCAACGCCGCGTTCAAGAAGGCCTCCGAGGACGGCGACCTCAAGGGCTACCTGGCCTACACCGAGGACGAGATCGTCTCCTCGGACATCGTCAGCGACCCGGCCTCCTGCACCTTCGACTCCTCCCTGACCATGGTCCAGGAGGGCAACACGGTGAAGATCCTCGGCTGGTACGACAACGAGTGGGGTTACTCCAACCGCCTCGTCGACCTGACGGTCTTCGTCGGCGGCCAGCTCTGATCGTCGGATCAGGCACTTCGATGTGAGCACAGGGCTCGGGCGGCGCAGGGACGCGCCGTCCGGGCCCTGACTCACGTACAGATCAGCCCTCTTACGATCACGAGCACGACAAGTCCTCCTCGGGAGCCCTCTCTATGAAGACGATCGACGAACTTCTCGCCGAAGGCGTCGCAGGCAAGCGGGTCTTCGTCCGCGCCGACCTCAACGTGCCGCTCGAGAGCGGCGCCATCACCGACGACGGCCGTATCCGCGCCGTCCTGCCCACCGTCAAGGCCCTCGCGGACGCGGGCGCCAAGGTGGTCGTCGCCTCGCACCTGGGCCGACCCAAGGGCGCGCCGGACCCGGCCTTCTCCCTCGCCCCCGCCGCCTCCCGGCTGGGCGAGCTCCTCGGCTCCGCCGTGGCCTTCGCTACCGACACGGTCGGCGACTCCGCGCGCTCCGTCGTCGCGGGCCTGGCCGACGGCCAGGTCGCCGTCATCGAGAACCTGCGCTTCAACGCGGGCGAGACGGCCAAGGACGACGCCGAGCGCGGCGCCTTCGCCGACCGCCTCGCCGAGCTCGCCGACCTCTACGTCGGCGACGGCTTCGGCGCGGTGCACCGCAAGCACGCCTCGGTCTACGACCTCCCGGCCCGGCTGCCGCACGCCGCCGGCTTCCTCATCGCCACCGAGGTCGGCGTCCTGAAGAAGCTCACCGAGGACGTCGCGCGGCCCTACGTCGTCGCCCTCGGCGGCGCCAAGGTCTCCGACAAGCTCGCCGTCATCGACGAGCTCCTCGGCAAGGCCGACCGCATCCTCATCGGCGGCGGCATGGCCTACACCTTCCTCAAGGCCCAGGGCCACGAGGTGGGCATCTCCCTCCTGCAGGAGGACCAGGTCCCGGTCGTGCAGGAGTACCTCCAGCGCGCCGAGCGGACCGGCGTCGAGCTGGTCCTGCCCGTCGACGTCCTCGTCTCCACCGAGTTCCCGGACCTGAAGGCCAAGGCCCCGACGAACCCCGCCACCGTCGCCGCGGACGCGATCCCCGCCGACCAGGAGGGTCTGGACATCGGTCCCGAGACCCGCAAGCTGTACGCCTCGAAGTTCGCCGACGCCGCCACCGTCTTCTGGAACGGCCCCATGGGCGTCTTCGAGCACCCCGACTACGCCGAGGGCACCAAGGAGGTCGCCCAGGCCCTCGTCGACTCCCCGGCCTTCACGGTCGTCGGCGGCGGCGACTCCGCCGCGGCCGTCCGCATCCTGGGCTTCGACGAGAACGCATTCGGCCATATCTCGACCGGCGGCGGCGCCTCCCTCGAATACCTCGAGGGCAAGACGCTCCCCGGCCTCGCCGCACTGGAGGACTGACCCCGTATGACCACTCGCACGCCGCTGATGGCGGGCAACTGGAAGATGAACCTCAACCACCTCGAGGCCATCGCCCACGTCCAGAAGCTCGCCTTCGCCCTGGCCGACAAGGACTACGAGGCCGTCGAGGTCGCCGTCCTGCCGCCCTTCACCGACCTGCGCTCCGTACAGACGCTGGTCGACGGCGACAAGCTCAAGATCAAGTACGGCGCCCAGGACATCTCGGCGCAGGACTCCGGCGCCTACACCGGCGAGATCTCCGGCCCGATGCTCGCCAAGCTGAAGTGCACGTTCGTGGCCATCGGCCACTCCGAGCGCCGTCAGTACCACAACGAGACCGACGACGTCGTGAACGCCAAGGTCAAGGCCGCCTACAAGCACGGTCTGACCCCGATCCTGTGCGTCGGCGAGGAGCTGGACGTCCGCGAGGCGGGCAACCACGTCTCCCACACCCTCGCCCAGGTCGAGGGCGGTCTGAAGGACCTCCAGGCCGAGCAGGCCGAGTCCGTCGTGATCGCCTACGAGCCGGTGTGGGCCATCGGCACCGGCAAGGTCTGCGGCGCCGCGGACGCGCAGGAGGTCTGCGCCGCCATCCGCGCCAAGCTCGCCGAGCTCTACAGCCAGGAGCTGGCCGACGGCGTCCGCATCCAGTACGGCGGCTCCGTCAAGTCCGGCAACGTCGCCGAGATCATGGCGCAGGCCGACATCGACGGCGCGCTGGTCGGCGGCGCCTCGCTGGACACCGACGAGTTCGTCAAGATCGTGCGCTTCCGCGACCAGTGAGTATGCGGTAGCGGCGATCCGTCGTACCCTTGCGGGGGCATGGCCGTCGTGCCGTGCCCCCGTCGTTATCCGATTCCGAGGAAGTTGGTCCAGCCGTGGTTTTGGGGTTCTCGATCGCCCTGATCGTCTTCAGCCTGCTGCTGATGCTGCTGGTGCTGATGCACAAGGGGAAGGGCGGCGGCCTCTCCGACATGTTCGGCGGCGGCATGCAGTCCTCCGTCGGCGGCTCCTCGGTCGCCGAGCGCAACCTCGACCGCATCACCGTCGTGGTCGGCATGCTGTGGTTCGCCTCCATCATCGTCCTCGGCCTGCTGATGAAGACGAACAGCTGATCAGCTCGCACAGGCACGCACAATCCGGTACGTAAGGCCCCATGTTCGGTACGCGCAGCTGAGCGCGGCCTATCATGGGGCTTGCGTCTAGGTGTGGGAGCTGTAACTCGAATCACTGGACGCGCGTTGGGCCTTACGTAGACTGAGGCGCTCGCAGCGAAGCGAAACGCCGACTCGCTTTGCGGCACCATCACGCAGGGAGTTACGACCGTGGCAAGTGGCAACGCGATCCGAGGAAGCCGGGTCGGGGCGGGGCCGATGGGCGAGGCCGAGCGGGGCGAGTCCGCGCCCCGTCTGCGCATCTCCTTCTGGTGCTCCAACGGACACGAGACGCAGCCCAGCTTCGCCAGCGACGCGCAGGTCCCCGACACCTGGGACTGCCCCCGCTGCGGATTCCCGGCCGGACAGGACCGGGACAACCCCCCGGACCCGCCGCGCACCGAGCCCTACAAGACGCACCTCGCGTATGTACGGGAGCGGCGCAGCGACGCGGACGGCGAGGCGATCCTCGCCGAAGCGCTCGCCAAACTGCGGGGCGAGATCTAGCGACTTTCCAGGACCGGCCGGGCGCCCCAGGGTGCCGGGCCGGACCTGTTTCACGCTGTCCCGATCCGATCCGTCCCGATCCGAGGCGGACGCTGTCCCACGGGCCGATTGTCAGTGGTGCCCTCTACGGTTTTCACAGCGGTTCCCGTGTCTCGCGGTGAACCCGCGAACCGGGAGGGGGAGTTGTGGCGGCGGTCGGTACGGCGGAGGTGCGCGCGCCCGCGTGGCGCGGGGGGTTCGGGCGGCTGTGGAGCGCCGCCGTGATCTCCCGCTTCGGGGACGCGCTGCGCACCACCGCGCTGCCCCTGCTCGCCGTCCAGCTCACGGACGATCCCCTGGTCATCGCCTCCGTGACCGCCTGCGGCTACCTCCCGTGGCTGCTGTTCGGCCTGCTCGGCGGGGCCGTCGCCGACCGGGTGGACCAGCGGCGCGCGATGTGGGCCGTGGACACCGTGCGCGGTCTGCTGGTCGCCGCCTTCGCGCTCGCCGTGGCCCTCGGCCACGCCTCCATCCCGCTGCTGCTCGCCCTCGCCTTCCTGCTGACGACCCTTCAGACGCTCTTCGACAACGCCGCCACGGCCCTGCTGCCCTCCCTGGTGGACGCCGAGACCCTCGGCGGGGCCAACGCCCGTCTGATGACCGGTCAACAGCTCGCGGGGGGTCTGCTGGCCGGCCCGGTCGTGCCGCTGCTGCTCGGCGTCGGCGCCTTCCTGCCCTTCGCGGCCGACGCGGGCACCTATCTGCTGGCCGCCGCCCTGGTGGCCTCCCTGCGGATACGGCCGCCCGAGCGAGAGCCGCGCCCCGCCGGGAGCACCCTGCGCGCGGAGATCGGCGAAGGCCTGCGCCATCTGTGGGGCGACGGCGTCCTGCGGTCGATCTGCCTGGCCACCCTGCTGTGCAACATCGGCATGGGCGCCCTGATCGCCACGCTGGTGCTGCATGTGACGCGCTGGCTGCACGCGGGCGACACCGAGTTCGCCGCGGCGATGACCGTGTACGCGCTCGGCAGCCTCGTCGGCGGGTTCGTCGCCCAGCGGATCGCGGGCCGCGTCGGGCGGGCCCGGGCCCTGCTGCTCGGCGGGACCGTCCAGACGGTGTCACTGCTGCTCATGGGCACGGTTCGGCACCTCGGCGCGCTGCTCGTGGGCATGCTGCTGCTCGGCATCATGAACATGGTGTGGAACGTCAACCAGGTCACGCTCATGCAGCAGCGCAGCCCCGCGTCCATGGTGGGCCGTATCGCCGCCGCCTTCCGGACGGCCTCCACCTCCGGCGCGCCGCTGGGCGCGCTGCTCGGCGGAGCGGCGGCCCGGGCCTTCGGCCTCAACACGCCCGCACTGCTGGCGGCCGTGCTCTTCGCACTCGCCGTCGCCGCGTTGATACCCGCGGGCAAGGCGGACGTACCTGTTGTTGCCCCGCACGACGGTGCCGCGACGGCTCACGTCCCCTCCTGATCAACTAGGTTGAGAGGCACGGGGCAGATGAGGAAAGAGGGCTGAAGTCCGACATGAACGCAGACGGCCGTACGAGGCTCAACCAGACGCCCGAGTGGACCGCTCTGGCCAAACACTGCGAGGAACTCGGCGAGGTGCGGCTGCGGGAGCTGTTCGCCGCCGACCCCGAGCGTGGCGCCGGATACACGCTGCAGGTCGGTGACCTGCACATCGACTACTCCAAGCACCTCGTCACCGACGAGACGCTGCGCCACCTGCGCGAGCTGGCCGCAGCCACCGATGTCTTCGGCCTGCGGGACGCCATGTTCCGCGGCGAGAAGATCAACACCACCGAGGACCGCGCGGTCCTGCACACCGCGCTGCGCGCCCCTCGCGACGCGGTGATCGAGGTCGACGGGGAGAACGTCGTCCCGGCGGTGCACGCCGTCCTCGACAAGATGGCCGACTTCGCCGGCCGCGTCCGCTCCGGTGCCTGGACCGGTCACACCGGGCGGCGCATCCGGAACGTGGTGAACATCGGCATCGGCGGCTCCGACCTGGGCCCCGCGATGGCCTACGAGGTGCTCCGCGGCTACACCGACCGCGACCTCACGGTCCGCTTCGTGTCGAACGTGGACGGCGCCGACCTGCACGAGGCCACCCGCGACCTGGACCCGGCCGAGACGCTGTTCATCATCGCGTCCAAGACGTTCACCACGATCGAGACGATCACCAACGCGACCTCGGCCCGCACCTGGCTGCTGGCCGCGCTCGGTGACGGGGACGCCGTCGCGAAGCACTTCGTGGCGCTGTCGACCAACGCCGAGAAGGTCGCCGACTTCGGCATCGACACCGTCAACATGTTCGAGTTCTGGGACTGGGTCGGCGGCCGCTACTCCTACGACTCGGCGATCGGCCTGTCGCTGATGATCGCCATCGGCCCGGACCGCTTCCGCGAGATGCTCGACGGCTTCCACCTCGTCGACGAGCACTTCCGCACCGCCCCCGCCGAGTCCAACGTGCCTTTGCTGCTCGGCCTGTTGGGCGTCTGGTACGGCAATTTCCACGACGCCCAGTCGCACGCCGTGCTGCCCTACAGCCACTACCTGTCCAAGTTCGCCGCCTACCTGCAGCAGCTGGACATGGAGTCCAACGGCAAGTACGTCGGCCGGGACGGCCGCGAGGTGGACTGGCAGACCGGCCCCGTCGTCTGGGGCACCCCGGGCACCAACGGGCAGCACGCCTACTACCAGTTGATCCACCAGGGCACGAAGCTCATCCCGGCCGACTTCATCGGCTTCGCCGAGCCGTCCGCCGAACTGAGTGCCGAACTGGGGGCCCAGCACGACCTGTTGATGGCGAACTTCTTCGCGCAGACCCAGGCGCTCGCCTTCGGCAAGACGCCGGAGGAGGTGCGCGCGGAGGGCGTGCCCGAGGAACTGGTGGCCCACAAGACGTTCAAGGGCGACCACCCCACGACCACGATCCTGGCCCGTGCGCTGACGCCCTCGGTCCTCGGCCAGCTCGTCGCCCTCTACGAGCACAAGGTGTTCGTCCAGGGCGCGATCTGGAACATCGACTCCTTCGACCAGTGGGGCGTGGAGCTCGGCAAGGTCCTCGCCAAGCGCATCGAGCCGGCGCTGACGGAAGGCGCGGACGTACCGGGGCTCGACGGGTCGACGAAGGCACTCGTCGCCAGGTACCGGGAACTGCGCGGCCGGTAGGCGACGCGGGAAGTGAGGGGAAGCGGGCGGCGGGAGTCCGTCCGCTTCCCGTAAAATCCGCGAGGATCACGCAGCGACGACTCGGGGGAGTGGAAGTTGGCCGGCAGGCGCGGAACCTGGATGAGCGACAGACTGTCGATGCGGTCGATCCTGCAGCCCAAACAGGTGGCGCAGGCGTTGTACCACCCGGTGTGGATCCCGGCATCGGTCGATCCGTCCGTGGATCGGCTCAAGAAGGCACGCATCATCGCCGGAGCCGTCGCGGCCTTCGGCGTGTACACCTTCGTACAGCGCAAGTTCGCCTTCGAGGAAGTGCTGGAGAACATGCTGACGGCGTCCGTCGTCGTGCTCTTCATCACGCCGCTGACGGTCGGCGTGATGCTCTTCGTATGGCGGCGTACCGGGACCGTCCGGCAGATGCGGGTGCCGCTCCTCAACTCGCTCAAGCTGCTGCTGTTCTTCATCGGCTCGGTCGTCGGGCTGGTGTTCCTGTGGCAGGGGACGACGACGCTCGGCGGCTTCTGGCTGGTGCCGCTCGGCTTCGCCGCGCTCTGGCTCACCGGCATGGTGATCTACGGAGCGGTGCAGGTCTCCGGGAACTTCTTCGGCACGGCCGCCGTCCACCGGTCCCTGCCGCCGCTGCTCGCCACGGTGACGACCTGGCTGATGGCCGTCCCCGACCTCGTCACGGGCGACCTGCACGGGCTGAGCCTCACCATGGGCATCGTCTTCATCCTGGGCGCGCCGCTGACCGTGACGAGCATCGCCCTGCTGGAGATGGGCCGGCTCAAGCGGCGCTACGGCATCCGCCTCTCGGCCCACCCGGCCACCCTGCCGCCGACGTCCGCGGCCGTGCCGCCCCCGGTCCCGCCGCAGGGCCACCCGTACGGCCACCCCTACGGTCATCCCCAGGGCAACGCGTACGGCCACCCGCAGGGGGCGCCGTACGCCCCGCCGCCGCAGAGCCCGTACGGCGGCGGCCCCTACCAGCCCTACAACGGACAGAACCCGTACGGCGGTTGACCGTACGGGTTCCGTTCGGGGCTTGCCCCGGCGAGCGCGTCAGGGAGACGCGGGAGGGTACAGCGACCGCGGGAGCCGGGAGGCCGCCGCGGTGTCCAGGAGCCACAGGGTGCGGGCCCGGCCCAGCGCGCCCGCCGCGGGGGCCTGGATCTCGCCCGCGCCGGACAGGGCGATCGCCGCGGCCTGCGCCTTGTCCTCGCCGGCCGCGAGCAGCCACACCTCACGGGCCGACCGGATCGCCGGAAGGGTGAGGGTGACCCGGTTCGGCGGGGGCTTGGGCGCCCCGCGGACGCCGACCACCGTGCGCTCGGTCTCCCGTACGGCCGGCAGCTCCGGGAAGAGCGAGGCCACATGGGTGTCCGGGCCGACGCCCAGCATCAGGACGTCGAAGGTGGGCACGGCGCCGTGGTTCTCGGGGCCGGCCGCGCGGGCCAGCTCCTCGGCGTAGGCGGCCGCGGCCGCCTCCACGTCGGCGCCGTGGGGACCGTCGGACGCGGGCATGGCGTGCACGCGCTTCGGGTCCACGGGGACGGAGTCCAGCAGGGCCTCGCGGGCCTGGGTGACGTTGCGCTCCGGGTCGCCCTCGGGCAGGAACCGTTCGTCGCCCCACCACAGGTCGAGACGGCCCCAGTCGATGGCGTCGCGGGCCGGCGCCGCGGCCAGCGCGGCCAGCAGGCCGTTGCCGTTGCGGCCGCCCGTGAGGACCACGGACGCCTGGCCCCGGGAGGCCTGGGCGTCCACGATCTTCGTGATCAGACGGGCCGCGGCGGCCTGCGCCATCAGCTCCTTGTCGCGGTGCACGACCAGCTGGGGAGTGCTCACTGCGGATCCGCTTTCCTGACCGGGGGCATCTGCGCCGGAGTGGGCCGGTCCGCGTCGCCGGCGCCCGACGGCGCGGCGCCCGACTCGGCGGGCGGCTCGGCCGGAGTGGTCGGCGCGGGCTTGCGGACCGCGGCCGCCGCCGGCTCCGGCACCCCGCGGACCGGGAGGGCCGGCGTGGGCTGAGCACCCGCCTCGGCCCGCTCCCCGGCGCGCTCCTCCGCCGACTGGATCCCGCCGAGCCGGTCCACCCCGAAGCGCAGGGCGGACGCGTAGGTGTCGTCGGGGTCGAGCCTGCGCAGCTCCTCCGCGAGCAGCTCGGCCGTGTTGCGCCGCTTGAGCGCCACCGCGCGGTCGGGCTGGCCCGGCAGCGCCAGGGTGGCCATCGCGCCGTCCGACCGGTGCAGGGTGATGGGGCCCGCGGTGGTCTCCATCCGGACCTGGGTCAGGCCGGGACCCGCGGAGACCGCGCGCCGGACGTGCACATGGAGCCGGTCGGCGAGCCACATGGCGAGCAGCTCGACGCTCGGGTTGGCCTCCTCGCCCGCCACCTCGGCGGAGACGATCTCGCAGGAGATCTGGTCGAGGGCCGCGGCCAGCATCGAGCGCCACGGGGTGATCCGGGCCCACGCCAGGTCGGTGTCGCCCGGTTCGTAGCTCTCGGCGCGCGCCCGCAGTTCGTTGATGGGCTTCTCGGCCGCGTAGCTGTCGGTGACCCGGCGCTGGCCCAGCGCGCCCAGCGGGTCGCCCGCCGGATCGCGCGGGGCGTCCACCGACCACCAGACCACCACCGGCGCGTCCGGCAGCAGCAGCGGCAGGACGACCGACTGGGCGTGGTCGGCGACCTCGCCGTACAGCCGCAGGATGACCGTCTCACCGGTGCCCGCGTCCGCGCCCACCCGTACCTCGGCGTCCAGGCGGGAGTCGGTGCGGCCCCGGGCCGAGCGCGAGACCCGCTTGATGACCACGAGCGTGCGCGAGGGGTGCTCGTGCGACGCGTCGCCCGCGGCCTTCAGGGCGTCGTAGGCGTTCTCCTCGTCCGTCACGACGACGAGGGTGAGCACCATGCCGACGGCGGGGGTGCCGATGGCCCGGCGGCCCTTCACCAGCGCCTTGTTGATCTTGCTGGCAGTGGTGTCCGTGAGGTCTATCTTCATGGCCGGCGCCAGCTCCGTCCGTCTCGCTCGAGCATCTCGTCGGCTTCGACGGGCCCCCAGGTGCCCGACTGGTACTGGGCGGGCTTGCCGTGCTTGTCCCAGTACTGCTCGATCGGGTCGAGGATCTTCCAGGACAGCTCGACCTCTTCTGTGCGGGGGAAGAGGTTCGAGTCGCCCAGCAGCACGTCGAGGATGAGGCGCTCGTACGCCTCGGGGCTGGACTCGGTGAAGGACTCGCCGTAGGCGAAGTCCATCGACACGTCCCGGATCTCCATCGAGGTGCCGGGCACCTTCGAGCCGAAGCGGACCGTGATGCCCTCGTCGGGCTGGACGCGGATGACGATCGCGTTCGCGCCGAGCTCCTCGGTGGCCGTGGAGTCGAAGGGGGAGTGCGGGGCCCGCTGGAAGACCACCGCGATCTCGGTGACCCGGCGGCCCAGCCGCTTGCCGGTGCGCAGATAGAAGGGGACGCCCGCCCAGCGGCGGTTGTCGACCTCCACCTTGATGGCCGCGTAGGTGTCGGTCTTCGACTTGGGGTCGATGCCGTCTTCCTGCAGATAGCCGACGGCCTTCTCGCCGCCCTGCCAGCCGGGCGCGTACTGACCGCGCACGGTGGCCAGGCCCAGGTCCTTCGGCAGCCGTACCGCGCCGAGCACCTTGGTCTTCTCGGCGGCCAGCGCGTCCGCGTCGAAGGAGGCAGGCTCCTCCATGGCCGTGAGGGCCATCAGCTGGAGCAGGTGGTTCTGGATGACGTCACGGGCGGCGCCGATGCCGTCGTAGTAGCCGGCCCGGCCGCCGATGCCGATGTCCTCGGCCATGGTGATCTGCACATGGTCCACGAAGGACCGGTTCCAGATCGGCTCGAACATCGTGTTGGCGAAGCGCAGCGCCAGGATGTTCTGGACGGTCTCCTTGCCCAGGTAGTGGTCGATGCGGAAGACCTGGTCCGGGGCGAAGACCTCGTGCACGACCTTGTTGAGCTCCTCGGCCGAGGCGAGGTCGTGGCCGAAGGGCTTCTCGATGACCGCGCGGCGCCAGGAGCCGCCCTCCTGGTCGGCCAGCCCGTGCTTCTTCAGCTGCTGGATGACCACCGGGAACGAACTCGGCGGCACGGACAGGTAGAAGGCGAAGTTGCCGCCCGTGCCCTGCGCCTTGTCGAGCTCCTCGATCGTCGAGCGCAGCCGCTCGAACGCGTCGTCGTCGTCGAAGACGCCCTGCACGAAGCGCATGCCCTGGACCAGCTGCTGCCAGACCTCCTCGCGGAAGGGCGTGCGGGCGTGCTCCTTGACCGCGTCGTGGACCTCCTGTGCGAAGTCCTCGTGCTTCCACTCGCGGCGGGCGAACCCGACCAGCGAGAAGCCCGGCGGGAGCAGACCCCGGTTGGCGAGGTCGTACACGGCGGGCATGAGCTTCTTCCGGGACAAATCGCCCGTGACGCCGAAGATGACCAGGCCCGACGGCCCCGCGATACGCGGGAGCCGTCGGTCTGCGGGGTCACGGAGCGGGTTGGCTCCGGATCCGGCAAGAGATGCCAAGGTGTCAGCCCTCCGAGGGGGCGAGGCGCTCCAGCACTGCCTCGGTCGACTTGAGCAGGTCGTTCCAGGAGGCCTCGAACTTCTCGACGCCCTCGTCCTCGAGCAGCTGGACCACGTCGTCGTAGCCGATGCCGAGCTTCTCGACGGCGTCGAGCTCGGCGCGGGCCTGCTCGTAGGTGCCGGCGATCGTGTCGCCCGTGATCTGCCCGTGGTCCTCGGTGGCGAACAGGGTCGCCTCCGGCATGGTGTTCACCGTGTTGGGCGCCACCAGGTCGTCCACGTACAGGGTGTCCTTGTACGCGGGGTCCTTCACACCGGTGGAGGCCCACAGCGCACGCTGCTTGTTGGCGCCCGCCTTCTCCAGCGCGGCCCAGCGGCCGTTCGAGAAGACCTCTTCGTACGCCTGGTAGGCGAGCCGCGCATTGGCGACGCCGGCCTTGCCGCGGGCGGCCTTGGCCTCGTCGGTGCCGAGCGCGTCGAGCCGCTTGTCGATCTCGGTGTCCACGCGGGACACGAAGAAGGACGCCACGGAGTGGATCAGGGACAGGTCCAGGCCCTTGGCCTGCGCCTTCTCCAGACCCGCCAGGTAGGCGTCCATGACCTCGCGGTAGCGCTCCAGCGAGAAGATCAGCGTGACGTTGACGCTGATGCCGTTGCCGATGACCTCGGTGATGGCCGGCAGACCCGCCTTGGTGGCCGGGATCTTGATCAGCGTGTTGGGGCGGTCGACCAGCCAGGCGAGCTGCTTGGCCTCGGCGACCGTCGGCGCCGTGTGGTGCGCCAGGCGCGGGTCGACCTCGATCGACACCCGGCCGTCCTGGCCGCCGGTGGCGTCGTAGACCGGGCGCAGGATGTCGGCGGCGTCGCGGACGTCCGCCGTCGTGATCATGCGGATGGCCTCTTCGACGGTGACCTTGCGGGCGGCGAGGTCGGCGAGCTGCTGCTCGTAGCCGTCGCCGCTGCTGATCGCCTTCTGGAAGATCGACGGGTTGGTGGTGACGCCCACGACGTGCTGCTGGTCGATCAGTTCGGCGAGGTTGCCGGACGTGATCCGCTTGCGCGACAGGTCGTCCAGCCAGATCGCGACGCCCTCCTCGGAGAGGCGCTTGAGTGCGTCTGTCATGGAAATTGCATCTCCTACGTGTCGTATGTGAGCGTCAGCGCTGGGCGTCGGCGAGGGATTCGCGCGCCTTCGCGGCCACGTTCTCGGCAGTGAAGCCGTACTCCTGGAAGAGGACCTTGCCGTCGGCGGAAGCACCGAAGTGCTCCAGGGAAACGATGCGACCGGCGTCCCCGACGTACTTGTGCCAGGTCAGTCCGATGCCCGCCTCGACCGAGACGCGGGCCTTGACGGACGGGGGCAGCACGCTGTCCCGGTACGCCTGGTCCTGCTCCTCGAACCACTCCACGGACGGCATGGACACGACTCGCGTCGGCACACCGTCGGCCTCCAGCTGCTCGCGCGCCCCGACGGCGACGTGCACCTCGGAGCCGGTCGCGATGAGGATGACCTCCGGAGTGCCGTTCGAGGCGTCGAACAGGGTGTAACCGCCGCGCGCGGTGTCCTCGTTGGACTCGTACGTCGGCACGCCCTGGCGGGTGAGGGCCAGACCGTGCGGGGCGCCCTTGCCGAAGACCTTGGTGTGACGCTTGAGGATCTCGCGCCAGGCGATCGCGGTCTCGTTGGCGTCGGCCGGGCGGACGACGTTGAGGCCCGGGATGGCGCGCAGCGCGGCGATGTGCTCGACCGGCTGGTGGGTGGGGCCGTCCTCGCCGAGACCGATGGAGTCGTGCGTCCACACGTACGTCACCGGCAGGTGCATCAGCGCGGACAGCCGGACGGCGTTGCGCATGTAGTCGGAGAACACCAGGAAGGTGCCGCCGTAGATACGGGTGTTGCCGTGCAGCGCGATGCCGTTCATCTCCGCGGCCATGGAGTGCTCACGGATGCCGAAGTGGATCGTGCGGCCGTACGGGTCCGCCTCCGGCAGCGGGTTGTCCGCGGGGAGGAAGGACGACGTCTTGTCGATCGTCGTGTTGTTCGAGCCCGCGAGGTCGGCGGAGCCGCCCCACAGCTCGGGGATGATCGCGCCGAGCGCCTGGAGCACCTTGCCGGACGCGGCGCGGGTGGCGACGCCCTTGCCGGGCTCGAAGACCGGGAGCTTCTCCTCCCAGCCGGCCGGCAGCTCGCCCGCGGCGATGCGGTCGAACTCGGCGGCCCGCGCCGGGTTTTCGTCGCGCCACAGCTGGAAGGACTTCTCCCAGTCCGCCTTCGCGTCGGCGCCGCGGTCGAGCGCCCTGCGGGTGTGGGCGATGACCTCGTCGGCGACCTCGAAGGACTGCTCGGGGTCGAAGCCGAGGACGCGCTTGGTGGCCGCGACCTCGTCGTCGCCGAGCGCCGAGCCGTGCGCGGCCTCGGTGTTCTGCGCGTTCGGGGCGGGCCAGGCGATGATCGAGCGCATCGCGATGAAGGACGGCTTGTCCGTCACCTGCTTCGCGGCCTCGATCGCGTTGTAGAGGGCGTGCGGGTCCAGGTCGCCGTCCGGCTTCGGGGCGACGCGCTGCACATGCCAGCCGTACGCCTCGTACCGCTTCACGGTGTCCTCGGAGACGGCCGTCTCCGTGTCGCCCTCGATCGAGATGTGGTTGTCGTCCCACAGCAGGACCAGGTTGCCCAGCTTCTGGTGGCCGGCCATCGAGGACGCCTCCGCGGAGATGCCCTCCTGCAGACAGCCGTCACCCGCGATCGCGTACACGAAGTGATCGAAGGGCGACTCGCCGTGCGCGGCCTCCGGGTCGAACAGACCGCGCTCGTAGCGGGCGGCCATCGCCATGCCGACGGCGTTGGCGACACCCTGGCCCAGCGGGCCGGTCGTCGTCTCGACGCCGGTGGTGTGGCCGTACTCCGGGTGACCCGGAGTCTTCGAACCCCACGTACGGAACGACTTCAGGTCCTCCAGCTCCAGACCGAAGCCGGCCAGGTACAGCTGGGTGTAGAGGGTCAGGGACGAGTGGCCGGCGGACAGCACGAAGCGGTCACGGCCGACCCAGTCGGCGTCCGCCGGGTCGTGCCGCATCACCTTCTGGAAGAGGGTGTACGCGGCAGGAGCCAGGCTCATCGCCGTACCGGGATGGCCGTTGCCGACCTTCTGTACGGCGTCGGCGGCCAGGACGCGGGCGGTGTCCACGGCCCGCTGGTCCAACTCGGTCCACTCGAGGTCTGTGGTGGTCGGCTTGGTGCTCACCCTGGGTCAGGGCTCCTCTCCACATGTCACGCATGTCGAATGCCGGTGCACGCGGCGCCCACCGGCCGTTGTCGAGCCTACCCCCGTCAGAACGTGCAATTTTTCGAGTCATTCCAGACTGCCGGGAGACTTCGGGATCCGCCTCCCGACCGGTGTGTTTCCTGTTCGGCATGTGAATACGGAGGCGCTCGTACGAGTGCTCAACGGAGTGCCGATCAGCTCTTCCGGGGCCGCCTCCCAACACGACCCCACCCCCGCGAATGTCGGGGTATGGGCAACGTCTACAGTGGCGTGGTACGCGCGAGCCTTTACGGGGAGTTCACACCCGCGGGCTTGCTGGGAGTCTCTGTCAGGGGTGTGCGTGACGGCCGTTGAATCCCGTCCAGTGGGGATGATCGGGACGAGCCAGAGCCCGAGCCGGCGGCCGTTCGGGGCCCGGGTCAAGGCATTCGTGGCGCTGACCAAGCCGCGGATCATCGAGCTGCTGCTGATCACCACCGTCCCGGTGATGTTCCTGGCGCAGCAGGGCGTTCCGGACCTCGGTCTGGTGGTGCTGACCTGCCTCGGCGGCTACCTGTCCGCGGGCGGCGCCAATGCGCTGAACATGTACATCGACCGTGACATCGACGCGCTGATGGACCGCACCTCGCAGCGCCCGCTGGTCACCGGGATGGTCAGCCCGCGTGAATGCCTCGCCTTCGGCATCACCCTCGCGGTGGTCTCGACACTGTTGTTCGGTCTCACCGTCAACTGGCTGTCGGCATGGCTCGCCCTCGGCGCACTCCTCTTCTACGTCGTCGTCTACACGATGATCCTCAAGCGGCGTACCTCGCAGAACATCGTGTGGGGCGGCATCGCCGGCTGCATGCCGGTGCTGATCGGCTGGTCGGCCGTGACGAACTCGGTGTCCTGGGCGCCGGTCGTCCTCTTCCTCGTCATGTTCTTCTGGACGCCGCCGCACTACTGGCCGCTGTCCATGAAGGTCCGGGACGACTACGCGCGCGTGGGCGTGCCGATGCTGCCGGTCGTCGCCTCCAACAAGGTCGTCGCCAAGCAGATCGTCCTCTACAGCTGGATGATGGTCGCCGTCTCGCTGCTGCTGACCCCGCTCGGCTACACCGGCTGGTTCTACACCTCGGTCGCGCTGGTGGCCGGCGGCTGGTGGCTGTGGGAGGCGCACGCGCTCCAGAACCGCGCGAAGGCCGAGACCACGGGCGGGAAGCTCAAGGAGATGCGGCTGTTCCACTGGTCCATCACCTATGTGTCGCTGCTCTTCGTGGCGGTCGCGGTGGACCCCTTCCTGCGCTGACGGGTCGCTGAGCGGTCCGTACGACGGCCGGGGTGCGTGGTCAAGGCCACGCACCCCGGCCGTCGCCGTTCGATCTACCCGTCGGTAGCATCCTGGCCATGGCAGACACCAAGCAGGACGTGAAGGCCGAGCGCACCGCGGCGCGGCTCGCCAAGCAGATCAGCGCCTTCTCCAAGGAGCACGGCGGGGCCGAGGGCCAGGTCGCGTACATCGGCGAGCGCGGCGCCCGGATCGTCCTCGTCGGCGAGGACGGCGGCTGGGGCGACCTGGTGGCCCCCTCGGTCGCGGTCGCCGAGAAGGCCGTCGAGAAGGCCGGGATCACCGTCCACGAGTCCTTCGACGGCGAGTTCGCGTCGAAGGTGACCACGGGCCGCTACGAGTGGACCCGGATGGCGGGCATCCAGGTCGGCGGACCGAAGAACGGCTGAGCAGCAACAAACCGCTGCGCAGCAACACCTGACACCCCGGTCACCCGTTAGGCCCCGTGGAAGCGACGTGGTCCAGCTCCCGGGAGTCCGGATGATCGAAACGCCGTCCTTGGTGGACCAGTACTGCCACGGCGTCCTGAGAACGGAGCTGGGTCTCGGCACGTTCGAGGCCCAGCTGGCCCGCACCGAGGGCCCGCCCGCCCCGGGCACGACGCTCTTCGACACCCAGACGGGGTTCGCGGTACGCCGTTGGTGTCCGCCGCTGCTCGGTCTGGAACCGCACTCGCCGCCCGCCCGCTATCTCGCCCGGCGTCGTGAACTCGGCGTACTGGAATCGGGCCGCCGGCTGCTGCGCGGCAGCGGCATCACGACGTATCTGGTCGACACGGGCCTGCCCGGCGACCTCACCGGACCGGGCGAACTGGCCTCCGCGGGCGCGGCCGAGGCGCGCGAGATCGTGCGGCTGGAACTCCTCGCCGAACAGGTCGCCGACACTTCCGGCACCGTCGAGTCCTTCCTCGCCAACCTCGCCGAGGCGGTCCACGCGGCCGCCGCGAACGCCGTGGCCTTCACCTCCGTCGCGGGCGTCCGGCACGGCCTCGCCCTCGCGCCCGAGCCGCCCGGCCCGGGTGAGGTGCGGGGCGCGGCGGGCCGCTGGCTGGCCGCCCGCCGGGTCGGCGGCGAGCTGAGCGACCCGGTGCTGCTGCGGCACCTGCTGTGGATCGCCGTCGCCTCGGGCCTGCCGCTGCAACTGCACGCGGGGCTCGGGGCGCCGGGGGCGCGCATCGACCGCACCGACCCCGTCCTGCTCACCGACTTCGTCCGCGCCACGGCGGGCCTCGGCACCGACCTCGTCCTGCTGCACGGCTACCCGTACCACCGGCACGCCGCGCATCTCGCCGGAGTCTTCTCGCATGTGTACGCGGACTCCGGCGCGGCCCTCGTACGGACCGGCGCCCGCGCCGGGACGATCCTCGCGGAGATCCTGGAACTGGCCCCTTTCGGCAAGATCCTGTTCTCCAGCGGGGCCCAGGGGCTGCCCGAGCTGCATGTGGTCGGGGCACGGCTGTTCCGCGAGGCCCTGGCCCGGGTGCTGGGCACCTGGGTCGCGGAGGGCGCGTGGTCGTTGACGGACGCCCAGCGGGTGGCGGGCCTGATCGCGGCGGGCAACGCGCGCAGGGTGTACGGGCTGGGGTGAACCGTCCGGACCGGGCGAAGTCGGCAGCGCCCCGAAGGGGCGCGGGGAACTGCGCGACCAGCCACGACGGTGCGGCACCGGAGCGACGGCACATCCCCGCACCGCCGGCGGAGCGCTTACGCGCGTGTGCCGACCGTCGCCTCGGTCGCCGGGCCCGGCAGGTCGATCGTCGGCAGGGGGCGTTCGCGCAGCGCCAGCAGGACGCGCAGCACCGCGATCCACACCAGGCAGGAGCCGAACATGTGCGCGCCGACCAGGACCTCCGGGAGGTCCGTGAAGTACTGGACGTAGCCGACGGCGCCCTGGGCGAGGAGGACCAGGAACAGCTCGCGGGTGCGGTCCAGGGGGCCCTTGGGGGCGTCGACCGCCTTCAGGACGAACCACAGGGCGAAGGTCAGCGTCACCACGATCCAGGCCAGCACGGCGTGCAGCTTGGCCACCGTCTCCCAGTCCAGCGGCATCCGCTCGACCTCGCTGGAGTCGCCGGCGTGCGGACCGGAGCCGGTGACCACCGTGCCGACGGCGATCAGCAGCGCCGAGGCGACCACCAGGAACCACACCAGCTGCTGCACGGACGCGCCGACCAACGGCTTGGGCGCCGTGTCACCCTCCCGGGTGCGCTGCCACATCAGCGTGGCGACGGCGGTGAGCGCCGAGGCGAGCAGGAAGTGCGCCGCGACCGTGTACGGGTTGAGGCCGACGAGCACCACGATCCCGCCGAGGACCGCGTTGCCCATCACCAGCCAGAACTGCGCCCACCCCAGCCGGGTCAGGCTCCGGCGGTACGGCTTCTCCGAGCGCGCGGCGATGATCGCCCAGCCGACGGCGGCGCAGAGCACGTACGTCAGCATGCGGTTGCCGAACTCGATGGCGCCGTGGACGCCCATCGCGCTGGTCGCGGTGAGCGAGTCGGCGGTGCACTTCGGCCAGGTCGGGCAGCCCAGGCCGGAGCCCGTGAGCCGGACGGCACCGCCCGTGACCACGATGACCACCGACATCACGAGCGCGAAGAAGGCCGCTCGCTGAACCGTCCGGGGTGTGGGGGTCCAGCGTGCGGCGATGAAGACGAGGGGGTTGCGCACGGCGGCTACGGCGTCGGCACGGGTCACTTTTGGCACGTGCCCCATCGTAGGCGGCCGCTTGTGCACGCTTTCACGAGGGTCCCCCGTGTCTACTCCCAGCGGAAGAACCTCCCGGCCGCCGCGAGTCCGACGACCGCCCACCCGGCCAGGATCCCCAGGTCGCCCCAGGGCATGCCCGCGCCGTGCTGGAGGACGTCCCGCAGGCCGTCGGAGAGGGCGGTGATCGGGAGCAGCCCGAGCACGTCCTGGGCGGCCGGCGGGAACTTGTCGAGCGGGACGATCACCCCGCCGCCCACGAGGAGCAGCAGGAAGACCAGGTTGGCCGCGGCCAGCGTCGCCTCGGCCTTCAGGGTGCCCGCCATCAGCAGACCGAGGCCGGAGAAGGCGGCCGTGCCCAGGACGAGCAGGAGCAGCACGGCCAGTGGGTTGCCGTGCGGGTCCCAGCCCAGCGCGAAGGCGATCGCGGTCAGCAGGATCACCTGGAGGATCTCCGTGACCAGCACCGACAGCGTCTTCGCCGTCATCAGGCCCCAGCGGGGCAGGGGCGAGGCGGCGAGCCGCTTCAGCACCCCGTAGCGGCGTTCGAAGCCGGTCGCGATGGCCTGCCCGGTGAAGGCCGTCGACATCACGGCGAGCGCGAGGATGCCGGGGGCGAGGAAGTCCACCGCCTCGCCCGCACCGGTGTCGACGATGTCCACGCTGCCGAACAGGGCCAGCAGCAGCGCCGGGATCACCACGGTGAGCAGCAGCTGCTCGCCGTTGCGCAGGAGCATCTTCGTCTCCAGCGCCGCCTGCGTCGCGATCATGCGGGGGAGGGGGGCCGCGCCGGGCCGGGGGGTGTAGGTGCCGGTGGCGGTCACGAGCGCAGCTCCTTGCCGGTCAGTTCGAGGAAGACGTCCTCCAGGGTGTGCCGTTCCACCGAGATCCGGTCCGGCATCACCCCGTGCTGCGCGCACCACGAGGTGACCGTGGCGAGCAGTTGCGGGTCGACCTTGCCGTTGACCCGGTAGGAGCCCGGGGTCAGCTCGGCGGCGGCGCTGTCGGCGGGCAGGGCCTTGAGCAGCGAGGCGACGTCGAGGCCGGGGCGGCCGGTGAAGCGCAGGGTGTTCTCGGCGCCGCCGCGGCACAGCTCCTCGGGGGAGCCCTGGGCGATGACCCGGCCCGCGTCGATGATCGCGACGTCGTCGGCGAGCTGTTCGGCCTCGTCCATGTGGTGGGTGGTCAGGATGACCGAGACGCCGTCCGTCCGCAGGTCCCGTACGAGCTCCCAGGTGGCGCGGCGGGCCTGCGGGTCGAGGCCGGCCGTCGGCTCGTCCAGGAACACCAGCTCGGGGCGGCCGACGACGGCCATGGCGAGCGCGAGGCGCTGCTGCTGGCCGCCGGAGAGGCGACGGTAGGTCGTGCGGCCGCAGGAGCCGAGGCCGAGGCGTTCGACGAGGGCGTCGACGTCCAGCGGGTGGGCGTGCAGCCTGGCCACGTGCCGGAGCATCTCGTCGGCCCGAGCACCCGAGTACACGCCCCCCGACTGGAGCATCACCCCGATCCTGGGGCGCAGGTCGGAGCCCTGTCGCACCGGGTCGAGGCCGAGGACGGACACCGTGCCGGAGTCCGGCCTGCGGTACCCCTCGCAGGTCTCGATCGTGGTCGTCTTGCCGGCGCCGTTGGGGCCGAGGACGGCGGTGACGCCCGGCCCGGCCGTCAGGTCGAGGCCGTTCACCGCGGTCTTCGTCCCGTACCGCTTCACCAGGGCCCGGACCTGGACGACAGGCTCACTTCGCATGGCTCAAGAGTCTAGGTTCGCGGACGGGGGCTCGGACCAGGGGGTACGGGAAGCAGCCATTCGCGACGGCGGCTGCGGCGGGCGTGCTCAGAATTCGTCCTCGCGGGACCGGTGCAGGGGCAGCCACCGCTGGGCGTAGGCCACGGCGTCCGCGACCGGAAACAGCCGTACGTCGGCCGCGCCCGCCTTTCCCCGGACGACGGCACGGTCGCGTTCGAAGTCGTGGCCCAGTTCGTCGAAGCGGTCGGAGTCGATCGACACCTCGGTCACCGCCTCCCAGCCGCCGTCGGCACCCGGTCGGCCCACCGTGACCACGGGGGCCGGGATCCGGTACTCGGCCAGGTGGAAGCTGGTGCAGGTGTCGTAGCCGGCGCCCAGGAGCAGCACGCGTGCCCCGAGGTTCTCCAGCCGGGCCAGCGGGCTGTGCTCGCCGAGCCGGCAGTCGGGGGAGTGGCCCTCGACTATCTCCGCGGCCCGCGCCCCGAGCGCCGCGAACGACGTCTGCGGGTGGCCGCTGCGCAGCGCGCCGGGCCAGGTGCGGACCGTCTCAGGGATCACGCCGACGCCGCGGGAGGGGGTGATGCGGGGGTCGTAGGCGGGCATGCTCGCCCGGATCGGCTCCCACCACTGCTCGGGAACCGGCGGATTGCTCCACAGGGCGGGGTCGGACAGGTCGCCGGACTGGGTGGGGACCACGATTGTGCCATCCGGGCCGACCGTTTCGAGGAGCGCTCGCACGACCGCGACGGGGCCTCCGCAGACCCAGCCGAGTGAGCTGAGCGAGGAGTGCACGAGCAGGATCTCGCCGGGTTCCACGCCCAGTGCGCGAAGCTCCGCCGTCAGGGTGTCCTGGGTGACAAGTGGGCCGGTGGGAGGTGGTGTGGGCATGGTCCGGCAGTGTCCTCGCGGAGGGCTTCGGGGGCCAGTGATTTAATCGGCCGCCGGCGCTCGCCCTGATCGATCAAAGATCGTTTGCGCAGGTCAGATTAGGTATGCCTAAGTGACGCAGGGCACCGCCCGGTGGTCCGGGCGCGGCTTGCCTGCCTCTGAGGAATTACGCAACAATGGCGTTGTGAAAAACGTCGGCGAGGCTCGGGCGACCCGCACAGGGAACCCCCAGGAGGAGCTCGCGACCGGAGAGCGCTCGACGCGCAACCGGGTCGCGCGGTCCATCCTGGACCACGGCCCGTCGACCGTGACCGAGCTGGCCGGACGACTGGGCCTCACCCCGGCCGCCGTCCGCCGCCACCTCGACGCACTGGTCGCCGACGACGTCGTCGAGGCCCGCGAGCAGCGGGTGTACGGCGCGCGGACCCGCGGCCGTCCCGCCAAGGTCTTCGTGCTCACCGACTGCGGCCGTGACGCCTTCGACCAGTCCTACGACAAGCTCGCGGCCGACGCCCTGCGCTGGATCCAGGAGCGTCTCGGCGGGGAGGAGGCGGTCGTCGCCTTCGCCCGCGCGCGGATCGCCGAACAGGCCGCCGAGTACCGCAAGGCGATCGAGGCCGCCGCCCCCGAGGAGCGCACCGAAGCCCTGGCCAAGGCCCTGAGCGCGGACGGGTACGCTGCTACGGCGCGCAGCGCACCGGTCGGCGAGCAGCTGTGCCAGCACCACTGCCCCGTCGCTCATGTCGCGGAAAAGTTCCCGCAGCTCTGTGAGGCGGAGACCGAGATCTTCTCCCAGCTGCTCGGCACCCACGTCCAGCGACTGGCGACCATCGCCCACGGCGACGGCGTCTGCACGACGTTCATCCCCACAGTTTCCACAGCCACTCACCAAGCATCTGCAAGTACCGCCGGGAGGAACCCCGCATGACGCTCCCCATCGAGGAGACTGCCCACCCCGAACTCGAGGGTCTGGGCAACTACGAATATGGCTGGGCCGACTCCGACGTGGCCGGTGCCTCTGCCAAGCGCGGCATCAACGAGGATGTCGTCAAGGACATCTCTTCGAAGAAGTCCGAGCCCGAGTGGATGACGAAGCTCCGTCTCAAGGGCCTCCGGCTCTTCGAGAAGAAGCCCATGCCCAACTGGGGTTCCGACCTCTCGGGCATCGACTTCGACAACATCAAGTACTTCGTGCGCTCCACGGAGAAGCAGGCGGAGTCCTGGGAGGACCTGCCCGAGGACATCAAGAACACGTACGACAAGCTCGGCATCCCGGAGGCGGAGAAGCAGCGCCTCGTCGCGGGCGTCGCGGCCCAGTACGAGTCCGAGGTCGTCTACCACCAGATCCGCGAGGACCTGGAGGAGCAGGGCGTCATCTTCCTGGACACCGACACCGCGCTGAAGGAGCACCCGGAGCTCTTCAAGGAGTACTTCGGCACCGTCATCCCGGTCGGCGACAACAAGTTCGCGTCGCTGAACTCCGCGGTGTGGTCGGGCGGCTCGTTCATCTACGTGCCCAAGGGCGTGCAGGTCGAGATCCCGCTCCAGGCCTACTTCCGTATCAACACGGAGAACATGGGCCAGTTCGAGCGGACCCTGATCATCGTCGACGAGGGCGCGTACGTGCACTACGTCGAGGGTTGTACGGCCCCGATCTACAAGTCGGACTCGCTGCACAGCGCCGTGGTCGAGATCATCGTCAAGAAGAACGCCCGCTGCCGTTACACGACCATCCAGAACTGGTCGAACAACGTCTACAACCTGGTCACCAAGCGCGCCGTGGCGTACGAGGGCGCGACCATGGAGTGGATCGACGGCAACATCGGCTCCAAGGTGACGATGAAGTACCCGGCCGTCTACCTGATGGGCGAGCACGCCAAGGGCGAGACCCTCTCCATCGCCTTCGCGGGCGAGGGCCAGCACCAGGACGCCGGCTCCAAGATGGTCCACATGGCGCCGAACACCTCCTCCAACATCGTCTCCAAGTCCGTGGCGCGCGGCGGCGGCCGTACGTCCTACCGCGGTCTCGTCGAGATCGGCGAGGGCGCCCACGGCTCCAAGTCCAACGTGCTGTGCGACGCGCTGCTCGTCGACACCATCTCCCGCTCCGACACGTACCCCTACGTGGACGTCCGTGAGGACGACGTGTCCATGGGCCACGAGGCGACCGTCTCCAAGGTCTCCGAGGACCAGCTCTTCTACCTGATGAGCCGTGGTCTGAGCGAGTTCGAGGCGATGGCGATGATCGTGCGCGGCTTCGTCGAGCCCATCGCGAAGGAGCTGCCGATGGAGTACGCGCTGGAGCTCAACCGGCTGATCGAGCTGCAGATGGAAGGCGCGGTCGGCTGACCCCGCCCATCGGCCAGCACATTTCTTGACTTCAGAAAGCGAGCACTACGACAGCCATGGCTGAGGCTCAGAACTCCACGGTGGGGTCCTCCACCACCGCCGGATCGATCGCGGTGGCCGCCGAGTCGACCGTCGCCACGCGCATGAGCGCGCCCCCCTCCTTCGACGTGGCGGACTTCCCGGTCCCGCACGGCCGCGAGGAGGAGTGGCGGTTCACCCCGCTGGAGCGGCTGCGCGGGCTGCACGACGGCACCGCCGTCGCGGCCGGCGAGGGCGTCAAGGTCGCCGTCGAGGCCCCCGAGGGCGTCACCGTCGAGCTCGTGGACCGTGCCGACCCGCGCCTCGGCAGGGCCGGCGCCCCGGTGGACCGCGTCGCCGCCCAGGCGTATTCCGCGTTCGAGAAGGCCGGTGTGATCACCGTCCCCAAGGAGACCGTGCTCACCGAGCCGATCCGCATCGCCGTGCACGGCGAGGGCGGGGTCTCCTACGGCCACCAGGTCATCGAGCTGGGCGCCTTCGCCGAGGCCGTCGTCGTCATCGACCACACCGGTGACGCCGTGGTCGCCGCCAACGTCGACTACATCCTGGGCGACGGCGCCCAGCTGACCGTCGTCTCGGTCCAGGACTGGGACGACAAGGCCGTGCACGTGGCGCAGCACAACGCGCTGATCGGCCGCGACGCCACCTTCAAGTCGTTCGTGGTCACCTTCGGCGGCGACGTAGTCCGCCTGCACCCGCGGGTCTCCTACGCGGGCACCGGTGGCGAGGCCGAGCTCTTCGGCCTGTACTTCACCGACGCCGGCCAGCACCAGGAGCACCGCCTCCTGGTCGATCACAACACCCCGCACTGCAAGTCCAACGTCATGTACAAGGGCGCGCTCCAGGGCGAGGGCGCCCACGCGGTGTGGATCGGCGATGTGCTCATCGAGGCCAAGGCCGAGGGCACGGACACCTACGAGATGAACCGCAACCTGGTGCTGACCGACGGCGCCCGCGTCGACTCCGTGCCGAACCTGGAGATCGAGACCGGCGAGATCGTCGGCGCGGGGCACGCGAGCGCCACCGGCCGCTTCGACGACGAGCAGCTCTTCTACCTGATGGCCCGCGGCATCCCGGCCGACGAGGCCCGGCGCCTGGTGGTCCGCGGCTTCTTCGCCGAGCTGGTCCAGCAGATCGGCGTCGACGACATCGAGGAGCGCCTGCTCGCCAAGATCGAGACCGAGCTGGAGGCCACCGTCTGATGGCCGCCTTCGTACGCGCCTGCGGACTCAGCGAGCTGGCGGAGGACACCCCCAAGCGGGTGGAACTCGACGGCACGCCGGTCTCGGTCATCCGTACCGAGGGGGAGGTGTTCGCCATTCACGACATCTGCTCCCACGCGAACGTCTCGCTCTCGGAGGGCGAGGTGGAGGACTGCCAGATCGAGTGCTGGCTGCACGGCTCGAGCTTCGACCTCCGCACCGGCAAGCCGTCCGGCCTTCCCGCGACGCGCCCCGTACCCGTTTACCCCGTAAAGATCGAAGGGGACGACGTGCTCGTCTCCCTCACCCAGGAGTCCTGAGGCACCCATGGCAACGCTTGAAATCCGAGACCTGCACGTCACCGTCGAGGCCGACAACGCCACGAAGGAGATCCTCAAGGGTGTCGACCTGACCGTGAAGCAGGGCGAGACGCACGCCATCATGGGCCCCAACGGCTCCGGCAAGTCGACCCTCGCCTACTCGCTCGCGGGTCACCCGAAGTACACGATCACCAGCGGCACCGTGCTGCTCGACGGCGAGGACGTCCTGGAGATGTCCGTCGACGAGCGCGCCCGCGCGGGCCTGTTCCTGGCGATGCAGTACCCGGTCGAGATCCCCGGCGTCTCCGTCTCCAACTTCCTTCGTACGTCCGCCACCGCCATCCGCGGTGAGGCGCCGAAGCTGCGCACCTGGGTGAAGGAGGTGAAGGAGACCATGCAGCGCCTCAACATGGACCCCGCCTTCGCCGAGCGCAACGTCAACGAGGGCTTCTCCGGCGGCGAGAAGAAGCGCCACGAGATCCTCCAGCTGGAGCTGCTCAAGCCGAAGGTCGCGATCCTCGACGAGACGGACTCCGGTCTGGACGTCGACGCCCTTCGCATCGTCTCCGAGGGCGTCAACCGCGTCCGCGAGACCGGCGAGGTCGGCACCCTGCTGATCACGCACTACACGCGCATCCTGCGCTACATCAAGCCCGATTACGTCCACGTCTTCTCCGGCGGCCGCATCGTCGAGTCCGGCGGCGCCGAGCTCGCGGACAAGCTGGAGAACGAGGGCTACGAGGCTTACACGAAGGGTGGCGCATCCGAGTGACACAGCTGCCGGGCCTCCTCGACACAGAGGCGATCCGCAAGGACTTCCCCATCCTGGACCGCCAGGTCCACGACGGCGCGAAGCTCGTGTACCTGGACAACGCGGCGACCTCGCAGAAGCCGCGCCAGGTGCTGGACGCCCTGAACGAGTACTACGAGCGCTACAACGCCAACGTCCACCGCGGTGTGCATGTGCTCGCCGAGGAGGCCACGGCGCTGTACGAGGGCGCGCGGGACAAGGTCGCCGCGTTCATCAACGCGCCCAGCCGCGACGAGGTGATCTTCACCAAGAACGCCTCCGAATCGCTCAACCTCGTGGCGAACATGCTCGGCTGGGCCGACGAGCCCTACCGGGTCGACTCCGAGACCGAGATCGTCATCACGGAGATGGAGCACCACTCCAACATCGTGCCGTGGCAGCTGCTGTCGCAGCGCACGGGCGCGAAGCTGAAGTGGTTCGGCCTGACCGACGACGGCCGGCTCGACCTGTCGAACATCGACGAGATCATCACCGAGAAGACGAAGATCGTCTCCTTCGTGCTGGTGTCGAACATCCTCGGCACCGTGAACCCGGTCGAGGCGATAGTCCGCCGTGCGCAGGAGGTCGGCGCGCTGGTCTGCATCGACGCCTCGCAGGCCGCCCCGCACATGCCGATGGACGTGCAGGCCCTGCAGGCCGACTTCGTGGCCTTCACCGGCCACAAGATGTGCGGCCCGACCGGCATCGGCGTCCTCTGGGGCCGGCAGGAGCTGCTCGAGGACCTGCCGCCGTTCCTCGGCGGCGGCGAGATGATCGAGACCGTGTCGATGCACTCCTCGACCTACGCTCCCGCTCCCCACAAGTTCGAGGCGGGCACCCCGCCGATCGCGCAGGCGGTCGGACTGGGCGCGGCCATCGACTACCTGTCCGCGATCGGCATGGACAAGATCCTCGCGCACGAGCACGCGCTCACCGAGTACGCGGTGAAGCGGCTGGCCGAGGTCCCCGACCTGCGGATCATCGGCCCGACGACGGCCGAGGACCGGGGTGCGGCGATCTCCTTCACGCTCGGCGACATCCACCCGCACGACGTGGGCCAGGTCCTGGACGAGCAGGGCATCGCGGTCCGGGTGGGACACCACTGCGCCCGACCCGTCTGCCTGCGCTACGGAATTCCCGCGACCACGCGAGCGTCGTTCTATCTGTACTCCACGCCGGCCGAGATCGATGCTCTGGTCGACGGTCTGGAGCACGTACGGAACTTCTTCGGCTGAAGGGCGTGAGCTGAAACCGTGAAGCTGGACTCGATGTACCAGGAAGTCATCCTGGACCACTACAAGCACCCGCACGGGCGTGGTCTGCGCGATGGCGACGCCGAGGTGCACCATGTGAACCCGACCTGCGGCGACGAGATCACGTTGCGTGTGAGGTACGACGGCACGAAGATCGAGGACGTCAGTTACGAGGGCCAGGGCTGCTCGATCAGCCAGGCGAGCGCGTCCGTCCTGAACGAGCTGCTCGTCGGCAAGGAACTGGCCGAGGCGCAGAAGATCCAGGAGACCTTCCTGGAGCTGATGCAGTCCAAGGGCAGGATCGAGCCCGACGACGCGATGGAGGAGGTGCTGGAGGACGCGGTCGCGTTCGCCGGCGTCTCCAAGTACCCGGCCCGGGTCAAGTGCGCCCTCCTCAGCTGGATGGCATGGAAGGACGCGACGGCCCAGGCCCTGGGCGGAGCCGACGCCGAAAGGAACACGGCATGAGCGAGACCGTTGAGATGAAGCCGGCCTCGGAGGAAGAACTCCGCGAGGCGCTGTACGACGTCGTCGACCCCGAACTGGGCATCGACGTCGTCAACCTCGGGCTGATCTACGGCATCCACATCGACGACGCGAACATCGCGACGATCGACATGACCCTGACCTCGGCGGCCTGCCCGCTGACCGACGTCATCGAGGACCAGGCGAAGTCCGCCACCGACGGCCTGGTCAACGAGCTGCGCATCAACTGGGTCTGGATGCCGCCGTGGGGCCCGGACAAGATCACGGACGACGGCCGCGAGCAGCTTCGCGCGCTCGGGTTCAACGTCTGAGAACGTGACATGAGCAGGGCCCCCGGCACACGCCGGGGGCCCTGCTCATGTGCGGGTCCGGCTCGGCTCAGCCGAGGGCGGCCACCACGCGGAACGAGAAGTCCGAGCGGCCGCTCGTGTTGTAGCCGTACGGGTCCAGGCGCAGCGCGAAGTTCTGGTGGCGCAGGAAGCGGCCGGGGTAGTTGACCGACTCCAGCATCACGGCGTCCGAGTACGACGAGGACGGCACGGAGCAGAAGGTGGCGTCCTGCTTGAACAGGGTGGAGCCGTCGTTGCCCTCGGCCCGCAGGACGAAGTTGCGGTGCCGCAGGTAGTCGCCGTCGGATGTCCTGAACGAGTAGCAGGAGCTGTTGGTCAGGCCCGCGACGACGGTGAACGTGGAGTCGGCCCGGGACTCCGAGCCGCGCGGCTCGTCGAGCTTCACCACGCCGTTGCTGACATGCCAGTAGCGGTCGGGGTAGTTGACCGAGCGGACCGAACGGCGGATGGAGGTCGGCTTGGGGTCGGCCGGCTTCTTCGTCGGTGACGCGGAGGGCGCGGTCGAGGTGTGCGGCGTCGAACTGCCCTGCGGCTTGGGCGAGGACGCGGCCGACGCCGAGGCCGACGTCTTCGGCGACGCGGACGCGGACGTGCCGCTCTTCCCCGCCGTCGGCGTCGACGACGCGCTCGCGGAGGGCGTGGCGAAGGAGATCAGACCGCCCGCCGTCTCGTCGTCCGACAGGGTCTGTCCCTCGCGGGCAGCGGCCTTCTCGTCGTCAACAGGCTTGTCGTTCAAGGCGATTGCGGTCACGCACGCCACGATGGTGGCCACGGCGAGACCGCCGGCCAACCAGAGGCGTCGTGTTCCGGGGGCCCGGGAACTGTCCGGGGCCCAGCCGTTCTCCCAAGGTTGCTCCTGGGACGGCCGGGACTTGTCTATTGGCATGCGCTGTTCCTCCAGCGGCGCTTCTGGCGGCTGCCGCGGCTGCGATGGCCCGGTGTGTGAACGGTGAAACAGTAGTGGAACCTGTGTCTCACGTTCAGCCGTTTGAGGGAGCGCTTTCCATAACGCTTTCGACTCTGCGGCCAGTTGGGACAAGGGCGATATCGGGTGTGTGCCGATGTGTACGACGATGTCTCCAGCGATGCGTACGGGTGTACGCATCGTTGTGTACACTCGTACGCATGGGATACCTGACACTCGCCGGCGCCATAGCCGCCGAGGTGGCCGCGACGACCGCCATGAAGTACAGCGAAGGCTTCAGCAGGCTCTGGCCCTCGCTGGTGACGGCCGTCGGCTACGTCGTCTCCTTCCTGCTCCTCGCCCAGACCCTGAAGAGCGTCGGGATCGGCACCGCGTACGCCATCTGGTCCGGGGCCGGCACCGCGGCCATCGCCGTCCTGGGCCTGGCCCTGTTCGGCGAGTCCCTGACGCTCACCAAGGTCGCGGGCATCCTGCTGATCATCGGGGGAGTGGTGGTGCTGAACCTCGGGGGCGCGCACTGATGGCCCGCCGCTACGACCCCGAACGGCGACAGCGGATCATCGACGCGGCGATCCGGGTCGTCGGCGAGAAGGGCCTGAGCGGGCTCAGCCATCGCTCGGTCGCCGCCGAGGCGGATGTGCCGCTCGGCTCCACCACGTACCACTTCGCCACCCTCGACGAGCTGATGATCGCCGCCCTGCGGCAGGCCAACGAGGGCTTCGCCAAGGTGGTCGCGGCGCGCGGCGGGCTGGCGGACACCCGCGTCGACCTGCCCACCGAACTGGCCGGACTGCTCGGCGAATGGCTGGCCGGCGACCGCACCGGCGTCGAGCTGGAGTGCGAGCTCTACCTGGCCGCCCTGCGCCGCCCCGCGCTGCGTCCCGTCGCCTCCGAGTGGGCCGACGACCTCATCGCCCTCCTCGTCCGCCGCACGGACCCGCTCACCGCACGCGCGCTGGTCGCGCTGATGGACGGCATCTGCCTGCAGGTGCTGCTGACGGACGTGCCCTACGACGAGGGGTACGCGCGGGAGGCGTTGGCACGGCTCGTTCCGTAGGAACTCGGGAGGTGGGAGGGGTTGCCCGGCCCGCTTGCTGAGACACCGCTGTGCGGGTTGGCCTCTGCGGCCCCCGGCCGGTTAGGTTGCCCTCATGACCGAAATGACTGCTCCTCGCACCACCGGCGCCGTGGCCGCCGGCCTCGCCACGATCGCCGCCGACGGCACGGTGCTCGACACCTGGTTCCCCGCGCCCGCGCTCGTCGCGGAGCCCGGCCCGTCGGGCACCGAGCGGCTGTCCGCGGACAAAGCGGTGGAGCTGCTCGGCGAGGGCGCGGCGAAGGCGACCGGTCCGGACGCCCGTCGGGGCGTCGAGGTCGTCGCGGTCCGCACGGTCATCGCCTCCCTCGACGACAAGCCGCTCGACGCGCACGACGTCTACCTGCGTCTGCACCTGCTCTCCCACCGGCTCGTGAAGCCGCACGGGCAGAGCCTGGACGGCATGTTCGGCCACCTCGCCAACGTCGCCTGGACCTCGCTCGGCCCGGTCGCCGTCGACGACATCGAGAAGGTCCGGCTGAACGCCCGTGGCGAGGGCCTGCACCTCCAGGTCACCTCCATCGACAAGTTCCCGCGGATGACGGACTACGTCGCCCCGAAGGGGGTCCGGATCGCCGACGCCGACCGGGTCCGGCTCGGCGCGCACCTCGCCGAGGGCACCACGGTCATGCACGAGGGCTTCGTCAACTTCAACGCCGGCACGCTCGGCACGTCGATGGTCGAGGGCCGTATCTCCGCGGGCGTCATCGTCGGCGACGGCTCGGACATCGGCGGCGGCGCCTCCACGATGGGCACGCTGTCCGGCGGCGGCAACGTGATCATCTCCATCGGCGAGCGCTGCCTCATCGGCGCCGAGGCGGGCGTCGGCATCGCCCTGGGCGACGAGTGCGTCGTCGAGGCCGGCCTCTACGTCACCGCGGGCACCCGGATCACCATGCCCGACGGCCAGATCGTCAAGGCCCGCGAACTCTCCGGCGCCTCCAACATCCTCTTCCGCCGCAACTCGGTCACCGGCGCGGTCGAGGCCCGCCCGAACAACGCGGTGTGGGGCGGCCTGAACGAGATCCTGCACAGCCACAACTGATCGGCCCCGCATGTCGAAGCGCCCTCTCGCCGCCGGTGACAGGGCGCTTCTGCATGGGGGCGGTTCATGCGGTTCGTTCAGGCGGGCAGGCCCGTCGCGAACTCTGTCAGGGTCGTGAAGTCCTCGTCGCGGAGGCCGAGTCGGGGGCTCACGTGGTGCAGGAGGGCCGGCGCCGGGTGGTGGGCGGTGACGTAGGCCGTGTCGGCGGGGGACTGTTCGTCGTCCACCCAGGCGAAGGGGCGGCCCGCCGCGTGGGCGACGATCGTCTGCGTCTTCCAGTGGACGCCGTCGGACCGGTGGGCGAACAGCACCTTGGCGAAGTCGACGTACGGCAGCTCGGGCAGGCCGATCACCGGGGCGATCCAGCGGTTGGCCTCGGCCATCCAGGTCGTGGCCCAGCACAGCTCGTAGGGCAGGCGCAGGAGGGCCGCGCCGTGCTCGGGGTTCAGCCAGACCCGCAGCGGCCGGGCCCGGCCCACGGACGCCCTGATCGTCGTATAGCCCGCGGGCCGCTTGGTGGGCTTGGCGGCGTACGGGTTCAAGGGGCCGTCGACGTCGAGATAGAGCAGGGGCCGACTCATACGGCCACCGTACGGAAGCCGGACGGGCGGCCGCCGGGAATTTCCGTTCGCCGCGAGGCGCAGGCAGGCATAGCGGGGGCGGGCCGCACGCGTCACAAGGGACACAGGGGCCGGACAGCGGGTCCGCTCCCGGGGGAAGAGTGAAGGTGACGATGGATGCCGAAGCGCTGGAGAGCTTCCGACACTTCGTGGACAGCAGGTCGTCGGCGCTGCTGAGAACCGCGGTCCTGCTCAGCGGCGGCGACCGGCACGCCGGCGAGGACCTGCTCCAGAACGCCCTGGCCAAGGCGGCCGGCCGCTGGCACCGCATCGAGGAACCCGAGGCCTATGTACGCCAGGTCCTCTACCGGCAGCAGATCAGCCGCTGGCGCCTGAAGTGGCCCCGGCGCGAGGTCAGCGTCGCCGAGCTGCCGGACGGCGGAGCCGGCCCGGACGCGTCCTCGGCCGCCGAACTGCGTGTGGTGATGCGCGCGGCCCTGTCGCGGCTGACCGCACGCCAGCGCACCGTGCTGGTGCTCCGCTACTTCGAGGATCTACCGGAGGCCGAGGTGGCCGCGATCCTGGGCTGCTCCGTGGGCACCGTGCGGTCCACGACCCACCGCTCCCTCGCCCGGCTGCGCTCCCTCGCGCCGGAACTGGCCGCTCTCGGCCCGGCGGCCGCCGAGCAGGCGCCGTCCCCCGACTTCTCGCCCATGGAGGTGCGTCCGTGAACGTCGACGAACTCGTCCGTGACTCCCTGCGCGAGCAGGCCGACGCACAGCAGCCGGCCGGGCTCGGCCTCGCCGACCGGGTGTTCGCCCTGCGCCGGCGCCGTCGCACCCGGAGGTTCGCGACCGTGGCGGCCGCGGCCGTCGCCGTGGTGGTCGTCGCCGTGGCGGTGCCCACGCTGGAGGGCGGCTCCGGCACGACCGACGTCCGCCCCGCCGACGTCCCGGCACCCACCAGGATCAGCGCCCACCCGGACCAGTCGCCGCCGCGCGACCTGATCGCCGCCGGGCGGACGGCGCTGGCCGCCTACTACACGACGACCCTCGTCCCGAAGACGGCGCAGCGGTCGGTCACCACGCGCACCTACTGGCTGCTGAACCCGACGACGCAGAAGTACGAGAAGACCACCAAGTGGTCATGGGTCGCCGTCGCCCCGGGCCTGCGGACCGCCGCCGTGCTGGAGCAGAACCTGCCCGTCAGCCGGATCGGCCTGCTCGATCTGGCCAGCGGCGAGGTCAAGCGGTGGATCGCCGTCGACCACGCCGTCGGCGGGCTCGCCTTCTCGCACGACGGCAGCGAGCTGGTGGCGACGACCTACGGCGAGAACCCGGACCTGCGGGTCCAGGTGCGGTACCCCAATGACTCGTACGAGAACGAGCAGGGCTCCCGTACCGGGTTCTACGTCTTCGACGTGGCCTCCGGGAAGGGCTCCTGGAGCGAGGTCGAGTTCAAGACGGGAAACAAGCTCGGCGAGATCGACTTCCTCAACAGCCGCCAGGACTTCGCCTTCAGCAGGGACGACAGCCTCCTCTGGTCGGGCATGCCCATGGCGCCGGGCTACCAGTACTACGACCGGCAGGGCAAGAAGGTCGCCCCGCCCGCCGACGGTCGGTACGTGGAGTGGTACGTCGACGGCTCCGCCTACTTCTCGCCCGACGGCAAGAAGCTCGCCGGTCCCTTCGCGGCCGAGAAGTACAAGTCGTCCTCCTGGATCCTGGACCCCAGGACCGGCAAGAAGCTCACCGAGACACGCGGCCAGCTGCTGCTCGCCTGGGCCGACGACTCCTCGCTCATCGCCTGGGACGTCGGGGCGGACGGCGACGAGTTCCACAATCGGCTGGTGCTGGTGACGCTCGGCAGCGACAAGGTCGTCCCGCTCAGCGACTTCCGGTCGACCAAGGACAACACCGTCGGCCGCTGGACGCCGATCTTTGCGGAGCGCTGACTGGCCCTCGCCCGGGACCCGGCCGTGAGCGGCGGCCGGGCCGGTCAGGCCACGAGACGTTCGTAGACCGCGCGCAGCCCGTCCACCGTGTTCCGGTCGGCGGGCCGCAGCGGCGCGCGGACCGGGCCGGACGGCAGACCGAGGTCGTTCAGCAGCCCCTTGACGGTGACGATGCCGGGCAGCCCCGAGCACATCACCGACTCCACGAGCTCGGTGGCCCGTTGCTGAAGTCGGGCGGCTTCGGCGGTGTCTCCCGCGTCGAACGCGTCGAGAACGGCGCGGAGTCGGTCCGCAGCGATGTTCGCGACCGTGCTGACACAGCCCGCCCCGCCGACCGCGTACAGCGCGAGGTTGTGCTCGTCGCAGCCCGCGTAATAGGCCAACTCGGTGCGGGCGAGCACCTTCTGGGCGCCGAGGAAGTCGTAGGAGCAGTCCTTGACCGCGACGATCCGGGGGTGCTCGGCGAGCCGCAGCACCGTCTCCGGCTCGATCCGGGTGCCGGTGCGGCCGGGGATGTCGTACAGCATCACCGGCAGCCCGGAGGCGTCCGCGACCTCCCGGAAGTGCGCCTCCAGGGCGTCCTGCGGGGGCCGGCTGTAGTACGGGCTGACCACCAGGACGCCGTCCGCGCCCGCCTTCTCGGCGGCCGCGGCGAGTTCGAGGGTGTGGCGGGTGTCGGACGTGCCCACCCCCGTCACGATCGACGCCCGGTCGCCCACCGACCCCCGGACCGCCGCCACCAGTTCCGCCTTCTCGGCGTCCGAGGTGGTCGGCGACTCGCCCGTCGTCCCGGAGAGCACCAGCCCGTCGCAGCCGGCCGACACCAGCCGGTCGGCGAGCCGTTGCGCTCCGTCGAGGTCGAGCGCGCCGGAGCCGGTGAAGGGCGTGACCATCGCGCAGAGGATGCGGCCGAAGGGGCGGTATGTCGTCATGGGAGTAGTCTCGGCCGCGCCACAGTGAAGCTCTACTTAATTTTTCTACGACGTGTTGATAAGCAGATCTGTAGGTTCTGCAATTTCTCGCCGAAAACTCAAGTCTCCTGGACAAAAAAAGTTTTCGGTGAGACGGTGGACGCATGTTGGACGTCACCGTGATCGAGGACCCCGAGGCCGCAGCCGTCTCCCTGGACCCCATACGGTCCAGGCTGCTCGCCGAGCTGGCGGCCGGGCCCGCGTCGGCCGCGATGCTGGCCGGCAAGGTCGGGCTGCCGCGCCAGAAGGTGAACTACCACCTCAAGGCGCTGGAGCGGCACGGCCTGGTCGAGCTCGCCGGCGAGCGCCGCAAGGGCAATGTCACCGAGCGGCTGATGCAGGCGACCGCCGCCTCGTACGTGATCTCGCCGCTGGCCCTCGCCGCCGTCCAGCCGGACCCGGACCGCTTCCGCGACCAGCTCTCCGCGCGCTGGCTGCTCGCGCTCGGCGCCCGCCTGGTGCGGGACGTCGGCTCGCTGATCACCGGCGCGGCCAAGGCCAACAAGCGGCTGGCGACCTATGCGCTCGACGGCGAGGTGCGCTTCGCCTCGGCAGCCGAACGGGCCGCCTTCATCCAGGAGTTGACGGCGGGCGTCGGCGCGCTCATCCGCAAGTACGACGCCCCCGGCACAGAGGGCGGCCGCGATCACCGGATCGTCGTCGCCGTACACCCCACCGTCAAGGACCAGCCGACCCCGGAACTGGACCAGTAGTCAGCACAGGAGTCACCATGTCCAAGGAATTCGAGATCGTCCGTGAGTTCGAGGTCGACGCCACGCCCGAGGAGGTGTGGGAGGCGATCACGAACGGCACCGGCGGGTATCTGTGGCCGATGGAGGCCCCGGAGCCCAAGGTGGGCGGCACGGCGGCCTTCGGCTCGACCGTCACCGCCTGGGACCCGCCGCACCACCTCACCGTCCGCAGCGAGGACGTCGGCTTCTCGGTCCAGAGCGTGAACCAGCTCGAACACGTCGTCGAGCCGCGGGACGGCGGACGCCGCGCCTGGGTGCGGTACGTGCACAGCGGGATCTTCGTCGACGACTGGGACAACCAGTACGACGGCGCCGCCAAGCACACCGACTTCTATCTGCACACCCTGCGCGAGTACCTCGTCCACTTCGCGCCCCGCCCGGTGACCTTCGCCCAGCTCGACGGCCCCGCGGGATCCACCGCGGCCGACGCCTTCGCCGCCGTGGGGCCCGCGCTCGGGCTCGCGGACGACGCGCGGGTGGGCGACCGGGTGAGCGTGAGCGGGCCGGAAGGCTTCGACGCCGTGCTCGACTACCGCAACGCGTACTTCATCGGGCTGCGCACCGACACCGCCCTGATCCGCGTCTTCGGGCGCAACCACTGGGGCGCGCCGGTCGGCGTCAGCGTCCACGACTTCGCGCCGGACGCCGACGCCGAGGCGAACGAGGCCGCATGGCTGGGCTGGCTGAACGGAGTGTTCAGCCGGCCCAGTTGAGACCCGGAGCCGGATCGGATCGGGTTCCGGAGCCGGATCAGGTTCCGGAACCTGGGACCTACGGCTCGAAGCGCAGGATCTGCGGGTCGTGGTCGCTGATCTGGTCGTGGAACTCCGAGTTGATGTGCACGCTGTCGTACTCGAAGTCACGGCCGTGCTTGATCGACTTGCTGATCAGAATCTGGTCCAGGACCTGCTGGTTGCCCTGGTAGTCGTAGGTGTAACGCTCCCTCTTCGGCAGCGACTTGATCGCCGACCACAGTGCGCCGTCGCTCTCCAGGAGCTGCGCGGTGCCGGAGAACTCGAAGTCGTTGATGTCGCCGAGCGCGATGACATCGGCGTTCTTCTGCACCGCGAGGATGTCCTTGACGAACGCGTTGACCAGCGTCGCCTGCTGGTGGCGCTGGGTCTCCGAGCTGCGCGCGACCGGCTGGTACTGCGCGTGCAGCGCCTGGTCGCCGCCCTTGGAGTTGAAGTGGTTGGCGATCACGAAGACCGTGCGGCCCCGGAAGACGAACTCGCCGGCCAGCGGCTTGCGGCTGTTCGCCCAGGCCGTGTTCGCCGGGTCGATCCGCCCGGGGGAGGCGGTGAGCTGCGCCTTGCCGTGCACCTTGGCAACGCCGACGGCGGTGGTCGCGTCGCCGCCCGCGCGGTCGGTGAAGGAGACCCGCTGCGGGTTGAACAGGAACACCTGACGGATGTTCCCGCCCGGCTCGCCGCCGTCGGTGTTGTTCGTCGGGTCGATCGAGCGCCAGTCGTACTTCGGGCCGCCCGCGGCCACGATCGCGTCGATCAGCTTGCCGACCGTCACGTCGGCGGCGACCGTGCCGTCGTTCGTCGCGCCGTTGTCGTCCTGGATCTCCTCCAGGGACACGATGTCGGGCGACTTCAGGTTGTTCACGATCGCGGAGGCGTGCTCCTCGAACGTGGCGTCGGACGGGTCCAGGTTCTCGACGTTGTACGTCGCGACCGCCAGCTCGCCCTTCTTCTGTTTCTGCGTCGTCTCCCGCTCCAGACCGCCGCTCTTCAGCGTGCCGATCGTGTTGGCGACGAGGGTGTAACCGCCGAACTGGTTGTAGTCGAGCGGGCCCGCGGTGACGCCCGTGAGGGTGTCGCCGACGTTCGCGACGGGGAAGTCCGCCGTCGCGCCGAGCGACTGGATCTGCAGCCGGCCGGTGTTCTGCGAGGTGTAGGAGCCGTACAGCGTGCCACCGCGGCGGGTGGTGTTCTCGCGCGGCTTCACCGTGACCCACAGCTCGGTGTACGGGTCGGTCGCGGTGACCACACGGGTGTCGGCGACCTGGACGTTCATGCCCTCGAGGGACTCGTAGTAGTCCAGGGCGTACTTCTTCGGCTCCAGGGTCAGGCCGTTGACCGAGTTGCTCGCGGCGGCGTCGCCGGCCGGGGTGTACGCGGCCGGCACCGACTTCGCGTTCACGACGGTCGCGGCCGGGACCGCGTTGCCGCCGGAGAGGACCGTCACCGTCGGCTTGGTGATCTCGGTGATCGACTGGTTGCCGGTCGAGGCGCCGCCCGGCACGAACTCCGAGACCGTGCCGGTGACCGTGACGGAGTCGCCGACGGCGACCTTGGGGGCGGAGCTGGTGAAGACGAAGACGCCCTCACTGGTGGCCGGGTCGGCGTCCGGGTTCGGATCCTGGATCCAGAACCCCTTGGACGAGCCGTAGGTGCGCACGCCGGTGACGATTCCGGCCACACCCGTGACCGCCTTGCCGGCGTACGGGGATATCCGGGTCGTGCCCTGGATGTCGTGAACGGCCACCGTGTCCGCTTGCGCGGGTGCGGTGAGGGCGACGGTGGAGGCCGCGGAACAGACGGCGGCGACGGTGAGCGCGGCGAGACGCGCGGACTTGTTGCTCGGCAACGGAATCCCTCCGGGGACGTACGTGAGCGCCGGGACGAGGGTGGAACGGAACGAGGTGGAGCGAGGTGGAACGAGGTGGAGCGAGGTGCAGCCGGGTGGAACCAGGTGGAACGAGGGTGGTGCAGGGGTCGAGGGGCCGCGACCGGTGACCGGAGCGCGACGCGCGTAGAAAATACCGCGAGCAGAAAATACGGTGAACAGGTGTCCAGTGAATTTCTACGCGCGTCAATCTCGTGCCTGGTCAGTCCACTTGTCAAGGTTTCAGCCATGTACGCGGCCCGACGGGTAGATGAACCGGGCGGCATGGGTCCATATCCGTCTAGGCTGAGTGGCCCAGTGCCCCAGCGGGCCCAGTGCCCAGCGGGCCGGTGGCACCACGCGCCCTAGGAGAACCAGCCGATGTCAGACAGCTCCCCCTTGCCGCCGGTGCGGCTGCACCCCGAAGCGGAGCTGGCGCGCGACGCGCTGTCCACGCCGTTGCTCTCCCGAGCCGCCCTGCTCGCCCGCTGGGCCGGCCCCGACACCCGGGTCGACGCGGGCGGCGGCCTCGTCGAGGAACAGCTCGCGGCCGCCGCGGAGGCGCTCGGACTGACCGGGGAGGACGCCGCCGGCCACGCGAGCGAGGCCTGGCGGGTCGCCGTGGACGCAGGGCTCGTGGAGGTCGTCGACGACGAGGCCGGCACCGTCACCGCCGGCGAGGAGCTGGCCCTGCTGACCGGCGGCTCCCCGCACGACATCCTCGCCGTCTGGCTCGGCGCCCTGGAGACCGTGCTCGCCGACGCGGCCGTCCCCGACCTGGACGAGCTGATGGACGCGATGGACGAGGGCGGTCAGGTCGACTTCTCCCGGCTCGACTGGAACCCCGAGGCCGAGGCCGAGTTCCTCGACGGCGTGCTCGGCAACCTCTATCTGCTGACCGCCAACGAGGAGGGCCCCGGCGACGGCCCCGTCCCGCTCCCCGCGCTCGCCGCCTCCATGATCATCCCCGGTGACATGGACGAGCCCACCAACGACGTCCTGGAGCAGGTCTCGGACGCGATGATGCGGCTCGACGACCAGTTCCGGCTGCTGGAGCCCATCGGCCTCGTCGCCTACCAGCCCGTCGACGAGGCCCTGATGGCGGATCCCGAGGAGGAGCCCGCCGCCCCGGTCGACGAGACCGACGTCTCCCGTTACGGCATGGTCCGGCTCACCCCGCTCGGCCTCTACGGGCTGCGGGCCCGGCTGCTGGAGGCCGGCTTCGACGCCCCGGCCGTCGGCGATCTCGCCGACAAGGGCGCCGACGCCCTCCTCGACGGCAGCGCCGGCTACGGCCCGCGCGCCGCGCTCGCCGAGACCGAGCACTGGCTCGCCCACCGCGAACCCCTCGCCGCCGCCCGGGATCTGCTGGCCGCCGCCCGCGGCTCCGACCCCGGCGCACCGCTGCGCCGCCTGCGCTGCCAGCAGGCCCTCTCGCTGGTCGGCGCCCAGGCCGAACCCGCCGTGCGCGAGGTCCTCGACGACGCCGAACTCGGCGGTCTCGCGCGCGTGTGGCTGAGCGAGCTCGGCGCCGCGGACGTACCCCCACCGTCCGAGGACCTCGTCTTCTGGCTCACCATCGACACCCTGGCCGCCCAGCTCGCCGCCGAGGGCAACTCCGAGGAACTCCAGGCCCTCGTCGAGGGGCTCGCCCAGCAGCACAGCGGCTTCTTCGCGGCGGCCTGGCGCGTCGACCACCCGGCGACCCCGGACGTCCTGGAGGCGATGGGCCGTCTGCACCCCGACAAGCGCATCGCGAAGGAGGCGCGCAAGGCGGCGTTCAAGGCGCGGTCGCAGCAGGGGGGCTGACGGCTCCTCCCGGGCGCCCCCGGGCCGGATTCACGGAAGCGGGTCCGCTGAAGTCGCCCCCCGTTCAACTCCCGTTCAGGCATGGGCGGGACGGTGTCGCCGGACCGAGGTTCGCCACCCTCCACGGCACATCCACCGTCACAGGAGACACCATGTCGCTCACCCGCAGGGACTTCGCCAGAACCTCCGCGATCACCGGAGCCGGGGTCGCGCTGGCGGGCAGCGTCGGCGCCCTCGCCACCGCGCCGAACGCCCTCGCGTCCACGGACGCCGAAGACACCGCGGACGCGTCGCAGGCGTCGGCGACCGGGCACCACGGGGTCGGCTACGGACCGCTGCTCCCCGACCCCGACGGCATCCTCGCGCTGCCCGCCGGGTTCGAATACCGCGTCATCACCTACAGCGGGAAGACCAAGCTGGAGTCCGGCGAGATCACCCCGTCCAACCACGACGGCACCGCCGCCTTCTGCGGCCCGCGCGGCGCGACCCTGCTCGTCAACAACCACGAGCTGAAGGGCCCGCGCTCCGGCTGGGAGCACCCCGTCCCGCTCACCGAGGGCCTCGTCTACGACCCGGCGGCCTCCGGCGGCTGCACGGTCGTCGAGGTACGCCCCGGCAACAAGGTCGCCGAGTGGGTCGGCATCGCCGGCACCTCCACCAACTGCGCGGGCGGCAGCACCCCTTGGGACACCTGGCTCACCTGCGAGGAGACCGAGGACAAGGCCGGCCAGAACGGCATGACCAAGGACCACGGCTATGTCTTCGAGGTCGACCCCGAGGACCGCCGCGCCAACCGGAACCCCAAGCCGATCAAGGCGCTGGGCCGTTACGCCCACGAGGCCGTCGTCATCGACCCCAAGCGCGGTCACGCCTACCTCACCGAGGACGCCTCCGGCCCCAACGGCCTGCTCTACCGCTGGACCCCGCCGGCCGGCTTCCACCACGGCCGCGGCAAGCTGCGCACCCTCGCCGACGACGCCGGCGTCCTGCAGGCCTTCAAGTGCTTCGACTCCGGCGGCAAGTTCGTCGACGACCTCTCCCGCGCCACGAAGATCGGCACGGTGTACGGGGTCGACTGGATCGACGTCCCCGACCGCGACGCCAAGTCGGTGCCCGTTCGCAAGCAGTTCGCCGACGGACAGGTCACCCGCGCCCGCAAGCTGGAGGGCATGTGGTGGGGCGACGGCGGCACCTACATCGTCTCCTCCTACGCCCGTGGCGAGAGCCCCGTCCAGCATGACGGCGCCGTCTGGTTCTACGACCCCAAGCGCCGCACGCTGACCCTGAAGGTGCTGCTCGGCGTGAACCCCGACCCGTCCGTCGACGGCGCCTTCGACGGCCCCGACAACATCACCGTCTCCCCCTACGGCGGCCTCGTCATCGCCGAGGACGGCGAGGGCGTCCAGCACCTGTTCGGCGCCACCGACAGCGGCCGCACCTACCCCATCGCCCGCAACGAACTGAACATGGGCACCGAGGACGAGCCCGAGTACAGCGAGTTCACCGGCGTGACCTTCTCCCCCGACGGCCACACCCTGTTCGCCAACATCCAGGACCCGGGAATCATGCTGGCCATCACCGGCCCCTGGAAGCGGCAGAAGCGCGGCTGAATTTAATTCGCTCGCCCGCCCCGCGGCACGCCTCCTAGAGTGATGCACGTCCAGGTGCGAAGGCAGGACCTACTTCCACTGATAATGGGGCGGCCGCGGGTTCGAGTCCCGCCACCGGTACAACGCGCCGGTGTAGCTCAGGGGTTAGAGCACCTAATGTCGGTTCCGCCGACCTGAACTCTGGACACCACAACTTCATGCACCTCCCGGTGCGCAGGCTGCGGCTACTTCTCTTTCAAAGAATCCAGGCCGCCGCCGAATTGATCTCGGGAGGCGCAGCACATGGTGGGTGCCCGGTGCGCAGGCGGCGGATACTTCGGGAGCTGGTGGGGTGAGAATCCCCGTGCGGGTTCGAATCCCGTCATCGCATCAAGCGATGTGGCGGAACGGAAGACGCGCCAGTTATAAGCAACCGCAGTCGACTTCGACCTCGGGCACCCTCCTTTTGCTGTGCCTCCCTCCGAAACGCGACCGAAAGGTCGTCAACGCGATCGAAAGGTCGTCCGACGAATTCGGGGGAATTCATCATGGCCCGCTTCAACATCCGTGCGACCAAGGCGCAGTCCACCTCGCCCGTGACCACCACCGGCCGGGTGCTCCGCACCCACCAGGGCGGCCGCGGCCAGGAGCGGGACGCGCGCTCCGAGCTCTTCCTGCTCGCCGTCTCCAATCTGGTCTCCCAGAAGACCTTCTACGAGTCCGGCTCCGACCGCGACGACCGGTTCGCGAAGCTCGTGCGGGAACTCGCCGTCAGCGACCCGTCCTGGACGGCCGGCCTGCTCGGCTGGCTGCGCGGCGCGGGCAACCTCCGTACGGCCGCGGTCGTCGGCGCCGCCGAGTACGTCAAGGCGCGCCTCGACGCGGGCGCGACCGACGGTCCGTCGAACCGGCAGGTCGTGGACTCCGTGCTGCAGCGGCCCGACGAGCCCGGCGAGCTGCTCGCCTACTGGACGAGCGTGTACGGCCGCAACGTTCCCAAGCCCGTCAAGCGGGGCGTCGCCGACGCCGTCCGACGGTTGTACGGCGGCAAGTCGCTGCTGAAGTACGACACCGCGTCCAAGGGCTACCGCTTCGGCGACATCCTCAACCTCGTGCACGCGGCGCCGGACCCGGACAAGCCGTGGCAGGGCGAGCTGTTCCAGTACGCCCTCGACCGCCGGCACAACCCGGACACCGCCGTGCCGCCCGCCTCGAACCGGGTCCTGACCGCGCACCGCGAGCTGATGGCGCTGCCCGTAGAGGACCGACGCGCGGTGGTCACCTCGCCGGCCGGGGCCGAGCGGCTCGCGGCGGCCGGGATGACCTGGGAGGCGCTGGCGGGCTGGCTGCAGGGTCCGATGGACAAGGCGGCCTGGGAGGCGGTGATTCCGTCGATGGGCGCGATGGCGCTGGTCCGCAACCTGCGCAACTTCGACCAGGCCGGGGTGTCCGACGAGGTCGCGGCACGGGTCGCGGCGAAGATCAGCGACCCGGCGGAGGTCGCGCGCTCGCGGCAGTTCCCGTTCCGGTACCTCGCCGCATACCAGCACGCGCCCTCGCTGCGCTGGGCGTACCCGCTGGAGCAGGCGCTCGGCCACTCGCTGGCCAACGTGCCCGCGCTGCCCGGCCGCACGCTGGTGCTCGTCGACCGCTCGGGCTCGATGTTCTACTCGCGGCTGTCGGACCGCTCGGAGCTCAACCGGGCCGACGCGGCGGCGATCTTCGGCACGGCGCTCGCACTGCGGGCGGCGGACGCGGACCTCGTCGAGTTCGGCACCAACAGCCGGCGCCTGACGTTCGACCAGGGCGAGTCGGTGCTGAAGATTCTGGGTCGCTTCGGCGACCTGGGCGGCACCGACACCACCTCGGCGATCCGCGCGCACTACCGGGGCCAGGACCGGGTGCTGATCGTCACCGACGAGCAGTACGCCTACAACCACCACGGCGACCCGACCGAGCAGATCCCGGCGCACATCCCGGTGTACACCTGGAACCTGGCCGGCTACCGAGCGGGCCACGGCCCGTCCGGAAAGGCCAACCGCCACACCTTCGGCGGCCTCTCGGACGCGGCTTTCCGGATGGTTCCCCTGCTGGAGGCGGCCCGGAACGCCGACTGGCCGTGGGCTGCCTGACGGCCGGTCGCAGGGCCAGGTTGCAGGGCCGGGTGGCATGGCCAGGTCGCAGGGCCGGCCTTGTGGTCGGCCCTGCGACCTGCCCTGCGTCCGGCCTTGCGGTCAGCCGAGGCGCGACACCTGGTAGTGGCTGATGTACCAGTCCGCCGCCACCCGCTTCGCCAGGACCGCGAGGTGGACGGAGAGCGTGGGCCGGTCGGTGAACGCGAAGTCCACGCTCTGGTAGCCGAGGACGAGGCCGTCGGCGAGGCGTCTCGTCTCGAGGATCCGGTAGTCGGCCGTCATGCCGAGCGGCTGGGAGGCGTAGTACTCCGCGACTCCCGGCCGCCCCACGCTGTAGGGGTGCAGCCCCTGGAAGATCGCGTCCTCGGTGAACAGGGCGGCGACCTGCTCGGGCTCGTGCCCGTCGACGGCCGTCTTCCACCGGTCGAGGACGCCGCGCAGGATCGTCTCGTCGTCTGCTGTGCTGGTCATGGGATTCTCCCGGTCGGATCGGGCGTTCGGTTCGTGCGGCTGGGGCGTTCGGTCCGGGCGTTCCGCTCGGTCAGTGGCCGGCGCTCATGCCGCCGTCGACGTGGAGGATCTCGCCGGTGACGAACGGGGCGTTCTCCAGGTAGACGACCGCGTCGACGATGTCGCTCTGCTCGCCCATCCGGCCGACGGGGTGCAGCGCGGCCAGGAAGTCGTGCGTCTCCTCGGCGTGCATCGGCGTCTTGATGGTGCCCGGCGAAACGGCGTTGGCGCGGATGCCACGAGCGGCGTACTCGATGGCGAGGGACTTGGTCGCGGACTGCAGACCGCCCTTCGTCAGCGAGGCCAGCACGGAGGGCACCCTGGAGTCGGCGCTGTCGACGAGGCTGGTGGTGATGCTGACGATGTGCCCGCCGCCCTGCTCCAGCATCCGCTCGACGGCCAGTCGGGTGATGTGGAAGAACCCGTCGAGGTTCACGCCGGTCACCGTGGCGTAGTCGTCAACGGTGTAGTCGGTGAAGGGCTTGGCGACGAACACGCCCGCGTTGTTGACCAGCGTGTCGATCCGGCCGAACCGCTCCACGCCGGCCGCGATGACGCGTTCGGCGGTGGCGGGGTCGGCGATGTCGCCCTGGACGGTGACGAGGTCGGCGTCGTCGGAGGGCGCGATGGTGCGCGAGGTGGCGACGACGGCGTAACCGAGCTTGCGGTAGGCGTCGACCAGTCCGGCGCCGATGCCCTGTGACGCGCCGGTGACGATGGCGACCTTCTGGTGCTGAACGCTCATGGTGATCTTCTCCTGAATGCGATGCGATGCCGTGTGATGCGATGCCGTGTGATGCGATGCCGTGTGATGCGATGAGGTGAGGTGCGATGAGATGACCGGGCCGGTGCGCACCTCGCTGCCGGTTACTAGCCGACCGGTCGACTATTCAGAACGTAAGTCGCTCGGCGGTCGACGTCAAAGGTCAGGAGGGTGCTGGCCGGGACCTGTTTCCTCCCGCCTGGGAGGAGCAGGCTCCCAACGCAGGTCGGCGCGGGTCAGCGCAGGTCGGTACGGGTCAGCGGGGGAGTGCGTACGGGTCGTCGGCGGGCAGCCAGGCGTCCGGGGCGTGGATCCCGAGGGCGTCGGCGCCGACGCCGTCGCACAGGGCGTCGACGACGGCGAGGACCTCCGCACGCGCCTCCGTCTCGCGCCGGACCAGGGACCAGGTCCAGTACACCTTCGGCCCGACGATCTCCCGGCGGACCAGGTCGGACGGCAGCGAAGCGGTCTGCCCCTTGGGGCAGTTGACGACCGGACGACGGCAGCGGCGGACGTGGTCGAAGAAGGCGGCACCGGTCACCGCCCCGTCGGAGATGCGCACCTCACGGGCCCCGCCGGCCTGCGTCAACTCCTCGGCGTAGACGTTCCAGGACGCCCAGGAGATGACGTCGTCGTCGATGAGGACGTCGGTGTCCCGGGCCGGTACGTCGGTGGAGTCGGCACCCGTGGCGACGGCGTAGAGCCGGTCGGCGCCGAGGAGCCGGGCCCGCAGCCCGTGCCGCTTCAGATCCTCGTTGCGCACCCAGCACACGGCGAGGTCGAGGCTGCCGTCCGCGACCCGGGCGGCCTGGGTGTGCGAGGGCGCGACCCATGCGTCGAGGTGGACCTGGGCCGCGGCGGAGGTGCGTCGGGTCAGATCCGCCGGAAGCCAGTTGACGTACCCGAGGCGCACCGGTTGCGAGCCCGACAGCCGGCGTGCCCGGACCTGGAGGTCGTCGGCCCGTTCCAGCAGGGCGCGGGTGTGCGGGAGCAGGGCGGAGCCGGCCGGGGTGAGCGACACCGAACGGCGGTCGCGGTCGAAGAGGCGCACGCCGAGGTCGCGCTCGAGCGCCTTGATCTGCTGGGACAGGGACGGACCGGCGATCAGGAGCCGCTCGGCGGCCCGCCCGAAGTTCAGCTCCTCGGCGACGGCGACGAAGTACCGCAGTTGGCGCAGCTCCACGCCCGCCATGCTACGTCCGAGGCAGGCCGCTGGGAGGCTGTTCCTACCAGCAGGGAGCACGGCGGTCGTGGCCGCCGGTGCGGCGCCGGGCGGACGATGACCTGAACTGAACTGACCTGAGCTGACATGACCGAGCGGAGCAGGACGATGCGAGAGTTCCTGGTCGAGATCACCACCACCGTCCCCGAGGGCACCCGTCAGAACGAGGTCGACGAACGGCGCGCCGCCGAAGCCGTCCGGGCTCGCGAACTGGCCGCCACCGGCCACCTGGCCCGACTGTGGCGGCCGGTCGGCGAACTGCGCAGCATCGGCGTCTGGCGCGCCGCCGACGAGGCGGAACTCCACGAGAAGGTGCTCGGCACACTGCCGCTGCGCCCGTGGATGACCCTCACCGTCACCGCGCTCGAGTCCCACCCCAACGACCCCGGCCGGGACGCCGCCGACGGCAGGCGGTGAAGGCTCCCTGGGCCCATGTCGCCCGGACGGCGGCCGCGCTGGCCGCCGGGATGGGAGTCGGCCGTCTCGTCTACACGCCGGTCCTGCCGCTGATGCAGACGCAGGCGGGACTGTCCGCGAGCGCCGGTGCGCACCTGGCGACCGCCAACTACGTGGGCTATCTCGGCGGAGCGCTCGCCGGCACCCTGATCCCCGGACTGGTCCGCTCACCGGCCGCCCTGCGCACGTCCCTGGTCGCGCTGACCGGAAGTCTGGCCGCGATGCCGGTCACCCACAGCACGACGGTGTGGCTGGCGCTGCGGCTGCTCGCCGGGGTGGCCAGCGCCCTGGTGTTCGTCATCGCGGTGACCTCCATACTGGGCCTCCTGCGCGGGCATCCGGCGCACCTGCCCGGCTGGGCCTTCGGCGGGGTCGGCGCCGGTATCGCGGCGTCCGGTCTGCTCGTCCTGGGTCTGAGCCCGGTCGCCGACTGGCGGGCGGTCTGGTGGGCCTCGGCCGCACTCACCGCCCTCCTCGCCGGTGCGGCATGGCGACTGCGCCTCGAACTCCCCGCGCCACCGGTACCACCGGTACCACCGGTACCGGCGGCATCGGTCGCATCGGTCGCATCGGTCGAGGATGAGGCCGGGCGTCCGACCACCACCAGGCACCGGCGTCGCTGGTTCGCCGTCCTGCTCGCCTCCTACACCCTGGAAGGCACCGGTTACATAGTCGCCGGGACCTTCCTGGTCGCCGCGGTCGCACAGACCTCGCCCGGCTGGGTCGGCAGCGCCGCCTGGGTGCTGGTCGGCCTGGCGGCCGTGCCGTCCTCGGCGCTGTGGACCCGGCTCGGACGCCGCCGGCCCCTGCCCGACCTGCTGCTCGCCGCGCTGGTCGTGCAGGCGGTGGGCATCGCTCTGCCCGCGCTGGTGAGCGGTGTCGCGGCGGCCCTGCTCTCCGCTGTGCTGTTCGGCGCGACCTTCATCGGGATCAGCACGCTGGCCCTGGCCACAGGTGCCCGGCTTCAGGTCCACCGCTCGGTGGGGCTGCTGACCGCCGGCTACTCCGTCGGCCAGATCCTCGGCCCACTGGCCGTCACCCCACTGCTCGGCGACGGCTACCGCCCGGCACTGCTCCTGGCCGCCGCGGTGGTCCTCACATCCGCGGCAGCCGCGGCGGCGCTGCGCGTCGGCCTTCGGCACCCCGCAGCCGCCGTACGCACACGGCGACGGCCCACGCCCCGGCAACCGGCCACGAACCAAGGCGACACTTGACGAGACCGCCTTCGGACGGCGACCAGCTTCCCGCCAGCCGCCAGCCGCCAGCCGCCAGCCGCCAGCCGCCAGCCGCCAGCCGCCAGCCGTCAGCCGCCTCCCGCCAGCCGGGCTCGCCGTCAGGCCCCGGCCTCGGCCCTGGCCCCGACCGGGCTCACCCGCGGTTCGCGTGCCGCGCCCAGCAGCGCCAGGCAGTTGTCCCAGAGGGGGCTGAGCCGGTCGGTGTCGTTGTAGAGCTTGGCGAACATGACCTGGCCCTCCAGCTGGGCGACGACCGCCCGTGCGGCCGCCCCGGTGTCGGCGACACTGATCTCGCCGCGCCCGAGCGCCTCGGCGACGACCGCCTCGACCATCTCGACCTGCGCCTCGAAGATCTCCTGGAGCCGGACGCGGACGGCTTCGGTCTGGTTGCTCAGCTCCAGCGTGAGGTTCCCGAACAGGCACCCCGCGACGGTTCCGCAGCCCCGCTGCCCGGCACGCTGCCCGGCCTCCGTCTCCTCGAACAGCCGCCGCAGGCGCTGCAGCGGTTCCGCGGCGCCGGTCAGCACGGCCGTCCACGCCCGCCGCTGCTCCGCCCAGTGCTCGTCGACGACGGCCAGCGCGAGCGCTTCCTTGGACTCGAAGAAGTAGTAGAAGCTGCCCTTGGGCACCCCGGCCGTCTTGCAGATCTCGGCCACTCCGAGCGCCGAGTAACCGCGCAGCTCGATCAGCGTCTGCGCGGCGCCGAGGATCTTCTCCCGGGCATCGCTGGTCCGTCCCATGACCTCGAGTGTACGACCGGTCGTCTACTGGACGGGCCCGACGGACGGCTACCGGGCCGGTCCTGCACGGCGCGAGCCGGACTCTTCGGCGGCCGGACTCTTCGCGAGCCGCACCCTTGCCGCCCGGCAGACTGATATCTAACATTTCAGTTCATGGAAGCCGTACCCCGCACCCTCCTCAGGGACCGCGCCTACGCAGCGATCCGGGACGCCATCGTGGCCGGGGACATCGCCCCCGGCACGGTGGTCCGCGACGCCGATCTCGCGGAGCGGCTGGGGCTGTCCCGGGCGCCCGTGCGGGAGGCGTTCGCGCGGCTCGTCGACGAGGGGCTGCTGGAGAGCAAGCCGCAGAGCTACACGCGGGTCACCCCGGTCGTCGCGGCCGACGTTCGGGACGCGGCGGCCGTCGTCGGCGCGATGCACGAGCTGGTCACCCGGGTCGCGGTGCCCCGGCTGTTCGCGGCGGACGTCGAAGGGATGCGCGCGGCCAACGAGCGCTTCACGGCCGCGGTCGGCGCCGGTGACGTCGACGCCGCCCTGCGCGCCGACGACGAACTCCACGACATCCTCGTCCGGGCCGCCGGCAACCGCGCGGCCGCCGCCACCGTCGCCCGCTACACCCCGCTCATCCGGCGGCTGGAGCGGCGGCGCTTCGGCGAGGGCGGCACCTGCCGTTCGGCCGGACTGCACGGACGCCTGATCGAGGCCTGCGCCGACGGTGACGTGGACGAGGCGGTCCGGGTCACGGCGGAGATCTGGCGGACCCTCGCCGACTCGGCCCGCTTGGCCGATCCGGCCGATCCGGCCGATCCGGCCGACACCGACTGAGCCAAGGAGGCTCCATGTCCCCCAAGTCCCTGTCCTCGTACGAGCGTTACCCCCTGCTCTTCGGCCCCTCGCCGATCCACCCGCTGGAACGGCTCACCGCCCACCTCGGCGGAGCCGCCCTCTGGGCCAAGCGGGAGGACTGCAACTCCGGGATCGCGTACGGCGGGAACAAGACCCGCAAACTGGAGTACCTGGTCGCCGACGCGCTCGCGCAGGGGTGCGACACGCTCGTGTCGATCGGCGGGGTGCAGTCCAACCACACCCGTCAGGTCGCGGCCGTCGCCGCCCGGGCCGGGCTGAAGTGCGTGCTGGTGCAGGAGAGTTGGGTGGACTGGCCCGACTCCGTGTACGACAAGGTCGGCAACATCCTGATCAGCAGGCTCGCCGGAGCCGATGTACGGCTCGTCCGGGCCGGGTTCGGAATCGGCTTCAAGGAGAGCTGGGAGCAGGCGCTCAGGGACGTCGAGGAGGCGGGCGGAAAGCCGTACGCCATCCCGGCCGGGGCCTCCGACCATCCGCTCGGCGGGCTCGGCTTCGCCGGTTGGGCGTACGAAGTCGCCGAGCAGGAACGTGAGTCGGGCGTCTTCTTCGACACCGTGATCGTGTGCTCGGTGACCGGCTCGACGCAGGCCGGGATGGTCGCCGGGTTCGCCGCGCTGGAGGAGGCGGGCGGCCGGGCCCGCCGGGTGATCGGCATCGACGCCTCGGCCAAGCCCGCCGAGACCCGCGAGCAGGTCGCCCGCATCGCTCACCGCACCGGTCGACTGATCGGCGTGCGCAGCGAGTTGACCGTCGAGGACGTCGAGCTGGACGAGCGCTGGCACGCCGGCGTCTACGGCGTCCCGGACGAGACGACCCTGGCCGCGATGCGGCTCGCGGCCCGCACCGAGGGAATGGTCACCGACCCGGTGTACGAGGGGAAGTCGATGGCCGGGATGATCGACCTGGTCGCCGGCGGCGAGATCGCCGCGGACTCCACCGTGCTCTACGCCCACCTCGGCGGCCAGCCCGCGCTCAACGGCTACAGCGCGCTGTTCTGACCGGGACTCCGGCTACGGCCCGCCCGTTCCGACGCGGGACTCCGGCTACGGCCCGCCCGCTCTGACCCGGGACTTCGGCTACGGCCCGCCCGCTCTGACCCGGGACTCCGGCTACGGCGCGCCCCTTCCGACCCGGGACTCCGGCTGCCGCCCGCGAGGCGCACCTGCCGGACGACAGGGGAGCATTCACGTGATGGCCGGATACAGTGCACAGCGTGTGGGCCGACGATCAGCCGCGGGAGCCGCGGGAGCCGCGGGAGCCGCGTGTCGACGAGTCCGGCGGTCCCAGCCGCCGGGCCACGATCCATGACGTCGCCCGGTTGGCCGGAGTCTCGCGCCAGACGGTCTCCCGGGCCGTCAACGACAAGGGCGAGATCGACCCGGCCACCAAGGAACGCGTGCTGGAGGCGGCGCGGCTGCTGAACTACCGGCCGAGCCGGTTCGCCCGGGGGCTGGTCCGCAAGGGGGCGGTGACGGCCGGGCTGGTGATCCCGGACCTGATGAACCCGTTCTTCCCCGAGGTGGCCGCCGGGGTGCTGGAGGCCGCCGAGCAGCGCGGCTGGCAGGTCGTGGTGTGGGACTCCCGCATCGACTACGCCAGGGAGCGTGAGGCGCTCGACGTGCTGTCCCACCAGGCGGACGCGGTCGTGGGCTACTTCAAGAACGAGGACGAGGTCCTCGCCCGGCACCTCGGCGGGGTGCCGCTCGTGCTGCTCGAACGCGGCCCGCAGCAGACCCGGTTCGCGGCCGTGGGCATCGACGCCGCGGCCGGTCTGGAACAGGGGATCGCCCATCTGGTGGGCGCGGGTCACCGCAGGATCGGCATGGTGGACGGCGACCGGCTCACGGTGCCCGGTGCCCGGCGGGAGGCGTTCCTGGCCGAGGTCCGGCGGCACGGCCTGTCCGTCGACGACAGCTGGATCGTGCTGTCCCCGGAGCACAGCGTGGCAGGCGGCGAGGCGGGCATGGAGCGCCTCCTGGACGCCCGGCCCGAGATCACCGCGGTCTTCGGCTTCAACGACCTGATCGCCGTCGGCGCGATGCGCGCCGCCCGCCGTCGCGGCCGGCGGATCCCCGACGACCTCGCCGTCATGGGCTTCGACGGGCTGTCGCTGGGCGAGCTGGTGGAGCCCGCCCTGACCACCCTGCACCTGGACAAACGCCGGCTGGGACGGCTGGCCGTCGAGCAGGTGGCCCGGCTGCGCGCGGGCCAGGAACCGCTGAGCGGCGCGGACGCCTGGGTGATCCCCGAGCTGGTGGTGCGGGCCTCCGCCTGACCGGTCACCCGCACTGACACGGTGTCAACACATTGCCGATGTACGTGTCTTGACAGTGGTTTTCGGCCGCCCCAATACTCGACGGCAACGTTCACGTGAACGTTCACGGCCCGTCTGACGCTGTCGGCCAGAGCCCGGAACCATCCGCCGACATCGTTGTCCTCGCGTTTTCCCCTTCTCGTGAAGCGAGTGCGTGATGGAACACCGAACGCTGTCCCGCCGTCGTCTGCTGGGGGCCTCCCTCGGCGGCGTCGGCGGCGCCCTCCTGGGCCTGTCGGGATGCGGGGCCGACAGCGGCTCGGCCTCGGCCGGCACGGATCACCTGAGCCTGTGGTACTGGAAGGGCGCGCTGAGCGAGACGCTGCTCTCCACCGCCGCGCGCGCCGTGCCCGGCGTGCCGGGGGTGCGGGTGAAAGGCGCGCAGATCCCCGACGGCGACATCGACTCGAAGGTGCGCACCAGCCTGGCCGCCCGCGCCTATGTGCCGGACCTGACGGTCGCGAACTCCGACAACCTCGCCACGTTCTTCCCCGACGAGAGCGAGTTCCTGGACCTGCGGACGGTCGGCGCCGAGAGCGTCCGCGACCAGTACCTCGACTGGAAGTGGAAGAGCTGCTTCACCCCGTCGGGCCGGATGATCGGCTTCCCCCTCGACGCCGGACCCACCGCGCTCTACTACCGCAACGATCTCTTCGCGAAGGCCGGGCTGCCCGATGAGCCGCAGGAGGTCGCCGAGGCCGCCGCCACCTGGGAGAAGTACCTCGAGGCCGGAGTGACGCTCCGGGCGAAGGCGCCCGGCAAGCCGTACCTGGTGAGCAACGTCGGCAACGTCTTCCAGCAGATCCTGCTCCAGAGCACCAAGCAGTTCGTGGACGCCGACAACCGCTTCATCGGCGACCAGGCGCACGTCAGACGTGCCTGGGACCTGTCCCTGGAGATCCTCCGCCAGGGCCTCAGCGCCCGGATCAGGGACGGCACGCCCGACTACAACGCGGCCATGAGCGGCAGCCGGATCGCCACCATGACCACCGCGGTGTGGGCGATCAACGGACTGAAGGACACCGCGCCGAAGACGTCCGGCGCCTGGCGGCTGACGACCATGCCGGACGGCCCGGCCAACTACGGCGGCTCGTACCTCACCCTGACCCGCTACTGCCGTGACCCGGAGGGCGCCTTCGCCTTCCTGAAGTGGCTGCTCGGCCCGGAGAACCAGCTCAAGAGCTACCAGGAGATGTCCCTGTTCCCCACCACTCCGGCCGCCTACGCCGACCCCGCGATGCACAAGGCCGACCCCTTCTTCGGCGGTCAGCGGCCCATCGACGTCTTCGGCCCCGCCGCCCAGAAGGCCCCGGTCGTCTACTTCAGCCCCTACGAGGAGACCGCCAACACCCCGTTCTTCCAGGAGCTGACCAATGTGGAGATGCTCGGCAAGAACGCCGACCGGGCCTGGCGGGACGCCGTGAACACCGCCGAGACCACACTGTCCCGGCTGGGGGTGAGCTGACATGGCCACGGTTCTCGACCCGGCGGGCGCACCGCCGGCCGACGAACGGCGCCCTGGACGCCGTAGTCGTGGCGTCGGCCGCTCCGGTGTGCCGGGCCGGCGCAGGCGAGTCGTCCCGCCGCTCCTCGCCATCTCCCCGTTCTACGCGCTGTTCGCTGTCTTCGGCGCGTTCCCGGTGGTCTTCTCCCTGTACCTGTCCTTCCAGGACTGGGACGGCATCGGTGACATGCGCTTCGTCGGCCTCCAGCAGTACGGCTGGCTGATCGAGGACTCGGTGTTCTGGCACTCGGTGCTCAACACCTTCGAGATCTGGTTCCTGTCCACCGTGCCGATGCTGTTCCTGGCCCTGGTGCTCGCGTTCCTGCTGCACTCGCAGGTCCGCTTCACCGGCGCGTACCGGGTGGCGTACTTCGTCCCCAACGTCACCTCGATGGTCGCGATGACCATCGTGTTCGGCTCGGTCTTCGCCCAGGGCGGCCTGGCCAACTCGGCGCTGCGGGCGGTCGGCCTGGACGGCGTCGGCTGGCTGTCCTCCGAGTGGGGGATCAAGTCGGCCCTGTCCATCATGATCATCTGGCGGTGGGTCGGCTACAACGCCCTGATCTTCCTGGCGGGTCTCCAGGCCATCCCCACCGAGCACTTCGAGGCCGCCCGCGTGGACGGCGCGAACAGCTGGCAGACCCTGTTCCGGGTCGTGGTGCCGCAGCTGCGGCCGGTGATCCTGTTCGCCGCCGTCACCTCCACCATCAACGGCCTGCAGATCTTCACCGAGTCCCAGGTGCTCTTCCAGTCCGACGACGTCGGCACCACGGGCGGACCCGGCCAGGAAGGCATGACGATCGTGCTCTATCTGTGGCAGAAGGCGTTCAAGGACCACCAGTTCGGCTACGGCGCCGCGATGGGCTGGCTCCTCTTCGCGATCATCGCGGTGTTCACCATCGTCAACTGGCGGCTGGTCTCCGGGTCCGACCGCGACGACCGTCCGAAGCTGCTGCGCAGGAAGGGGGCCCGCAATGGCCGCTGACTCCCATGACCGGGCGACCGGCAACGCCGGGCTCGCCATCGGCGCCGGCAGCAGGTTCACCCGGATCTGTGTCCGGGCGGCGCTGCTGCTCGGTGTGCTGATCTCGCTCTTCCCCTTCTACTGGCTGGTGGTGATGGCCTCCGGCACCACCCAGGACATCTACCGCTATCCGCCCAAGCTGGTGCCCGGCCCGCATCTGCTGGACAACATGCGGCGGGTGCTCGACACAGTGGACTTCTTCGGTTCGCTGTTCAACACGATCGTGGTCGCCGTGTTCGGGACCGTGCTGGTGCTGTTCTTCGACTCGCTGGCCGCGTTCGCGTTCGCCAAGTACGAGTTCCCGGCGAAGAAGTTCCTCTTCGGCATGCTGCTGATCACGTACATGATCCCCGCGCAGCTGGCGCTGGTGCCGCAGTTCGTCACCATGGCCGAGTTCGGCTGGGCGGGCTCGCTGAAGGCGCTGATCATCCCCGGCGCGGCCAACGCCTTCGGCATCTTCTGGATGCGCCAGTACGCGCAGAACTCGCTGCCCGACGAACTGCTGGACGCCGGACGGATCGACGGCGCCGGGTTCTTCCGGCTGTACTGGCAGATCGCTCTGCCGCTGTTCCGGCCGGCCCTGGCGTTCCTCGGCATCTTCACGTTCATCGGCATCTGGAACGACTACATCTGGCCGCTGGTCGTCATGATCGACCCGGAGAAGGTCACCCTCCAGGTCGCCCTGGCCAACCTCAACGTCCTCTACAACACCGACTACTCCCTGGTGATGGCCGGGGCGTTGATGAGCGTGATCCCGCTGATCATCGTCTTCCTGATCGGCGCGCGCCACTTCCTGCGGGACCTCGCGGCGGGGGCGACGAAGATGTGAACCCCGGCACCGGGCGGGCGGCCCCGGGCTGCTGCCCGTCTGGTGTCACTGCGTGATCTGGTGGACCATGCGGACAGCGCGACAGGACCCGGTCGCCCGAGAGAGTCCCCGGTTCGCAAGGAGTCAGCTGGATGACGCAAGGAAGACCCATGCGCGCGGACGCTCGCCGCAACTACGAGCGCTTGCTGAAGGTGGCGGCCGAGGCCTTCGCCGAGCATGGGGAGGGCGCCTCCCTCGACGACATCGCCAAGCGGGCCGGCGTCGGCTCCGGCACGCTCTACCGGCATTTCCCGACCCGGCAGGCGCTGCTGGAGGCGGCCTACCTCGACCGCGTCGAGGCGCTCGCCGCGCGGGCCGACGAACTGGGCGCGGAGCTCCCGCCGGGCGAGGCGCTGGTGGCGTGGCTCAACGAGCTGTGCGTCGGCACGATCCAGGTCCGCGGCATGAAGTCCCTGCTGGGCTCGGCCGTCACGGACGGCAGCGCGGCCGCGGTCACCGCCTGTGGCACGAACATGAACGCGGCGGCGGCCCGGCTGGTCGGGGCGGCGCAGCGGGAGGGGACCCTGCGGGCGGACGTCGAGCCGATCGACGTGCTGCGGCTCGCGCACGGGGTGGCGACGGCGTCGGAGCTGGCGAACGGGGACAGCGGCGCCATCCGCCGGTATGTCTCGCTGCTGACGGAGGGCCTGCTGGCGCAAGGCCTGCGGTCCACCCGGTCCGCCCGGTCCGCCTGATGACGGCGGCGGGCCACCCGTGACGGCTGCGGTCCGCCCGGTGACGGCGGTGCCCACCCGTGACGGCTGCGGGCCACCCGTGGCGGCTGCGGTTCACCCCTGATGACGGCGGCGGGCCACCCGTGACGGCTGCGGTCCGCCCGGTGACGGCGGTGCCCACCCGTGACGGCTGCGGTCCACCCCTGGTGACGGCGGCGGGCGCCCCCGTGGTGGCGGGCGCCCGTCGGCCTGCGTGACTGCGGGTCGGCGGCCGACTACAGCGCCTGCGCCCCCGGCTTCACCATGTTGCGGACCGTGCGCGCCTTCACGAAGTCGCCCATGGCCGTCATCTCCCACTCGCCGGAGAACTGCCTGATCATCTTGGCCATCAGCACGCCCGTCTGCGGCTCGGCGCCGGTGAGGTCGAAGCGGACGAGCTCCTCGCCGGTCGCGGCGTCCAGCAGTCGGCAGTAGGCCTTGGCGACCTCGGTGAACTTCTGGCCGGAGAACGAGTTCACCGTGAAGACCAGACCGCTCACCTCCTGCGGGAGACGGCCGAGGTCGACGACGATCACCTCGTCGTCGCCCCCGCCCTCGCCGGTGAGGTTGTCGCCGGAGTGCTTGATCGCGCCGTTGACGATGGAGAGCTTGCCGAAGTAGCAGCTGTCGATGTGGTTGCGCTGGGGGCCGTAGGCGATCACCGAGGCGTCCAGGTCGATGTCCTTGCCGCGGAACGCGGGCTCCCAGCCGAGGCCCATCTTGACCTGCGAGAGCAGCGGGCGGCCGCCCTTGACGAGGGACACGGTCTGGTTCTTCTGCAGGCTGACCCGGCCCTTGTCCAGGTTGATCTTCCCGGTGGCCGGGGGTGCGGCGGGCGCGGCCGGGGGAACGGCGGGCGGCGGAGGCGTGGCGGTGCGCGGGTCCCAGCCCGGGGCCGGCGGAGTCACCGGCGCCTGCACGGGCGGCGGCGGGGCGACCGGCTGGGTCTGTACGGCCGGCGGCGGCTCCTCCACCGTGACGCCGAAGTCGGTCGCGATGCCGGCCAGGCCGTTGGCGTATCCCTGGCCGACCGCGCGGGCCTTCCAGGCGCCGTTGCGGAGATAGATCTCCACGACGACCAGCGCCGTCTCGTTGCCGAGCTGCGGGGGAGTGAAGGTGGCCAGGACGCTGTTGTCGTCCGCGCCGCGGATCGTCGCCGTCGGTTCGACGCCCTGGAAGGTCTGCCCCGCGGCGTCCGGGCTCGCGGTGACGACGATCTTCTCGATGCCCGGGGGGAGGGCGGTGGTGTCGACCGTGATCGCGTCGGGCGCCGTGCCGCCGCCCGAGCGGTACGTGACGCCCGGGCCGGCGGGCTGGTTGTAGAAGATGAAGTCGTCGTCGGAGCGCACCTTGCCGTCGCCGGTGAGCAGCAGGCCCGAAACGTCGAGGCGCACCGGTGCGGCGACGTCCACCGTCACTCGGGCGACGGGGAGTGGGATGTTCGAGCCGGGGGTCATAGCTGTCATGCCTCGTGAACGATCGGGCCCACTTTGCCGTTCCCTTACCCGGCGGCCAATCGGGTCCGGCCTCGGCCACCCGCTCCGGCCCGTCCCGGATCGTGGCTAGACCCGGATGACCTGCGGCCCCAGCAGCGAGTACCGGTGCGCCTCGGCCGTCGGAAGCAGCGTGCTGGTCACGATCGCCTCCAGTGCGCCCACCTCGGCGAACCGGCAGAAGCTGACCGCCCCGAACTTGGCGTGCACGCCCACGAAGACCGTGCGCCGGGCCGCCCGCACGGCCTGCGCCTTGACCTCGCCGACAGCGGGATCCGGGGTGGTCAGACCGTGCTCGCGGGAGATGCCGTTGGCGCCGATGTAGGCGAGGTCGACGACGAACCCGGCCAGCATCTTCGTCGTCCAGTGGTCGACGGTGGCCAGGGTGCCCGAGCGCACCCGGCCGCCGAGCAGCAGCACGGACACGTTGTCGGTCCCGGCGAGCGCGCCCGCGACCGGCAGGGACGCGGTGACCACGGTCAGCGGCCGGTCCCCGGGCAGCGCCTCGGCGATGAGCTGCGGGGTGAAGCCCTCGTCGACGAAGACCGTCTCGGCGTCCCCGAGCAGCCCGGCCGCGGCGGCGGCGATCCGGCGCTTCTCGGGCACATGGCTGGTGGCGCGGAAGGCGAGCGTCGTCTCGAAGCCGGCGCTCTCCACGGGATAGGCGCCGCCGTGCGTACGGCGGACGAGACCGTGGTCCTCCAGGGCGCGCAGATCCCGTCGTACGGTCTCCCTGGCCACGCCCAGTTCGGCGGCGAGCGCGGCGACGTCGACCGAGCCGGCGGCCCGTGCGGTGCGCACGATCTCGCGCTGGCGCTCCTCCGCCGTTCTCGAGGTCATGCCCTCACCTCGCTCTCCCGCTGCCTTGCCCGTTCGGGCCCGGTGCGGCCCATGGGGGAAGTTCTACAGCGGGTGCGCGGCACTGACCAGGCCTGTTGCGGGCCCGATACGGCCCGGGCGGGCCCGTTCGCGTTGCGGTCTGCCCGGCTCGGACCTGCGGGGCGGCCGTGCGGCGGGTGGGATCGGGCAGGGCGCGTGCCCGGATACGGCGGCGGGCGGGCCCGTTCGGTGCCCGCCCGCCGTTCGCGAGGTCCGCTCTGCGGTCAGTACGGCCAGATCGGCGGGTCGCTGACGAAGTGCCCGCCCAGGTGGGCGTGGGCGATGTTCTCCGGGTCCAGTTCGCCCTGCTCGGCGATCAGCTTCTCGGCGTACGGCTCGGAGTCGTCCTGCGGCTCGTAGCCGAGCGCCCGCGCGGTGCTCAGGTCCCACCAGAGCCGGGTGTTGGCGGAGGAGCCGTAGACGATGCTGTGGCCGACGTTCTCGGCGGTCAGGGCCGCGTGGAAGAGGCGGGCGCCGTCGGCCGGGCTCATCCATATCGACAGCATGCGCACGCTGGTCGGCTCGGCGAAGCAGGAGCCGATGCGCACCGAGACGCTCTCCAGGCCGTGCTTGTCCCAGTAGAGCTGGGCGAGGTCCTCGCCGAAGGACTTGGACAGGCCGTAGAAGGTGTCCGGGCGGTGCGGGGCGTCGATCGGGATCAGCGGGTCGTCGCCGCCGGGGCGGGGTGTGAAGCCGACCGCGTGGTTGGAGGAGGCGAAGACGACACGGCCGACGCCCTCCTCGCGAGCCGCCTCGTACAGGTGGTAGGTGCCCTCGATGTTGGCCTTGAGGATCTTCTCGAACGGGGCTTCCAGGGAGATGCCCGCGAGGTGGATGATCGCGTCGACGCCCCGCACGGCCTCCCGGACCGCCTCCCGGTCGGCCAGGTCCGCGACGATCGCCGCCGGCTCGCCGTCGATCGGGCGCAGGTCGAGCAGGCGCAGCTCGTAGCCGTAGGCCGGCAGCAGGTCCCGCATCAGGGTGCCGAGGCCGCCGGCGGCGCCGGTGAGCAGGACGGTGCGCGGTGCGGGCATCCTCGGGTCTCCTTGGATCACTTGAGCGGGCACCCCCGCCATCGGGCACATGCATGGCCGAGGTTCACATTCATGGACACGCTAAGGAGCGGCGGCGGTGCTCGTCAAGTGTCCTACAGGGGTGCCAAAACTGCTGGTGTCTCGGGGGTTGGCGCGCTTGACCGGGCTCGATCGGGCACCTTAGCGTGAGCTTGTTCAGGAATATGGACGCTGCTCAAGAATATGGACTGCTCGTGATGCTTGTGATTCTCGGGAATCATGAGCGTATGGACCCGGGAGAGCCTGTGACGTCAGCCCCGCTCGCCGCCCGCCTCCGCGTCCCCAGCGGACCGCTGTTCTTCCCCGTCACCGCCTACGGCCCCGACGGCTCCCTCGACCTCGACGTCTACCGCACGCATGTCCGCCACGGGGTGGAGGCGGGCGCCGCCGCGGTCTTCGCGGCCTGCGGCACCGGGGAGTTCCATGCGCTCGCGCCGGAGGAGTTCGAGGCCTGCGTACGAGCGGCCGTGCAGGAGACCGCCGGGCGGGTGCCGGTCGTCGCGGGCGCCGGCTACGGGACCGCGCTCGCCGTGCGCTACGCGAGACTCGCGGAGCGGGCCGGGGCGGACGGCCTGCTCGTCCTGCCGCCCTACCTCGTCGTGGCCGCCCAGGAGGGCCTGCTGAAGCACTACCGGACGGTGGCGGCCGCGACGGCGCTGCCCACGATCGTCTACCAGCGCGACAACGCCGTCTTCACCCCCGAGACCGTCGTCGAACTCGCCCGCACCGAGGGGATCATCGGCCTCAAGGACGGCCTCGGCGACCTCGACCTCATGCAGCGGATCATCAGCGCCGTGCGCACCGAGGTCCCCGGCGACTTCCTCTACTTCAACGGCCTGCCGACCGCCGAGCAGACCCAGCTCGCCTACCGGGCCCTCGGCGTCACCCTCTACTCCTCGGCCGTGTTCTGCTTCGTCCCCGACATCGCCCTCGCCTTCCACCGGGCGCTCACCACCGGCGACGAGCGCACCGCCCGCCGACTGCTCGACGGGTTCTACCGGCCGTTCGTCGAACTGCGCGCCCAGGGCCGCGGTTACGCCGTCTCCCTCGTCAAGGCCGGTGTCCGGCTGCGCGGTCTCGACGTCGGCGAGGTCCGCCCGCCGCTGCACGAACCGAGCGAGGACCATGTCAAGCAACTCGCCCAGGTGATCGAACGCGGCTTCGCGCTGCTGGAGGAGGACACGTAAGTGAAGGCGTCGACATTCGTCTACCCCTGGGACGTCACCGGCGATCCCGAGGCCCCGGCCCGGATCGCCGCGCTCGGAGTGGAACAGGTGACCCTCGCCGCCGCCTACCACTCCACCCGCGCCCTCACCCCCCGCCACCCGCACCACCGCATCGTCACCGCCGAGCACGCGGCCGTGCTGTACCCGCCGGACGACCGCTGGGAGGGCCGCGCCCTGCGCCCGTACCCGGCCGGCGACTGGGCCCCCGGCGACGCCTTCGCCGAGGCCGCCGAAGCGCTCGCGCAGGCCGGCCTCGACGTGCACACCTGGGTCGTCCTCGCGCACAACTCCCGCCTGGGCGCCGACCATCCGGACACCTCGGTCGTCAACGCCTACGGCGACCGCTACCCGTGGGCCCCCTGCATCGCCCAGCCCGCCACGCGCGCGTACCTCGTCGACCTCGCCGCCGAGGCCGCCGTGCGCCCCGGCGCGGCCGGCACCGAACTGGAGTCCCTCGGCTGGTACGGCCTCCAGCATCTGCACGCCCACGACAAGACCGGCGGCGTCGGCCTCGGGGACGCCGGCCAGTACCTGATGGCGCTCTGCTTCTGCCCCGACTGCCGCTCCGGCTACGGCGCCCGGGGCCTGGACGCCGACGCGCTCGCCGCCGCCGTCCGCGAGGCGCTGGAGCCGCTGTGGCGGGGGGCCCCGGACGACGGAGGCTGGGCAGCCGTCGAGAAGCTCCTCGGGGAGGAGACGGCGGCGGCCACGCGCGCGTGGCGCGACGAAACCGCCTGCACCCTCCAGGAGACGGCCGTCGCCGCCGTTCGGGCCGCCGCGCCCGTCGGCTTCCAGGTCCTGCTGCACGCCGACCCCGTGACGTACCACGTGGGCGCCAACCCGGGCGTCGACCCCGCGCACATCCTGTCCGTCGCGGACGGTGTGGTGGTGCCCTGCGCGGGCGGGCCCGGCCTGCTGACGCCCTTCGCCGAGCAGCGCCACGAGGGCACGGTCATCGCCGCCAACCTCGGCGTCGTCTCCGGCATGGGCGGCAGCCCGGGGACCCTCACGGCCGACGCGGCCCGCGCGAAGGAGCTCGGGGCGACGCAGATCCGGCTGTATCACGCCGGGTTGGCGTCGGACGGAGACCTGGCCGCCGTGCGGGAAGCACTCGCGGCGCGCTGAAACAGCGGCAGGACCGTCACCAGCCGCGTCACGCCCAGCAACACCAACAGCGGCTGGTACGGCACGAGTTCGACGAGCGCGGCGCCCGCCGCGAGGCCGAAGACATTCGGCGCGTACAGCAGGGTGCCGGCCGTGGCGGCGACCCGGCCCAGCAGCGCGTCCGGAGTCTCCCGCTGGACGGCGGTCAGCGCGGCGATCAGCACACAGGGCAGCCCAACCCCGATCGCGGCGGCGCACACCAGGGCCACCGGTTCCGACGGAACGGCCCGCACGATCACCGCGACGGCCGTCAGGGCGATCCCGCACGCCGCGAACCGGCGCTCTCCCAGCCACCGCAGCGCGGGCCCCGCGAGCAGCCCGACCACGACCGAACCGGCGCCCTGGACGGCGTACAGCACGCCCGTGAACGCGGGGGAGCGGCCGAGGCCCTCGACGACGGCGTAGATCAACGCGCCGTTGATCCCCGCGAACAGCATCGTCGTACCGCCCGCCACGGCCAGCGGACGCAGCGCCGGGTGCTCCCGGAGGAAGCGGGCGCCCTCGGCCGTCCGCGCCCGCCAACCGCCCGTCACGGGCTCCGGGCGCTCCTCGCGGACCCGCACGCACGCGTACAGCCCCGCCGCGCACACGAAACTCGCCGCGTCCAGCAGCGCCACGCTCGGGCCGCCGTAGGCCGCGTAGACACCCGCGCCCGCCAGCGGGGCCACCAGCTTCATGCCCTCCACGGCCGTCGTGCGCAGCCCGTTGAAGTCGCCGAGCAGCTCCGGTGCGACGGCGCCGGCGACGAGCGCGGACTCGGCCGCGTCGGCCACCACCGAGGCGGCGCCGTACAGCACCAGCACCGTGAACAGCAGCCACAGCCGGCCGGGGGAGTCCACGGCGAGGACGGTGAGCAGCAGGGCCGCCGGGCCCAGGTTGAGCGCGACCAGCAGGGGCTTTCGACCATGGGGGCACCGCCCGGTCGAGCGAAGCCGGGACTGGGGGAGATCGGCGAGGGCGCCCAGCAGCGGGCCGAACAGGGTGGGGAGCCACAGCGCCAGCACACACAGCGCCGCAAGCCCGTTCGAGCCGGTGAGGTCCTTGACCCACACCCCGGACACCAGCCACAGCGCCGAGGTGCCGAACCCGGAGACCACCGACGCGGCCAGATAGAGCCCCGCGTCGCGGTCCCGCAGCACGCGCACCACGGACCAGTTCTTCGTCATGCCTGGTCATCGTGGCTCTAAGGCGGTCACTCGGGCATCGGGCAGATGCCCTAGAAGCGTGGCCGGGAGCTCGCCGCAGCGCACCGATGAGTTCGCGGGCCGCCGCCGGTCCACCCTGTATGACCTACACGACGATCACCCTCGACCTCGGACCCCAGACCCGGATCGTGGCCCGCCTCGCGGAGGCGGTGCGCGACGAGCGGCTCGCGGACGGGACGCCCTGCCCGGACTACGCGGTCCGTCACCTGCTCGGACACCTGACCGGCCTCGCCGTCGCCTTCCGCGACGCCGCACGCAAGGACCTCGGCGCCACCACCGACACCCCGCCGACGACCGCCGTGCCGGACATCGGCCCCGCCTGGCGCGAGGAACTCGCCGAGGCGCTCGACGAGCTCGCCGAGGCCTGGCGCGACCCCGCGGCCTGGAGCGGCATGACCCGCGCGGGCGGCGTGGACCTGCCCGGCGCGATCGCCGCCGCCGTCGCCGTCGACGAACTGGTGATCCACGGCTGGGACCTGGCCCGGGCCACGGGCCAGGAGTACCGGCCCGACCCGGCGGCGCTGTCCGCGGCCCACGACTTCCTCGCCGCCGCGGCAGCCGAGAACGACCGCGGAGACGGCATCTTCGGCCCCGTCGTCAAGGTCCCGGGAGACGCCCCCCTGCTCGACCGCACGGTCGGTCTGAGCGGCCGCGCCCCGGGATGGACGCGCTGACCCACGCACTCTGCGGCCGCCGCAGACGGACGCGAAGGCGCACCCCGCGGCCGCCGCAGACGGACGTAAACAGGGCGCGTACGCGTAAACGGGGCGCGTCCGGTGGGGCCGAAACGTACGCTCCCGAGCATGCCCCTCAGCCTCACCGTTCTCGGCACCGCCTCTCCGCACCCGGGGCCCGGCCGCCCCTGCTCCGGCTATCTGCTGCGCGGCGCGGGAGCCGAGGTGTGGGTGGACGCGGGGCCGGGATCGTTCGCTGAGTTGCAGCGGCACACGGACCCCGACCGGCTCACGGCGATCTGGATCTCCCACCTCCACGTCGACCACAGCGCCGATCTGCTCGCCGCCGCCTACGCGTTCGCCTACGGCGGGATGGCCCCGCCGGCCCCGATCCCGGTGTACGCGCCGCTCGACTGCGCCCGGCGCATGGCAGGCTTCTTCGGTCGGCCGGACGTACGGTTCCTGAGCGAGTTCCTCGACTTCAGGGCCCTGTTCGACGGGCACACCGTACGGCACTGGAACCTGCGCCTCAGCTCGCGCCGGATGGCGCACGACACCGAGGCGTACGGGCTGCGGGTCGAGTGCCAGGGCAGTGTCCTCGCGTACTCCGGGGACACCGGGCCGTGCGACGCGCTCACCGAACTCGCCTCCGGGGCCGAGCTGTTCCTGTGCGAGGCGGACATCGACCGGCATCGCGAAGGCGAACGCGAGCAGCAGGTGCATCTCACGCCGGAGGACGCCGGCGAGGCCGCCCGCAAGGCGGGGGTGCGCGAGCTGTACATCACCCACGTCGGGCCCACGCTGAACCGCAAGGACGCGACCGCCCGGGCCGCCGCCGCCTTCGGAGGGCCCACCCGCACGGCACGCGAGGGCGAGACCATCCCGTTCTGACGCTTCCTTTGTCAGAAGCATTGACGAAACACAGGGCTGCTCCTACCTTCAACGCGTCGTACTTCGTACGTCATATATGAGACGCGATATGTGAGATCCGATCCCGAGATCCGTGAGATCCGAGAGGCGCGCATGACCTCTGTGCCCACGCCGATCCCGTCCCGCACGCAGTACGTGCTGGAGGAGATCAAACGCCGCATCCTCACCGGGCGGTTGACGCCCGGTCAGGCCCTGGTCGAGACCGAGCTCGCCGCGCAGTTCGGGGTCTCCAAGACCCCGGTGCGCGAGGCGCTCAAGACCCTGGCCGGCACCGGACTGGTCGTCATGAGCCAGTACAAGGGCGTCACGGTGCGCATGGTGGACGCGGACATGGCGCGCGAGGTCTACGACGTACGCCTGCTCCTCGAACCCGAGGCGCTCAAGCGGGCCGTGCGCCGAGGCGCCTCCCTGGACGCCGCGCGTTCCGCGCTGACCAGGGCCGACGAGGCGACCGACACCGCCGAACGGTCCCTGGCCAACCGGGAGTTCCACCGCGCCCTGTATCTGCCGTGCGGCAACCCGCTGCTCGGCCGGATGCTCGACGAGGTCCGCGACCAGGCCGCCCTGGTCTCCGCCGTCGCCTGGGCCGCCTCGCCCTCCTGGGAACGGGAGGCCGGCGAGCACCGCGAGATCCTGCGGCTCGCCCTGGCCGGCGACGCGGACGGCGCGGGCCGCGCCCTGCACGCCCACATCGCGTCCTTCGTGCACCGGGCGTTCCCCGAGATCGACCGAGAGGCACAGCTACCTGAACAGGAAGGTCAGGAATGAGCAGCGTGGCGTTCGAGACCCAGCGGGCGGCCCTGGCCGACGTGGTGGCGATCCCGGTGACCCCGTTCGCCGAGGACGGCTCCGTCGACGGCGAAGCCCACCGGGCCCTGCTGCGCCGACTGCTCGACGGCGGGATCACCACCCTCACCCCGAACGGCAACACCGGCGAGTTCTACGCCCTCACCCCCGAGGAGCGGCGGCTCGTCACGGAACTGACGATCGACGAGGCGGAGGAGCGTTCGACGATCCTCGTCGGCGTCGGCCACGATGTGCCGACCGCCGTCGCCTCCGCCCGGCACGCCCGTGACCTGGGCGCACAGATGGTGATGGTCCACCAGCCCGTCCACCCCTACGTCTCGCAGAGCGGCTGGGTCGACTACCACCGGGAGATCGCGCGGGCGGTGCCCGAGCTGGGGGTCGTCCCGTACATCCGCAACGCGCAGCTGCTCGGCGAACGCCTCGCCGAACTCGCCGACGACTGTCCCAACGTCATCGGCGTCAAGTACGCCGTCCCGGACGCCTCCCGGTTCGCCGCCTTCGCGCGTGACGCCGGTCTGGAGCGCTTCGTCTGGGTCGCCGGTCTCGCCGAGCCGTATGCCCCCTCCTACTTCTCCGCGGGCGCCACCGGATTCACCTCAGGGCTCGTGAACGTCGCCCCGGCTGTTTCGCTGAACATGATCGAAGCGCTCCGATCAGGGGACTATCCGGCCGCGATGAAAGTGTGGGAACAGATCAGGCGCTTCGAGGAGCTACGGGCCGCGGGCGGCTCCGCCAACAACGTCACCGTCGTCAAGGAAGCCCTTGCCTCCCTTGGCCTGTGCCGCCGAGAGGTCCGCCCGCCGAGCCGGACGCTGCCCGAGGGCGAGCGGGCCGAGGTCGCCGCCATAGCAGCCGGATGGTCCATATGAAGCGCTTCGACGATCTTCCAGGCGATCTTTCGCAACGGCGTCCCGAGGACCTCAGAAGTCACCAGTGGTACGGCGCCGAGGGCCTGCGCTCCTTCAGCCACCGCGCCCGCACCCGCCAGCTCGGCTACCTCCCCGAGGAACACCTCGGCAAGCCGGTCATCGCGATCCTCAACACCTGGTCGGACATCAATCCCTGTCATGTGCACCTCCGTGACCGCGCCCAGGCGGTCAAGCGGGGCGTGTGGCAGGCGGGCGGTTTCCCGCTGGAGTTCCCGGTCTCCACGCTCAGCGAGACCTTCCAGAAGCCGACCCCGATGCTCTACCGCAATCTGCTCGCCATGGAGACCGAGGAGCTCCTGCGCTCCTACCCGGTCGACGGGGCCGTGCTGATGGGCGGCTGCGACAAGACCACTCCCGCGCTGCTCATGGGCGCCGCCAGCGTCGACCTGCCGACGGTCTTCGTGCCGGCCGGGCCCATGCTGCCGGGCCACTGGCGCAACGAGGTCCTCGGCTCCGGCACCGACATGTGGAAGTACTGGGACGACAAGCGGGCCGGTCTCATCGGCGACTGCGAGCTGGCCGAGCTGGAGAACGGCCTCGCCCGCTCGCCGGGCCACTGCATGACGATGGGCACGGCGTCCACGCTGACGGCCGCGGCGGAGGCGCTGGGCGTGACGGTTCCGGGCGCGTCGAGCATTCCGGCCGTGGACTCGGGGCACGATCGGATGGCCGCGCAGTCCGGCATGAGAATCGTGGAACAGGTCCACAGGAACCGTGTTCTCTCGTCGATCCTCACCCGCGACGCCTTCGAGGACGCCGTGACGACCGTTCTGGGCCTCGGCGGCTCCACCAACGCCGTGATCCATCTGATCGCCATGGCCGGCCGGGCCGGCGTCAAGCTCACCCTCGACGACTTCGACCGCATCGCCCGGACCGTCCCCGTCCTCGCCAACGTCCGCCCCGGCGGCCGGACGTACCTCATGGAGGACTTCCACTTCGCGGGCGGCCTGCCCGGCTTCCTCTCCCGGATCCCGGACCTGCTCCACCTGGACCGCCCGACCGTCTCGTACGACACGATGCGCGAGCAGCTCGCCGGCGCCCAGGTCCACAACGACGACGTCATCCGCGACCGGGACAACCCGGTGGCCGACGAGGGCGGGGTCGCCGTCCTGCGCGGCAACCTCTGCCCGGACGGCGCCGTCATCAAGCACATCGCCGCCGAGCCGCACCTGCTCAAGCACACCGGCCCCGCGGTCGTCTTCGACGACTACCGGACCATGCAACGCACCATCAACGAACCGGAGTTGGGCATCACCGCCGACACCGTGCTGGTGCTGCGCGGCTCCGGTCCCAAGGGCGGCCCGGGCATGCCCGAGTACGGCATGCTGCCCATCCCGGACCACCTGCTCAAGCAGGGCGTCCGGGACATGGTGCGGATCTCCGACGCCCGGATGAGCGGGACGAGTTACGGCACATGCGTGCTGCACATCGCGCCCGAGTCGTATGTCGGCGGGCCCCTCGCCCTGGTGCGCACGGGTGACTCGATCACCCTCGACGTGGAGGCCCGCTCGCTCCAACTCAACGTGGACGACGAGGAGTTGGCGCGACGCCGGGCGGACTGGACGCCGCCGCCCACCCGGTACGAGCGCGGCTACGGCGCGCTCTACAACGAACAGATCACCCAGGCCGACACCGGCTGCGACTTCGAGTTCCTGGCCCGCCCGGGCAAGGTCGCGGACCCGTACGCGGGCTGAAGCCACAGCAAGCATCGCAGCGCACACGCCTGTACAGGGGGAAAGCGCTTCCTGCACGAGAACGAGCACGAGAACGAGCGCGAGAACAAGCACCACGCACGCACCACGAACGCACGCACGCACACACGCACCACGCACGCACGACGTAACTGAGAACGGAGAACAGTCATGGCCCAAGCCGCAGCCGTGGCGAAACCGCCCGCGCCCGGGCGGCGGCGCCGTGCCTCCGCCACCCCGCGCAGGCTGCCGTACCTGCTGATCGCGCCGGCGGCCCTGCTGATGGTGGGCTTCATCGCCTATCCGGTCATCAGCGTCTTCTACTACAGCCTGCAGAACTACAACCCCACCAAGCCCTGGCGGAACGGCTTCGCGGGCTTCGACAACTTCGTCAAGATCTTCACCGACGACCCGCAGTTCTGGGACACGCTGACCTTCAGCGCCAAGTGGGTCTTCGTCGAGGTCGGGCTGCAGCTGCTGTTCGGTCTCGCGCTGGCGCTGATCGTCAACCAGACCTTCGTCGGCCGCTCGCTCGGCCGCGCACTGGTCTTCTCCCCGTGGGCCGTCTCCGGCGTGCTGACCTCCGCGATCTGGGTGCTGCTCTACAACTCGCAGACGGGCATCACCCGTTACCTCGCCGACATGGGCATCGGCGAGTACGGGACCAGCTGGCTCTCGGACACCTCCACCGTCTTCTCGGCGGTGGTCGTCGCCGACCTGTGGCGCGGTGTCCCCTTCTTCGCGATCCTCATCCTCGCCGACCTCCAGTCCGTGTCCAAGGACCTGTACGAGGCCGCCGAGGTCGACGGAGCCAGCCGTGTCAAGCAGTTCTGGTACATCACCCTGCCCCACCTGAAGGACGCCATTGTCCTGTCCACGCTGCTGCGCATGGTGTGGGAGTTCAACAACGTCGACCTGCTGTACACGCTCACCGGCGGCGGCCCGGCGGGGGAGACCACCACCCTCCCGCTCTACATCGCCAACACCAGCGTCGACGCACACAACTTCGGCTACGCGTCCGCCCTCACCACGGTCGCGTTCGTGATCCTGCTCTTCTGCTCGATGGTCTATCTGCGGCTGAGCAAGTTCGGAGGAGGCGACAAGTGATCACCAAGGAGGCCACCGAGGTCAGGCCCGTCCCCGTGCACCTGCCCCAAGCCGCCGACCGACGGCCGTCCAGGAGAAAGCGCGCCTGGGACGAAGCCCCGCGCTGGCAGATCTACCTCCCCCTGACGATCTACCTGGTCTTCACCCTCGTCCCCTTCTACTGGATCCTCCTCTTCGCGCTCCGCCCGGCCGGCTCGACCTCGCTCGTGCCCTGGCCGATGACCTCCGACCACTTCGAGAAGGTCTGGAACGAGCGTGACTTCGGGATCTACTTCCAGAACAGCGTGATCACCGCGGTGGCGACCCTGCTGCTCACCACCGGCGTCGCCCTGGCCGGCGGCTATGCCCTGGCCCGCTTCGACTTCAAGATCAAGCGTGGCTTCATGCTCGCCCTGCTGTGCACCCAGTTCGTGCCCGGCGCACTGCTTCTCGTGCCGCTCTTCCAGATCTTCGCCGAGCTGAAGATGATCAACTCGCTGGCGAGTGTCATCATCGCCGAAACCGTTTTCCAGCTGCCTCTGTCGATGATCCTGATCAGCGGCTTCATCCGGAACGTGCCGTACTCCCTGGAGGAGGCCGCCTGGGTCGACGGCTGCAACCGGCTCACCGCCTTCCGGATCGTCATCCTCCCCCTGCTGCGGCCCGGGTTGATCGCGGTCGGCTCCTTCGCCTTCGTGCACGCCTGGAACCACTTCCTGTTCGCCCTGATGTTCCTCTCCGACCAGAGCAAGCAGACGATTCCGGTCGGCCTCAACACCCTGATGAGCGGGGACAGCGTCGACCTGGGCGCGCTGGCCGCGGGCGGCATCATCGCCGCCGTCCCCGTGGTGATCGTCTTCGCCTTCATCCAGAAGTGGCTGATCACCGGCTTCAGCGCGGGGGCGGTGAAGGGATGAGGAACGGGATGACAGGTGGAGTGAGGCTCCGTCAGATCGCGGTCATGGCAGTGGTGTGGGGAACCCTCTGCATGCCCGCCCGCGCCGAGGCCCGGGACATCGGCCGCGACACCTTGCCGGCGAACGACGGCTGGGCCTCCGCGGGAGCAGGCACCACCGGAGGCGCGGCCGCCGACGACGCCCACGTCTACACCGTCACCGACCGCGCGGGACTCGTCCGCGCCCTCGACGGCGGCAGCGACACCCCGAAGATCATCAGGATCGCCGGGACCGTCGACGCCAACACCGACGACGACGGCGACCGCCTGGACTGCGCCGACTACGCCACCGACGGCTACAGCCTGCGGGCCTACCTGGCCGCCTACGACCCCCGCACCTGGGGCGCCGCCAAGCCGAGCGGCCCCCAGGAGGAAGCCCGACAGGCGTCGGCCGCGCGGCAGGCCGAGCGGATCGTGCTGCCCGTCGGCTCCCACACCACCATCGTCGGCCTGGGCCGGGGAGCCGTCCTCAAGGGCGCGAGCCTCCAGGTCAGGAACGCCGACAACGTCATCCTGCGCAACCTCGACCTGCGCGACGCCTACGACTGCTTCCCCGTCTGGCAGCCCAACACCGGCGGCCTCGGCGACTGGAAGACGGCGTACGACAACATCTGGCTGACCGGCGCCACCCACGTCTGGGTCGACCACATCACCGCGAGCGACCAGGGCCACCCGGACGAGGACGAGCCCACCTACTTCGCCCGCAACTACCTCCGCCACGACGGCCTGCTCGACATCACCAACGGCTCCGACCTGGTCACCGTCTCCTGGAGCCGGTTCGCCGGCCATGACAAGGCGATGCTCATCGGCAGCGGCGACACCGCCATCGGCGACCGCGGAAAACTCCGGGTAACCGTGCATCACAACCAGTTCGAGTCCATCGTCCAGCGCGCCCCGCGCGTCCGCTTCGGGCAGGTGCACCTGTACGACAACCGGTACGTGGTCCCCGAGGGCGCCGACTACCGCTACTCGCTCGGCGTGTCGACCGAGTCCGCGATCCACGCCGAGAACAACGCCTTCCACACCCCGGGGCACGTGGAGGTCGCCGACCTGGTCAAGAGCTGGAACGGCACCGCCCTGCACCAGACGGGCACCCTCTTCAACGGCTGGCCCGTGGATCTCCTCGCGATCCACAACGCCTACAACAGCGGCAGCGAGCGGGATCTCACGGCGGACGTCGGCTGGACGCCTACCCTGCACGGAAAGATCGACAGCGCCGCGGCAGCCGACCGCGAGGTGGCACGCGGCGCGGGCGCAGGGAGGATCCCATGAGCACCGCAGAACCGATGAACGCACCGGTCCCGATCGTTCTCGCGGGCGCGCGCGGCCACGGCCGCTGGCACCTGGACAACATCCGACGGCTCCAGGACAAGGGCATCGTCCGACTGGCGGGCGTCTGCGAACTGACCCCGCTGACCCCGGCCGAGATCCCCGAGGGCCTCGGCGCCCCCGAGCAGTCCGCCGACTTCGGCACGCTCCTCGACACGACCGGCGCCCGGATCGCGGTGATCTGCACCCCGATCCCGACCCACACCGACCTGGCCCTGATCGCGGCCCGCAAGGGAGTCCACCTGCTCCTGGAGAAGCCGCCCGCCCCGTCCTACGCCGAGTTCCGCCGGATGGCCGACGGGGTCGCCGAGGCGGGCGTGGTCTGCCAGATCGGCTTCCAGTCGCTGGGCTCGCACGCCGTGCCCGCGATCCGCAGGCTGATCGACGACGGTGCGATCGGCGCGGTGGACGGCGTCGGCGGCGCCGGGGCCTGGGCGCGTGCGCAGGGGTACTACCGCAGGGCCCCCTGGGCGGGCAAGCGGCGGCTGAACGGCGTCGACGTCATCGACGGGGCGCTCACCAACCCGCTCGCGCACGCCGTCGCCACCGCCCTCGCACTGGCCGGCGCCACCCGCGCCGAGGACGTCACCGGCATCGAGACGGAACTGGCGCACGCCAACGCCATCGCCTCCGACGACACCTCCTGCGTCCGCGTCACCACGGCCGACGGCCTCCGGATCGTCGTCGCGGCCACGCTGTGCGCCGAGGACCCCGACGACCCGTACGTCGTTGTCCACGGCGACCGCGGCCGGATCACCTACTGGTACAAGCAGGACCGCGTGCTGCTCCAGCGGGCCGGCCACGGCCCCGAGGAGCTGGAGTACGGCAGCACCGACCTGCTGGAGAACCTCGTCGACCACCTCACCGACGGGGCGCGGCTGCTCGTCCCGCCCACCGCCACCGAGTCGTTCATGCGGGTCGTCGAGGCGATCCGGGTCGCCCCCGACCCGGTGCAACTGCCCGACGACGCCTGGCACTTGATCCCCGACGAGGACCGACGCGTCGTCCCCGGCATCGACGGGCTGGTCGCGGCCGCCGCCGACACCCTCGCCCTCTACTCCGAACTGGGCGCCCCCTGGGCGTTCACGACCGCGCATCCGAAAGAGGTGAGCCCCTGATGACCGCACCGGCACCCGACTCACCGGTCGTCCTGCGTGTCGCCGGCCGCCCGGTCGGCCGGTACGTCACCCGGCCCGAGCTGCCCGCCCGGCTCTCCCCGCGCCCCTACCTGCACCCCGTCACCACCCTGGCCGGCACGGCGGTCACCGAACTGAGCCCGGCCGACCACGCACACCACCTCGGCGTCGGTGTAGCCGTACCCGACGTCGAGGGGCACAACTTCTGGGGCGGCCGTACCTACGTCCGCGACCGCGGCCCGACCGAGCTCGACAACCACGGCGCCCAGCGCCACGGCTCCTTCCAACTCCGCGACCCCGACGGCTTCGTGGAGGAGCTGCGCTGGGTCGCCTCCGGAACCGAGCTGCTGCGCGAGCGCCGTACGGTTGCGGCCACCGAACTCACCGACACGGCCTGGGCGTTGGACTTCACCTTCTCGCTCACCAACGTCACCTCCGCACCGCTGTCCATCGGCAGCCCGGCGACGAACGGACGCCCCGGCGCGGCCTACGGCGGCTTCTTCTGGCGCGCCCGGAAGGAGGACGCGGCCCCCGACGTCTTCACCGCCGGCGCCGAGGGCGAGGCCTCGGTCCACGGGACCTGCGCCGACTGGCTCGCCTTGGCGGGCGAGGGCTGGACGCTCGTCTTCGCGGGCGCCACCGAGGCCACCCGCCGCGACCCCTGGTTCGTCCGCACCGCCGAGTACCCGGGCGTCGGCTCCTCGCTGGCCTCGGCCGAGCGGTTGCCGATCCCGCCCGGCGAGACGGCCGTCCGCCGGATCGTCACCGTCGTCGCCGACGGCCGCCCGGACCGCGGCGAGGCGGCGGCCCTGGTCAGGAAGGCGGTCAGCCAGTGACGGACGAGCAGCCCGGGACGTACACGAACCCGATCCTGAACGCCGACTGGTCCGACCCGGACGTCGTGCGCGTGGGCGACGACTTCTACCTCACCGCCTCCAGCTTCGGCCGCGCCCCCGGCCTGCCGCTGCTGCACTCGCGCGACCTGGTCCACTGGACGCTGGTCGGGCACGCCCTCGAACGCCTCGAACCGGCCGACGAGTTCAGGACCCCGCGCCACGACTGCGGTGTCTGGGCGCCCTCGCTCCGGCATCACGACGATCGCTTCTGGATCTTCTGGGGCGACCCCGACCAGGGCGTCTTCCAGGTCAACGCACCGGAGATCAGGGGCCCTTGGACCCGTCCGCACCTGGTGAAGGAGGGCAAGGGGCTCATCGACCCCTGCCCCCTGTGGGACGAGGAGACCGGCGAGGCCTACCTGGTGCACGCCTGGGCGAAGTCCCGGGCCGGCGTCAAGAACCGGCTCACCGGCCACCGGATGCACCCGGAGGGAACGGCCGTCCTCGACGAGGGCAAGCTGATCGTCGACGGGGACCGGATCCCCGGCTGGTTCACTCTCGAAGGCCCGAAGCTCTACCGGCACGACGGCTGGTACTGGATCCTCGCGCCCGCCGGCGGAGTGGAGACCGGCTGGCAGGGCGCGCTGCGCGCACGGGACTTCTTCGGCCCCTACGAGGAGCGGATCGTCCTGGAACAGAAGGACACCGAGGTCAACGGCCCCCACCAGGGCGGCTGGGTGCGCACCGCGTCCGGCGAGGACTGGTTCCTGCACTTCCAGCAGCGCGGCGCCTACGGCCGGGTCGTCCACCTCCAGCCCATGCGCTGGGGGGCGGACGGCTGGCCGGTCATCGGCGACGAGGGCGCCCCGGTCCCGGAGCACCGGCGGCCCGAGCTGCCCGCCGGGCCGCCCGCCGCGCCCGCGACCGACGACGACTTCCCCGGCGGACGCTTCGGCCGCCAGTGGTCGTGGACGGCCAACCCGCAGGACGGCTTCGCCACCCAGCACTCCGCCGACGGACTGCGCCTGACCTGCGTACGGACGGCCGGCGCGCACGATCTGCGCACTCTGCCGAACGTCCTCACCCAGCGCCTGCCCGGGTTCCCGTCCGCCGTCGAGGTGGAGTTGCGGCTGCACAGCGAGGAACCGGGAGCACGCGCCGGCCTCGCGGTCCTCGGGGACGCCTTCGGCTGGATCGGCCTCCAGCGGGGAGCCGACGGCGCCGTCCACCTCGTGCATCGCTTCGCGGAACCGGTTGCGGAAAAGGAGCGGGACGCGGCCCATCCACGGCTCGCTCCCGAGGGCCGGGCGCGACTGCGCGTAGAAATCGGTTCCGGAGCCCGTTGCCGGTTCGCCTACGACGTCGGCGACGGCGAGGGCCTGCGGTACTCGGGTCCCGTCTTCGCCGCCACCCCCTGGCGCTGGGTCGGCGCCCTGCTCGGCCTCTTCGCCCTCGCACCCGTCGGGACGGGACACGCAGGGGCGGCCTCGTTCGACGAGTTCCGGATCAGACCTCTCTGACTCACTTTTCCTGTACGCCTGTTGGGAGCCGCAATGACGCACTTCCCTAGCAAGCGCTTGCCGAGACCGGGTGCGGTCCTGGCGGCCGTCGTCGGCCTGGTGGCGGCTCTCTGCCTGGGCGCGGTCGGCGAGGCGAAAGCCGCTGCTGAGCCGGTGGCCGCTGCTGAGCTGGCGGCCGCGGCCGAGCCGGTGGCCGCCGCCGGACCGACGGCCGCCGATGCCTCTCCGTCTTCGGCGGCCCGCTGGACCGACCGGGCCCATGGCTTCGCCTCGCTCGCCGGCGGCACCACCGGAGGCGCCGGCGGCAAGGTCGTCACCGTCGCCGACCAGGCCTCGCTGGCGCGGTACGCGGCCGCCGAGGAGCCGTACGTCATCCGGGTCAAAGGCGCGGTGGCCGTCGAGCCCTTCGGCTCCGACATCGTCGTGACCTCGAACAAGACGATCATCGGCGTCGGCGACACCGGCGAGATCATGCACGGCGAACTGCACCTGAACCCCGGCACGCACAACGTGATCATCCGCAACCTGACGATCCGCGACTCCTACGTCGAGGGCGACTGGGACGGCAAGACGACCGACTTCGACGCGATCCAGATGGACACCGTCGACCACGTCTGGATCGACCACAACCGCTTCACACACATGGGCGACGGGCTGCTCGACATCCGCAAGGACAGCCAGTACATCACCGTCTCCTACAACCGGTTCACGAACCACAACAAGGCGTTCGGCATCGGCTGGACGACCAATGTCCTCACCCAGATCACCATCGACCACAACTGGTTCACCGGCACGAAGCAGCGCAATCCCTCGGCGGACAACTGCGCCTACGCCCACCTGTACAACAACTACGTCTCGGCGCAGGTCGTCGACGGGGACCCCGTGTGGACGTACGGGAACTGGTCGCGGGGCCACACGAAGATGGTCATCGAGAACGGTTACTACGACGGTGTCCAGCACCCCTATCAGGCGGACGCGACCGCCGAGTTGGTGCAGCGCGGGTCGATCCTGAAGAACACCACCGGACGGACCGACGCATGGGGCGCGGCCTTCGAACCGCGGGAGTTCTACGCCTACCGGCTGGACCCCGCGGCCGCGGTCCCCGCCCTGGTCACCCGGCTCTCCGGACCGCAGAAGCGGATCGGCGCCGCCGTGACGCTGCACGTCCCGGCCGACTACCCGACCGTCCAGTCCGCCGTCGACGCCGTGCCCGAGGGCAACGCCGACGCCGTGACCGTGGCCGTCGCGCCGGGCACGTACCGCGAGAAGGTCTTCGTCCCGGCGACCAAGCCGAACATCGCGCTCCAGGGGACCGGACGCGATCGCTCGGACACCGTCATCGTCCACGACACGCCTGCCGCGTACGGGGGCTCGACGGGAAGCGCCACCGTCCGGATCGCCGCGAACGACGTCACCGCCCGCAACCTGACCTTCAGCAACGACTTCGACGAGGCCGCGGTCGAACTCGACGGCGAGCAGGCGCTGGCCATGAAGACGACCGGAGACCGGATCGTCTTCGAGAACACCGCCTTCCTGGGCAACCAGGACACGTTGATGACCGACAGCCCCAAGCTGACCACCGTCAGCCGGGTCTACCTCCGCGACTCCTATGTCGAGGGCGACGTCGACTTCGTCTACGGGCGGGCCACGACCGTGATCGACCGCTCGGTCATCCGGCTGCTGAGCCGCGGATCGACCACCAACAACGGTTACCTGACGGCCGCTTCGACGTGGACGGGCAACCCGTACGGGTTCCTCATCACCCGGTCGAAGGTCGTCAGCGACGCCCCGGCCGACTCCTTCCACCTGGGACGGCCGTGGCATCCGGGCGGGGAGCCGGCGGCGGTCGCGCAGGTGCTGATCCGCGACACCGAGCTGCCGGCGGCGGTCAAGTCCACGCCGTGGACCGACATGAGCGGGTTCTCGTGGCGGGACGCGCGGTTCGCCGAGTACCGCAACCACGGGCCCGGCGCGACCGTCACGGCCGACCGGCCGCAGCTGAGCGACGCCGACGCGAAGGCGTACACCGTCGCGAACTACCTCAAGGGCACGGACGGCTGGGCGCCGTTCGCCGTCACCGCCCCCTGAGCGCACCCTCCACAGCCCCACCCACTGCTCCACCCACTGCTCCACCCATTGACCCCCCACAACTTCATATCTCCGTCGGGATCCAGAAGAAGAGAGCCGATCACATGAAGAGCAGCATCCGCAGAAGCAGGCGCGCCGCCCTGGCCGTCGCCCTGGGCTCCGTGCTCGCGCTGACCGCCACCGCCTGCGGCGACGACGGCAGCGGCGCGGCGGGGGACAAGGGAGGCGACGGCTCGGGCAAGGGCGAGATCACCTTCTGGGACAACAACGGCGGTGTCCGTACCGATGTCTGGAAGGAGATCATCGCCGACTTCGAGAAGGCGAACCCGGACATCAAGGTGAAGTACGTCGGTGTGCCCTCCGACAGCGTCCAGTCCAAGTACGACACCGCCATCCAGGGCGGCGGGCTGCCCGACGTCGGCGGCGTGGGCACCGCCATGCTCGCCGAGATCGCCGCGCAGGGCGCCCTCGAACCGCTGGACAGCCGGATCGCGAAGAGCCCGCTGAACAGCCAGCTCAACGCCAAGTTCCTCGACGGCGTCAAGGCGGCCGGCGTCGACGGCAAGACGTACACCGTGCCGACCTCCGCGAACAACGGCACGCTCTGGTACCGGACCGACCTGTTCCAGGCGGCGGGGCTGGACGCGCCGACGACCTGGACGAAGTTCTACGCGGCCGCCGACAAGCTGACGGACAAGGACAAGAACGCGTTCGGGTACACCATCCGCGGCGGCGCCGGATCCATCGCCCAGGCGCTGGACGCCACCTACGGGCAGAGCGGCATCACCGCGTTCTGGAACGGCGACAAGACCACGCTCAACGACCCCAAGAACGTGGCCGCGCTGGAGAAGTACGTCGGCCTGTACAAGAAGGACACACCGGCCGCCGACGTCAACAACGACTTCACCAAGATGGTCGCCCAGTGGGACTCCGGCACCATCGGCATGCTGAGCCACAACCTCGGCTCCTACGGCGATCACCAGAAGGCGCTGGCCGGCAAGTTCAAGGGCATTCCCGCGCCGACGCAGGACGACGGCACGCGCGTGCAGGTCTCCAACCCGGTCGACGGACTCGGGCTGTTCAAGTCCGGCAAGAACAAGGCGGCCGCCTGGAAGTTCATCGAGTTCGCCGCGTCGCACGAGTCGAACAGCAAGTGGAACAAGACGGCGGGCCAGGTGCCGGCGAACCTCGAGGCGGCGCAGGACAGCTGGGTGCAGGAGTCCGAGGCGACGAAGCTGGCCGCCGACGCACTGGCGGGCACCACCACCAAGATCGTGCAGCTGCCCTACTACCTGCCCGACTGGAACACGATCTCGAAGGCCGACAACGAGCCGAACTTCCAGAAGGTGCTGCTCGGGAAGATGAGCGCGAAGGACTTTCTGGACACGGTGGCCGAGCAGTTGAACACGGCGCAGGCCGACTGGAAGAAGAACCACGCGTAGTCGCACGGCTTCGATCGCGGGGGACTGCGGGTCCGTTGTGGCCGGTCGCGCAGTTCCCCGCGCCCCCAGGGAATTCACCGAACCCTTGTCGAGAGGTGCATCCTCGTGTCTCTTACCCGCAGGCAGGTCACCTCGGCGGCGCTTGCCGCCCTCCCTCTCGGTGCGGTCGCCGCCGCACCTGCCCGGGCCGGCGCCGGCCGGCCCCGCACGCTCTACATCGCCGGTGACTCCACCGCCGCCCAGAAGTACGCCGACGCCGCGCCCGAGACCGGGTGGGGCATGGCGCTGCCCTTCTTCCTCCAGGCGGACCGGCCCGTCGCCAACCATGCCGTGAACGGGCGCAGTTCCAAGAGCTTCGTCGACGAAGGCCGGCTCGACGCCGTCCTCGCGGCCGTCCGCCCGGGGGACTTCCTGCTGATCCAGTTCGCGCACAACGACGAGAAGACCACCGACCCGACCCGCTACACCGAGCCCTGGACGACGTACCAGGACTATCTGCGCCTGTACATCGGCGGCGCCCGTGCGAAGGGCGCGCGGCCGGTGCTCGCCACGCCCGTCGAGCGGCGCAGGTTCGACGCGGACGGGAACGCCCTGCCGACGCACGGCGAGTACCCCGCCGCGATGCGCGCGCTCGCCGCGGCGGAACGGGTGGCGCTGCTGGACGTCCAGGCGCTTTCCCTCGCGCTGTGGCAGGAGCTCGGGGTCGAGGAGACCAAGACGTACTTCAACTGGACGGCGACCGAGCAGGACAACACGCACTTCAATCCGCCGGGCGCGATCGCCGTGGCGCGGCTCGTCGCGCGGGAGTTGCTGCGGACCCGGGTGCTCGCGCCGTGTGACGTCCGCCGGCTGCACGAGGAGATCCCCACGTCCTGGATCAGCTGGCCCGAGTCGCTGTCGTAGCTGTCGTAACCGCTTTCGCAGTCGCTTTCGTAACCGCTTTCACAACCGTTCGCGCAACCGCTCTCGCAGCAAAGAGGAGACCCGCACAGTGCGTACACAGGTATGTCATGGACGCGTCATTGGTGCGCTGGTGGGGTGCACCGCGCTGGTGCTGCCCGTCACCGGCACGGCGTCCGCCGCCCAGGCGGAATCCACCTCCCGCTCCGCCACCCGCGACCTCGGCCGACAGGTCCTCGCCGCGAACGACGGCTGGGCCTCGTACGGGACCGGGACCACGGGCGGATCGGCCGCCGACGCCGACCACGTCTACACCGTCACCACCTGGGCCGAGTTCAAGGCGGCCCTCGCCGCCGGGGGCTCGACACCGAAGATCATCAAGGTCAAGGGCGTCATCGACGCCGTCGCGGAAGGGTGTGACGCCTTCGCCGCAACCGGTTACGACTTCGACGCCTACCTCGCCAGGTACTCGCCCGAGGCCTGGGGCCTGGACACGGACCTCAGTGCCGAGCCCGACGACAGCCCGGAGGGCCTGCGGCGCGCCTCCGCCGCCGCCCAGGACAAGGCCATCAAGGCGAACATCCCCGCCAACACCACCATCGTGGGCATCGGGCGGAACGCCGGGTTCAAGGGCGTCAGCCTGCAGATCAAGGCCGTCGACAACGTGATCGTCCGCAACCTTGCCTTCGAGTCGCCCATCGACTGCTTCCCGCAGTGGGACCCGACCGACGGCGACAAGGGCAACTGGAACTCCGAGTACGACACGGCCGTCGTCTACGGCTCCACGCATGTGTGGCTGGACCACAACACGTTCACCGACGGCTCGCACCCGGACAGCGCCGCGCCCACCTACTTCGGGATGCTCTACCAGCAGCACGACGGCGAGCTGGACATCGTGCGGGGCGCCGACTACGTAACCGCTTCCTGGAACGTCTTCACCGAGCACGACAAGACGATCCTCGTCGGCAACAGCGACAGCGAGTCGACGGCCGTCGGCGACCGAGGGCATCTGAAGGTGACCTTCCACCACAACCTGTTCTCGAACCTGGTCGAGCGCGCGCCCCGGGTCCGCTTCGGACAGGTCGACTCCTACAACAACCACTTCGTCGCGAACGGCGACTTCGCCTACAGCTTCGGCATCGGCAAGGAGTCCCGACTCGTCGCCGAGCACAACGCGTTCACGCTGCCGACCGGCGTCAGCGCGGCCAAGGTGCTGAAGCGGTGGAACGTGGCGCCGGTCACCGCCGCCGACAACTACGTCAACGGCACGCCCACCGACCTGATCGCCGTGCACAACGCGGAGATCCCCGCCGAGACCCTCGAGTCCGGCGCGGGCTGGACGCCGACCCTGCGCACCAAGGTCGACCCCGCCCGGTCGGTCCCCCGGATCGTCGACTGCGGCGCGGGCGCGGGACGCCTCGGCTGATCCCCGTCCCCCACGGCTGCCGGGGCGGCGCCTCGCTCCGCCCCGGCCCCCTCAGCACCGCCACCAAGGAGCACCCGCATGCATCCCGTTTCGAGAAGGCGGTTCCTCGCCGCGACCTCCGTCGCCGGCACGGCCGCCGCGCTCGGCCTCGCCGCACAGCCCGCGCGGGCCGCCGCCGGCAGACGCCCGTTCGGCCGCTACGGCTCACCGGCCGCCCGGCTCACCAGCCGGACCCTGTACGTCGACCCGCTGGGCCGGGGCGACCACACCTCCGTCCGGGACGCCGTCGCCGCCACCACCGGCAGCGGCTGGACCCTGGTCCTCGCCCCGGGCGTCTACCGGGAGACGGTCGCCCTCGACGTCACCCGCACCGAGGCCACCTGGATCGGCGCCGCCGAGAACGCAAAAGACGTAGTAATCGTCTACGACAACGCCGCCGGCACCCCCAAACCGGGCGGCGGCACCTACGGCACCACCGGGTCGGCCACCACGACCCTGCAGGCCGACGGCTTCACCGCCCGCTGGATCACCTTCGCCAACGACTGGCTGCGCGCCGACCACCCCGACATCTCCGGCACCCAGGCCGTCGCCGTCAAGATCCAGGGCGACCGCTCCGCGTTCCACCACTGCCGCTTCCTCGGCCACCAGGACACCCTGTACGCCGACTCCCGCGCCCTGACCGTCTTCGCCCGCCAGTACTTCGCGCACTGCCATGTCGAGGGCGACGTCGACTTCGTCTTCGGCCGGGCGACCGCGGTCTACGACGACTGCCACTTCCGCACCCTGAACCGCACCGACCTGGCGACCGCCCCGTACGGCTTCGTCTTCGCCCCCTCCACCGCGGGCGCCAACCCGCTCGGCTACCTGGTGACCCGCAGTCGGGTGAGCAGCGAAGCCCCCGACGCCCACTACAAGCTGGCCCGCCCCTGGGTGCCCAGCTCCGACACCACCGCCCGTCCCTCGCTCACCGTGCGGGACACCCGCCTCGGCCCCGGCATCGACGCGATCGCCCCCTACGCCAACATGTCGGACGCCTTCCCCTGGCAGAGCCAGCGCTTCGCCGAGTACCGCAACACCGGCCCCGGCGCGGTCGTCACCGTCCCCGAGAACCGACCCCAACTCACCCGAGAACAGGCCGAGTCGGCGAACCGCGAGACCTACCTCGGCGACTGGCGACCGTGGAAGGACACGTGCTGACATGCGCCGACGCACTCTTCTCACCAGCCTGGCCGGGGGGCTGATCGCCGCCGGCGCGACCCCCGCCCTCGCCACCGGATCCCGCCGTGTCCTGCACGTCCGCCCCGGTGACTCCCTCCAGACGGCCGTCGACGCGGTGACCGGCCCCGGCTGGACGATCGTCGTCCACCCGGGCACCTACCGCGAGGTCGTCGACATCCCCGCCGACAAAGGCGAGTTGACCCTGCGCGGGGCCGGCCGCGACGCACGCGCCGCCGTCCTCGTGTACGACAACGCCAACGGGACGCAGAAACCCGACGGTTCGGGCACCTACGGCACCGCGGGCTCCGCCACCTTCACCTCCGCCGCGCCCGGACTCACCGTCCGCGACCTCACCCTCGCCAACGACTGGCTGCGCGCCGACCACCCCGAGATCACCGGCACCCAGGCCGTGGCCGCCCATGTCACCGGCGACCGCACGCACTTCGAGAACGTCCGCCTCCTCGCCCACCAGGACACCCTCTTCGCGGACACCACCGCACTGGACGCCTTCGACCGGCAGTACTTCCACCGCTGCTACATCGAGGGCGACGTCGACTTCGTCTTCGGGCGGGGCCGTACGGTCTTCGACGCCTGCCACTTCCACACGCTCCAGCGGGACGTGACCTTCACCCCCAAGGGCATGGTCTTCGCCCCGGCCACCGCCCGGGCCAACCCCTACGGGTTCCTCGCCCTGCGCGGCCGGATCACCTCCGGCGCCGAGGACGCCGCGTACAAGATCGCCCGGCCCTGGGTGCCGTCGTACGAGACGACCGCCTGGCCCTCGCTGGTCCTGCGGGACACCTGGATCGGCCCCGGGATCGACGCCGTAACCCCTTACGTCAACATGCGCGACGCCTACCCCTGGCAGACCATGCGGTTCAGGGAGTACGCCAACTCCGGGCCGGGCGCGGTGACAACGGTTCCCGAAAACCGTCCGCAACTGACCGCCGAAGAGGCGGCCACGCACACCCGGCGCACCTATCTCGGGAACTGGCAGCCCTATGGCCGCCCATGACCCGGCGGCGCTGGGGCGGCGAGCGTTCGTGGCGGGGACCGGGGCCGCCCTGCTGGCGGGAGGAGCGACCGCCTCGCCCGCGCAGGCCGCCGTCGTGGACGGTCCGTTGCCCGACTTCCACCCGGCGCTCAAGGCCGCGCTGACCTTCCCCCTGGCCTGGGGGAACTCCCCGATCCGCGACTTCCGCGCCTGGCGCCGGGCTGCCCGCGCCAAGGTCGAGGAACTGCTGATCGTCGGCAGGGCGGACCCGGACCGGACCCCGTACGCCCCCGAGTTCAGCGGCCGACAGCAACAGGACGGCTACACCGGGGAGTTGGTGACGCTCTCCCTCACCCACCACGAACGCGTCCGCGCCGTGCTCCTCACCCCGGACGGCCCCGGCCCGTTCCCGGCCGTGCTCCTGCTGCACGACCACGGGGCGAAGTTCGACATCGGGAAGGAGAAGCTGGTCCGGCCCTGGTACGACGACACCCGGCTCGCCTCGGCGCAAGGCTGGTCGCAGCGGTACTTCAGCGGACGGTTCGTCGGCGACGAGCTGGCCCGGCGCGGATATGTCGTGCTCTGCGCGGACGCCCTCGGCTGGGGCGACCGCGGCCCCCTCGGCTACGACCAACAGCAGGCCCTCGCCTCCAACTTCTACAACCTCGGCTCCTCGCTCGCCGGACTCATGGCCCGCGAGGACGCCCGCGCCGCCGGATTCCTGGCCGGCCTCGACCGGGTCGACCCGGGCAGGGTCGCGGCCGTCGGATTCTCCATGGGCGCCTTCCGCGCCTGGCAGACGGCCGCGCTCAGCGACGACGTCGCGGCCGCGGCGGCCGTCTGCTGGATGACCGGCCTCAAGGAAATGATGACGCCCGGCAACAACACCCTGCGCGGGCAGTCCTCGTACTACCTGCTCCACCCGGGGCTTCCCCGGTTCCTCGACTTCCCCGACGTGGCGAGCATCGCCGCACCCAGGCCGATGCTGTTCTTCGACGGCGGACTCGATCCGCTGTTCCCCGCCGACGGTGTACGGGTGGCCCACGACAAGCTGCGGGCCGTCTGGAAATCGCGCCACGCCGAGGGGCGGTTGCAGCTGAAGACCTGGCCCGACCTCGGCCATGTCTTCGTCGACCGCATGCAGGACGAGGTCTTCACCTGGCTCGACTCCGTCCTGTTGTGAACCACCCTCCCCACCCGTACGAGAAAGGACCGCACTCCATGTCTCGTCGTACCGCTCTCAGCGCCCTCGCCGCCCTCACCCTGGGCGCCGGACTCGCCGTCGTCCTGCCCACCCAGGCGCAGGCCGCCACCGTGGTCGTCAGTAACTCGACCGACCTCTCCAACGCCATCAAGAACGCCACCGCAGGCACCGTCATCCAGGTCCGCGCGGGCACCTACTACCCGACGGCCACCCTCCAGTCCACGGCCAACGGCACCTCCTCCGCGCCGATCACGCTCACCGCGTACGGCTCGGAGACGGTGAAGATCGACGGCTCGTCGCTCCCCGACGGCGACTGGATCTTCAAGCTGACCGCCGACTACTGGAACGTCTCCAACATGACCTTCCAGAACTCCCCGGACAGCGCGGTCGTCTGCCAGTCCTGCACCGGCACCAACTGGAACAACATCAAGACCATCAACGGCGGCGACTCCGGTTTCACCCTCACCGGAGACGGGACCGTGAACAACACGGTCAAGAACATCGACTCCTACGGCCACTACGACGCCGCGAACCACGGCGAGAACGCCGACGGCATCGCCGTGAAGTACGGCTCCGGCTCCGGCAACCTGATCACCGGCGCCCGCCTCTACAACAACTCGGACGACGGACTGGACTTCTGGTCCTTCTCGTCGCCCGTCACCGTCGAGCACACCTGGGCCATGGGCAACGGCGTCAACCGCTGGTCGGACTCGGCCTTCGCGGGCGACGGCAACGGCTACAAGCTGGGCGGCGACGGCGAGGTCGTCGCGCACGTCATCAACAACTCGGCCGCCTGGGGCAACGCAGGAAACGGTTTCACCGAGAACTCCAACACCGGTGCGATCGTCATCAACCGCACCACCGCCTACGCCAACAGCAAGTGGGGCTACTACTTCGCCACCGGCTCCGCGAAGCTCGGCAAGAACCTGGCGGTGAGCAACGGCGGCGGCTCGGTCAGCAAGGGTTCGAGCGTGACCTCGGCCGGCAACAACTGGGACTCCGGCATCGCGACACCGTCCTTCATCTCCACGGACGCGTCGACGACGTACAACGCCCGCAGTTCCAGCGGCACCCTGCCGACGACGAGCTTCCTCAAGACGGGCTCGACGACCATCGGCGCCACGATGGACTGACCAGTCGTCCACCCACCGGGGCGCTTGACCCGATTTTTGCCTGCGAAGGAGGTATCGATCAGGCAACGGGTCTCGCGCCCACCGGGGTGACGCGCGTAGAACCTCTGTCATGCATAAGCCACTGCGTATCGCGGCCCTGGCCGCCGCGTGTGTCGTCGCCGGTGCCGGCCTCTACGGCGCCGGCGCGGCCACGGCCGGCCAGTCCACCGCGAACAGCACCCACGAGCCCTACAACATCGGGCTCCTGGTCAAGGACATCGACACCTACTACGGCACCACGCTCGACGCCGACGGCGTCTACCAGGCGTCCACGAGCAGCCAGTACGCCAAGGACCTGGCGAAGCTCGACGCGGCCGCCAGGAAGCAGATCGACAAGGCGGCCCGCAAGGCGCTGAAGAAGGGTGACAAGCCCGCGGTCGTCTTCGACATCGACGACACGCTGCTGCTCAGCCTCGACTACGAGAAGAAGACCAACTACACGTACAACGCCACCACTTGGGCCGACTACGTGAACAAGGCCGACCGCCCGGGCGTCTTCGGCAGCGCTGAACTGGTCCGGTACGCCGAGGCCAAGGGCGTCGAGGTCTTCTACAACTCGGGCCTGTCCGAGGCGCAGCGCTCCGCGGCCGTCGCGAACCTGAAGAAGATCGGCGCCGATGTGAACCTCGACGCCGACCACGTGTTCCTCAAGGACAAGGCCAACCCGCCGTCCTACCTCAGCGCCTGCGCCACGCCGGGCACCTGGACCTGCACGACCGTGCAGTACAAGTCCGGCACCCGCAAGCACATCGAGCAGGACCTCGGGTACGACATCGTCGCCAACTTCGGTGACCAGTACTCGGACCTCGAGGGCGGCTACGCCGACAAGACGTACAAGCTCCCGAACCCGACGTACTTCGTCAGCTAGGGCCTGTCCGGCCGGACAGGCCCTGGTTCTTCCTGGCCGGCCTGATCCCCTCCAGGGTCGGCACCACCGGCAGAATCGATCCGTCGGCCGCGAACTCCATGCGGTCGACGGTCGTCTCGCGGTGCATGCCGTCCCCGCCCGCCCTGCCGGGCCCGTTCAGGGCGAACCGGTGGTAGACGATGTACCAGTCGTCGGTGCCCGGCGTGTTCACCACGGAGTGGTGGCCGGTGGCGAGGATGCCGTACTCGGGACGCTTGGACAGGATCGTCCCCTTCTCGGTCCACGGGCCGAGCGGGGACGGTCCCGTCGCGTAGGCGACGTGGTAGTTCTCGCTGCGGGTGTCGTCCTCGGACCACATGAAGTAGTACGTGCCGTTCCGCTCGATCACGAAGGAACCCTCGCGGAAGTTCTCCGGGGTGATGTCCTGCACCTTCGTCGGGTCGAACGACACCATGTCGTCGTTGAGCGGCGCGACGTATCCGTGCCCGTTGCCCCAGTACAGATACGCCTGCCCGTCGTCGTCCGTGAAGACCGCCGGGTCGATCATCTGGCCGCTCCAGGCACCGCCCTTCGCCACCAGCGGCCTGCCCAGAGCGTCCTTGAAGGGACCGGCGGGGGAGTCCGCCACCGCGACGCCGATCTGCTGCTCGGCGCAGAAGTAGAAGTAGTACCTGCCGTCGCGCTCGGCGATCGCCGGGGCCCACGCGTACGTGTCCGCCCACGACACGTCCGGACCGAGGTCCAGGATGACGCCGTGGTCCTTCCAGTGGACCAGGTCCTTCGACGAGTACGCCGTGAACTGCGTCCCGCCCCAGCCCTGGAAGCCGTCCGTCGTGGGGTAGATCCAGTACTCGCCGTTCAGATGGTGCACGTCAGGGTCGGCATTCAGCCCTGGCAGGACGGGACTTCCGGTCCGAACCGCCTCCACCGTCCAGGTGCGCCTGGTGCCGTCGGCGGACGTCACGGTGTACGTCTGCGGCGTGCGGAAGTCGCGGCGGGTACCGGACCCGGGGCTCACCGAGGCGCCCTCGCCGACCCACAGCTGCGGGGCCAGCCGCGAGAGATCCGTCTCGGGCCGCATCGGCAGGACGACCTTCGAGGCGGCCTCGGTGACGACCGCGTACCCCTTCTGGCCCTTCGCCGTGGCGTCCACGACCGACGTCGGGGTGCTCGGGTAGGCGGCCAGCAGCCGGTCGTACTCGGACTGTGTGACCGGAAGCACCGTGCCGTGGCGGGGACTTGCGGGCAACTGGTAGTCGCTCGACATGGTCCAGCGGCCCGAGTCGAGGTCGGTCGTCTCGAAGGGGACGTAGCCGCGGCCGCCGTACTCGTCGATGAACAGGTACCACTTCTCCTCGGTGTTGGACTTGAAGACCGTCGGCCCCTCGCCCCGGCTGATCGAGCCGCTGCCGATGCAGTCCGCGACGAAGTCGTACCGCGTCGAGGTGAGGCTCGTCGACTTCTCTCCGGTGATGAACTTGGAGCAGGGGGAGCTGGAGGTCGGGTCCCGCTCGTCCTTCGTGTAGCGGTAGTAACTGCCCTTGTGCTTCACGACCGTCGAGTCGATGACCGAGTAGCCAGGGTCGTCCCAGACCTTCGGCGCGCTGAAGGCACGGAAGTCCTTCGTCGTCGCGTACAGCATCTTGTTGTACGTCGAGCCGGTGTGCTCGGGGTCGTCGTCGGCGTACAGCTTGGACGCCCAGAAGACGACGTACTCGCCCAGGCTGTCGTCCCAATAGGCCTCCGGGGCCCAGGTGTTGCCCGCGTTGTCGGGGGCCACCTGCACCAGCCGCCGGTCGGTCCAGTGGACCAGGTCGGTCGACTCCCAGATCATGATCGACTTGCTGCCGTGGCGCTGGACGTGGTCCCAGTCGCCGCTGCTGTACCGGTACATCCTGAGGTCGGTGGCGATGAGGAAGAACTTGTCGCCCTCGGGGGAGCGGATCACGAACGGGTCGCGCAGGCCCTTCTCGCCGACGGTCGAGGTCAGGACCGGGCTGCCGCCGTTCAACTCCCGCCAGTGCAACGGGTCGTTGCCCCGGCTGAGCGCGTAGCGGATCTGCTCGCCGTCGGCCGTTCCCTCGCCGGTGAAGTAGGTGAAGAGATAGCCGGCGTACTTCGGGTGGGTCACGGGCGGGGCTCCGGTGGTCGCGGTGCTGGGCGGGGCGGTGAGGAAGGTGAGGAACAGTGCCAGGAGCAGTGTGCGGACGATACCCAGGCGGCGCATGACACATCCTGTGTGAGTGTGGGGGTTTCCGGGTGTTTCCGGGGTGTTCCAGGGTTTCTCTTGGTTGTTTCTGTGGGGTGTGGTGCCTTCGGAGTGTCACCAGTGGGAGACGGGGCGTCAATCGGTGGGGGCAGGGCGGGACGGGAGCGAAAGTTTCGATCTCTTTCGCCGGGCGCGGCAACCCATTCCCGGCCCGGCGGCGACTGGTGTGCGGAAACGGGCCGGGGCGGCCCCTCCGGCCCGTTTCCTCCCGACCCCCTCAGCGAAAGGAACGCCCCGTGCGCTTGAGCACCGGACGCCACCGCAGAACGCGCACCCTGTCGATCGCCGCCGCGGTGGCCGTCTCCGCAGGGGCGGGCGGCGTCTACCTCGGTCTGTCCAACGGCGGCGCGGAGGCCGCCTCTTCGACGGTCACGGTGTCCACCACCGCGCAGCTGGAGTCGGCCGTCAAGAACGCGACGGCCGGCACCGTCATCCAGGTCCGCGCCGGCACGTACTATCCGACGGCCACCCTCAAGTCGACGGCCGGCGGCACCGGTTCGGCCCGCATCACCCTTCAGGCCTACGGCAGCGAGAAGGTGAAGATCGACGGCTCCAGACTGCCCGCCGGCTCCTGGCTCGCCGGGATCTACGGCAGCTACTGGACCGTCCAGAACCTGACCTTCCAGTCCTCCCCGGCTCAGGGATTCGTGGTCACCTCGTCGACCGGCGGCATCTTCAAGAACCTCGTCACCGCGAACAACGGAGACTCCGGGTTCACGCTCCGCGGCGACAACACGGTCGGCAACCTCGTGCAGAACCTGGACAGTTACGGCAACTACGACGCCGCCGGGCACGGGCAGAACGCCGACGGCATCGCCGTCAAGTTCGGCTCCGGGACAGGCAACCGGATCACGGGCGCGCGCCTCTACAACAACTCGGACGACGGGCTCGACCTGTGGCAGTTCTCCACCTCGGTCACCATCGACCACTCGTGGGCCTTCGGCAACGGGAAGAACCGGTGGAGCGACAGCGCGTTCGAGGGGAACGGCAACGGCTTCAAGCTGGGCGGCGGGGGAGTCGCGGTGGCTCACACCGTCAACAACAACGCGGCCTGGGACAACACGCTGAACGGGTTCACCGAGAACTCCAACACCGGGGCGATCGTCCTCAACCGCAACACCGCGTACGCCAACGCGGAGGCGGGCTTCTACTTCGCCACGGGCAAGGCCCGGCTGGCCCGGAACCTTGCGGTCGGCAACAAGGGCGGGTTGTCCAAGCTGGGGTCGGCAACGGTCTCCGCGGCCAACAACTGGGACGGCGGGGTGTCGACGCCGGCGTTCACGTCGACGGACGCGACGTCCGCGTACGCCTCGCGGCAGGCGGACGGTTCGTTGCCGGCAACGGTGTTTCTGACCACCGGGTCCACCGTTGTCGGGTCCACCATGAACTGATCGTCGTGTTCGGGGCGCGGGTTGTGCGTGGCTGGTCGCGCAGTTCCCCGCGCCCCTGAGGGCGCGCTAGGAGTCGCCCTCGTCGCTCTCGTGGGAGGCGAAGTCGCCGCCCACGGAACCCTGTTGCTTGTCCGACGCGCCGGTGACCGCGTACGTGTCGTCCTTCGCGTCGCGCCCGCCGCGGTCGTGGTCGTACTGCCCGGCGAACACCCACTCGCCCACGGGGACCGTACGGCCCTCCTTGAGCACCCAGGTGTAGACCAGGAAGCCGTCCCGCTCGGCCACCGTGAACGTGAAGTCGCCCTCGGGCGGTGAGCGCCAGGCGCCGGCCGACGAGACGCCGCCGGTCTGCGCGACCTTCAACTGCACGGTGAGCTCGGTGAGCACCTCGGACGACTTCAGCGTGATGTTGCTCTGCGCCCAGAAGTCGTTGCTGTGCGGGTCGACCGAGCCGTCCGACCACAGCGGGCCGTCCTCCTCGTCGCTGGTGTCCGGCAGCAGTGCGGCCGCGGGCGCGGAGGGCGTCGCGGCGGAGCTCTTCGGCGCGGAGGTGCTCGGCTGCACCGGGTCCTTCGCGCCCGTGCCGGCACTCGGGGTGGCCTTCGGCGAGGCCTGCGGGCGGCTCGTCGCGTCCGGGGACTCCACCGGCGGCGAGGAGACGGAGACCGTCTGCTGCGCCGGGGCGGTGTCGTCCTTCACCGCGGAGGCCACCGCGTAGCCGCCGATCGCCAGCATGCCCGCGACCGCCGCCGTGGCGCCGACGATCCGCGTCCAGCCCCACAGCGCCGGGCGGGTCGCCCGGTGATCGAACCGGTCCTGCCCCTGTGCCTGCCCCGCCATGCCGCGCTCGACCCGGGCCAGGATGCGCGCCCGGTCGGGCTCGTGCGCCTCGGCCGCCTCGTGCAGCCGGGCGCGCAGTTCGTCGTGCACGTCCCGCTGCATCGTCATCGGTCCCTTCCTCCGGTCTGACCGGTGCGTACCATCGCAGGCACCTTGAGCGGAGTTCCCTTGGCGCCGAGCAGCTTCTGCAACTCGGCCATCCCCTTCGAGGTCTGGCTCTTCACCGTACCCACCGAGACCCCCAGGGCGAGCGCGGTGTCCTTCTCCGAGAGGTCGAAGGCGTGCCGGAGCACCACACAGGCCCGTTTGCGGAACGGAAGTCTACGCAGCGCGGACTGTACGTCCACCACGCCCGCGACGTCGGGGTTCTCCGTCTTCTCCTCGCGCTGCGACCAGAACAGCGCGATCCTGCGGCGCTCACGGACGGCGCTGCGGATGCGGGTGCGGGCGAGGTTGGCGACGACACCGCGGGCGTACGCCACCGGATGGTCGGCCGCCCGTACCCGGTCCCAGCGGTTCCACAGCGCGAGGAGCGCATCCGCCGCCAGATCGTCGGCGGCGTCGGCCTCACCGGTCAGCAGATGGGCGAGCCGGGACAGTTCGGCGTAGTGGCGGTCGAAGAAGGCATGGAATTCCACGGAGGCGGCGTCGTCGACGACTGTGCCCACGGGTGACCTCTTCTCGCGTGACTGTGCATGTCATGTGGATGACCTGCGGACTTCCCGGGGAGGAGCCGGGCGGGATCCGGAAGCGTAGCAGTGATCCAACTCCTGGATTGGTACGGGGGTTCGAACATCATGTGGCCTCGGGAAGCTGCGCGGGGGCCCGATTCCGTAACACGGCGAAAACCTGAAGACGGTTCAACAAGGGAACAATCCAGCCAGCATCCGCACACAGATCATCCAGGCACCTAGGAGTACCAGCCATGTCCGAGACGAAGAAGGCGGCCGACCGGCCGACTGCCTCGCCACCTGCGGTGAACAGCGTCGACCGGTTCTTCCGGATCTCCGAGCGGGGATCCACCTTCGGCCGGGAGATACGCGGCGGTTTCGCCACGTTCTTCACCATGGCCTACATCCTTGTCCTGAACCCCATCATCCTGGGCAGCGCCAAGGACAAGTTCGGGCACCAGCTCGACGCCGTCCAACTCACCACCGCCACCGCCCTGGTGGCCGCGGTCATGACGATCATCATGGGCGTCGCCGGCAACCTGCCCCTCGCGCTCGCCGCGGGCCTCGGCCTCAACGCGGTCGTCGCCTTCCAGATCGCCCCGCTGATGAGCTGGGACGACGCGATGGGTCTCATCGTGCTGGAGGGTCTGCTGATCTGTGTGCTGGTGGTGACCGGTCTGCGCGAGGCCGTCATGCACGCCATCCCGCAGGCGCTGAAGCAGGCGATCAGCGTCGGCATCGGCCTGTTCATCGCCTTCATCGGCTTCGTCGACGCCGGTTTCGTCACCCGTATCCCCGACGTCGCGGGCACTACCGTCCCCGTGCAGCTCGGCGGCACCGGCACCCTCTCGGGCTGGCCGGTCCTGGTCTTCTGCCTCGGCGTGCTGCTGACCGTCGGCCTGCTCGCCCGCAAGGTCAAGGGCGCGATCCTGATCAGCATCGTCACCATGACGGTGCTCGCGATCGTCATCAACTCGATCGCCGACATCAAGTCCTGGGGCCTGACGACGCCGTCCTGGCCGGACAAGATCGTCGACACCCCGGACTTCGGGCTCCTCGGCCACTTCAGCCTGTTCGGCGCGTTCGGCGAGGCCGGCGCCGTCACCGTCGTCCTGCTGGTCTTCACGCTCGTGCTGTCCGACTTCTTCGACACCATGGGCACCGTCGTCGGCATCAGCGCGGAGGCCGGACTCCTCGACGACAAGGGGCAGGTGCCCAACCTCGGCCGCGTGCTGCTCATCGACGGCGCGGCGGCGGTCGCGGGCGGCGCGGCCTCCTCGTCCTCCGCGACCTCCTACATCGAGTCGGCGGCCGGCGTCGGCGAGGGTTCGCGCACCGGCTTCTCCAACCTGGTCACCGGCGGTCTCTTCGCCCTCGCCCTGTTCCTGACGCCGATCCTCACCATCGTCCCGCTGCAGGCGGCCGCCCCGGCCCTGGTCGCCGTCGGCTTCCTGATGATGACCCAGGTCAAGAACATCGACTGGGACAAGTACGAGATCGCCATCCCGGCGTTCCTGACCATCGCCGTGATGCCGTTCACGTACTCGATCACCAACGGCATCGGCGCGGGCTTCGTCGCGTACGTCCTCATCAAGACGGTGCTCGGCAAGGCGAAGGACGTGCACTGGCTGTTGTGGGGGGCTTCGGCGCTGTTCGTCGTGTACTTCGCGATCGACCCGATCGAGCAGGTGCTGGGCGTGAAGTAATACGGTTCGCTGCGCGACCAGCTCGGGTTTGTTGTGGCTGGTCGCGCAGTTCCTCGCTCCCCTAGGGGGTTACTTGAGCGCTGCTTGCATCATGGCCTTCGCCACCGGGGCCGCCAGGCCGTTACCGCTGACCTCGGAGCGGGCCGCGTCCGACTGCTCGACCACGACCGCCACGGCGACCTGCTTGTCGGAGGAGTCGGACTTCCCGTACGACGTGAACCAGGCGTACGGCGCCTTGCTGTTGTTCTCGCCGTTCTGGGCCGTGCCCGTCTTCCCGCCGACGGTGACGCCGTCGATGATCGCGTTCGTGCCCGTGCCCTTCTCGACGACCGTCTGCATCGCCGACTGCAACTGCTCGGCGGTGGAGGAGCTCACGATCTGCGTGGTCGACGCCTCGTCGTCGTAGTCCGTCAGGACGTCGCCGCTGCCGTTGGTGATCTGCGAGACCATGTGCGGCGAGACCAGCTTGCCGCCGTTGGCTATGGCGGCCGACACCATCGCCATCTGCAGCGGGGTCGCCGTCACGTCGAACTGGCCGATGCCGGTCAGGGCCGTGGACGACTCGTCCATGTCGGACGGGTACACGCTCGGGTACGCGCGCACCGGCACGTCCTGGCTCTCGTCGTTGAAGCCGAACTTCTCGGCCATCGCCTTGACCTTGTCCTGCCCGAGCTCGACGGCCATGTGCGCGAACACGTTGTTGCAGGAGTACTGGAGCGCGACCCGGATCGTGGCGTTCTCGCAGGGCGCGGACGTGTTCTCGTTCGCCAGGACCGTCCGCGTGCCCGGCAGGGTGTACGGGTCCTCGCTGTCGGTCTTCTCGTCCACCGACGAGTACAGCCCGTCCTCCAGCGCGGCCGCCGCCACCACCAGCTTGAACGTCGAGCCCGGGGCCAGCGGCTGGCGCAGCGCCCGGTTGGTGAGCGGCTTGTCGGAGTCCGCGTTCAGCGACTTCCAGGCCGTCCCGGCGGTGTTGGCGTCGGTGAGCGACGAGGGGTCGTACGACGGCGTCGACACGACCGCGAGAATCTGGCCGGTCGTCGGGTCGATCGCGACGGCCGCGCCCTTCTTGTCCCCGAGCGCGTCGTACGCGGCCTTCTGCACGTCCGGATCGATCGTGGTGATCACGTTGCCCGGATCGGCCCGCTGGTTCGTGACCGTGTCCAGCACGGTCTTCAGCCGGGTGTCCGTGCCGTTGAGCAGGTCCGCGTAGATGCCCTCCAGCTGGGTCGGGGCGTAGCTCTGCGAGGCGTAACCCGTCACCGCCGCGTACAGCTCGCCGTCCGTGTACGTGCGCTTGTATCTGAGGTCGCCGCTGGTCGTGGCGGCCGAGCCGGTGACCGCCTTTCCGGCCACGATGATGTTCCCCAGCGGCTCCGAGTACGTCTCGATCGCGTTGCGCCGGTTGTCTGTGTCGTCCGCGAGCGCCTGTGCCTCGTAGAACTGCACCCAGGTCGCCCGGAGCAGCAGGGCGAACACCAGGAGCAGCGCGAAGACCGAGGCGCGCCTGATCGTCTTGTTCATTGCGAACAGAAAGACGAACGGGCGGGAACAGTTCGTTCCCGCCCGCCCGTTTTCTCATCGTCCGTTCATGTGCGGCCGGTTCGGCCACGGCCGGGTTCGGCGGCTACCGGTTCGGCTGCTACCGGTTCGGCCGCGGCCGGTTCAGGTCTCCAGCCGGAGCACGATCTCCTCGATCTCCGCGCCGCGCGCGTTCGCGAATCCGGCGGCCCGGGCGGTGGGCCGGAAGCCGCACTTCTCCAGGACGCGCAGCGAACCGGCGTTGTCGGCGGCCGCCCGCGCGAACAGCGGACGCTCCGGGACCTCGGCGAGCAGGGCCGACAGTGCGGCCGTGGCGATGCCCTGGCCCCAGTACGCCCGGTCCACCCAGTACGTCACCTCGCGCTCGCCCGGCTCCCCGTACACCGCCGTGCTGCCGACGACGTCCCCGTCGGCCAGGATCGTGCGCAGCACGGCGGACGAGGCGCGGATCTTCTCCCAGTGGGCGTCGAAGGCGTCCCGGTCGGCCGGGTCCTTCGGGGTGAAGGCGGCCATCCGCACGGCCTCGGGGTCGTTCTGCTGGCGGTAGAACACCGGCAGGTCGCTGTCGTGTACTCGACGCAGATCGATCAGCATGCCTCAGAGCCTACGGGTCGCCAGTGTCAGCCGGTCGCGTGCGTCGAACAGGGCGTCCTTGACCATCTGTTCGTGCGCCGGCGTGAGCCGTGCGACCGGCACCGAGCAGCTGATCGCGTCCCGGGCCGGCGTGCGGTACGGGATCGCCACACCGAAGCAGCGCAGGCCCAGGGTGTTCTCCTCGCGGTCCACCGCGAAGCCCTGCTCACGGACCTGGTGCAGCTCCTCGATGAGCTTCTCCCGGTCGGTGATCGTGTGCTCGGTCAGCGCCGGCAGCGTCTCCGGGAGCATCTTGCGGACCTGCTCGTCGGAGTACGTGCTCAGCAGCGCCTTGCCGAGGGAGGTGGAGTGCGCGGGGAGCCGGCGGCCGACCCGGGTGAAGGGACGCAGGTAGTGCTGGGACTGGCGGGTGGCGAGGTAGACGACGTTCGTGCCGTCGAGCCGTGCCAGGTGGATCGTCTCCGTCGTGTCGTCCGAGAGCCGGTCCAGGGTCGGCCGGGCCGCCGCGACCACCTCGTCGCCGTCGATGTACGACGTGCCGACGAGCAGTGCCCGTACGCCGATGCCGTACCGCGTGCCCGTCGCGTCCGTCTCGACCCAGCCGAGCTCCACCAGCGTGCGCAGCAACATGTAGAGACTGGACTTCGGATATCCGACGGCCTCCTGGACCGACGCGAGGGAATGCATTCCGGGGCGGCCGGCGAAGTATTCCAGCAGCTCAACCGTCCGCACTGCGGACTTGACCTGCGCTCCGCCCCCCGTCTCGCCAGCCGACATCGCCCTTGACCCCTTCGTTCGACGGGAAATACGCTCCGACAGCATATTCATCATCAGAGACAGCGTTCAGTATATCGAACGACCCTGGTGAATGAGCCAGTACCAAACGTGGAGGGACCCGCGGTGGCAGCAGCACCAGTCTGGAGTGTCGACCCCCGAACCGGGAAGCAGCGTGAACAGGTTGCGGTGGAGGCAACGGCCCAGGAGGTCGACACCGTGGTCCGCGCCGCGCACGAAGCGCGCGCCTCTCTCGCCGACCGCACCGTCCGCGCCGCCTTCCTGCGCTCCGCCGCCGACCGGCTGCAGACGGCCAAGGACACGCTCGTCGAGGTGGCCGACGCGGAGACCGCGCTCGGCCCGGTCCGGCTGAACGGCGAGCTCGCCCGCACCTGCTACCAGCTGCGCGCGTTCGCCGACATCGTCGACGAGGGCGCCTTCCTCGACGTCGTCATCAACCACCCGGACGGCGCCGCCACCCCGCCCATCCCCGATCTGCGCCGCTACAAGGTGCCGCTCGGCGTGGTCGCCGTGTACTCGGCGTCCAACTTCCCCTTCGCCTTCTCCGTCGCGGGCGGCGACACCGCGAGCGCGCTGGCGGCCGGCAACCCGGTCGTCGTCAAGTCCCACCCCGACCACCCGGCGCTGTCCGAGCTGGTCGCCAAGGTGCTGCGCACGGCGGCCGCCGAGCACGGCATCCCGGAGAGCGTGCTCGGCCTGGTGCACGGCTTCGAGGCCGGCGTCGAGCTGATCAAGCACCCGCTGGTCGCCGCGGCCGGCTTCACCGGCTCGATCCGGGGCGGCCGCGCGCTGTTCGACGCGGCGGCGGCCCGCCCGGCGCCGATCCCGTTCCACGGCGAGCTGGGCTCGCTGAACCCCGTCGTGGTGACCGAGGCGGCCGCCGTCGAGCGCGCCGAGGACATCGGCGCCGGACTCGCCGGGTCCATGACGATGGGCGTCGGCCAGTTCTGCGTCAAGCCGGGCCTGGTGCTCGTGCCCTCCGGCGCGGCCGGCGACGGCCTGGTCAAGTCGCTGACGGACGCGGTCAGCGACACCGACGCGGGCGTGCTGCTCGACCACCGGATGCGGGACAACTTCATCGCCGGGGTCGCCGAGCGCGCGGAGCTGGCCGACGTGGAGTCGCCGGTGACGCCCGGCGCGGGCGGCGAGCACACCGTCAGCGCGGGGTTCCTGACCGTGCCCGCGGCCCGGCTCACCGCCGAGGGCGCGCACGACCTGCTGCTGGAGGAGTGCTTCGGGCCGGTCACCGTGGTGGCCCGCTACGAGGACGAGGGTGAGGTCAAGGCGGTGCTCTCGCGGCTGCCGGGCAACCTCACGGCGACCGTTCAGCTGTCCGAGGGGGAGGCCGCCGGCCAGGGACGGGGGGCGGAGATCCTCGCGGAGCTCACCCCGCTGGCCGGGCGGGTGCTGGTCAACGGGTGGCCCACGGGCGTCGCGGTGGCGCCGGCCCAGCACCACGGCGGGCCGTACCCGGCCACGACGTCGACGTCCACGTCGGTGGGCGGTACGGCGATCGAGCGGTGGCTGCGGCCGGTCGCGTACCAGAACACGCCTGCCGCGCTGCTGCCGGTGGAGCTCCGGGACGAGAACGAGCTGGGGCTTCCGCGGCGGTTCGACGGGCGCCTCGAGCGGTAGCGCCGGCTTTGCGGGGGCGCCGTTGGGGTGCGGTTGTTCGCGGGCTGCGGGCCGGTGGGGGCCGGTCGCGCAGTTCCCCGCGCCCCCAAGAGAGTGGGCCTCCTCCCCCTGGATAATCAGTACATGGACGTCACGCTGCCCGAACTGCCTTTCCCCCTCCGTACCTATGGGCCCGACGGGCACTGGTCCCACGAGGGCGGGGTGTTGACCGGGTGGGCCGGGCCGCGGCAGGACCGGTTCGTGCCGCCCACCGGGGAGGCGCTGGACCCCGCCGCCGACGCGCCCCGGCTGCTCGGCGCGCCCGAGGGGGACTTCCAGTTGATCGCCCGCGTCACCGTGGGGTTCAACTGGGCGTTCGACGCGGGGGCGTTGTACGTCCAGGTCGGCGAGCGAGCCTGGGCCAAGCTGTGTCTGGAGTACTCCCCGGATGTGGCGACCGTCTGCACGGTGGTCACCCGGGGGCACTCCGACGATGCCAACTCCTTCACCGTGGAAGGGAGTTCGGTCTGGCTGCGGGTGAGCCGCACCGGTCGCGCCTTCGCCTTCCACGCCTCCCGGGACGGCAAGCGCTGGACCTTCGTGCGGCTGTTCACGCTCGGTGACGAGAAGGAGACCGGCGCCGCCCTGGTCGGCTTCATGACGCAGTCGCCGATGGGGGAGGGGTGCGTCGTGACCTACGACCACCTCGAGTTCCGGACCGACTGGCCGGACGATCTGAGGGACGGCAGCTGAGGGAATGAAACCGGCTGATTGAAGGTTCACTCAGCGGGCGGAGGGAGTCTCCGTGCCACCGGTACGACCTGAAGAGAGCCGAGACATGCGCGTCGAGATCTGGAGCGACATCGCCTGCCCCTGGTGCTACGTGGGCAAGGCCCGCTTCGAGAAGGCTCTGGAGGCCTTCCCGCACCGCGACCAGGTCGAGGTGGTGCACCGCTCCTTCGAGCTGGACCCCGGCCGCGCCAAGAGCGATGTCCAGCCCGTGATCAAGATGCTCACCAAGAAGTACGGCATGAGCGAGGCGCAGGCGCAGGCCGGCGAGGAGAACCTGGGCACCCAGGCCGCCGCCGAGGGCCTCGACTACCGCACCCGTGACCGCGACCACGGCAACACCTTCGACATGCACCGGCTGCTGCACCTCGCCAAGGAGCAGGGCCGGCAGGACGAGCTGATCCAGATCTTCTACCGGGCGAACTTCGCCGAGGAGCGCTCCGTCTTCGCCGAGGGCGACGAGCGGCTCGTGGAGCTGGCCGTCGAGGCCGGGCTCGACGCCGAGGCCGCCCGCAAGGTGCTCGCCGACCCGACCGCCTACGCCGACGAGGTCCGCGCCGACGAGCGCGAGGCCGCCCAGCTCGGCGCGAACGGAGTGCCCTTCTTCGTCCTCGACCGCGCCTACGGCGTCTCCGGCGCCCAGCCCGCCGAGGTCTTCGCCCAGGCGCTGACCCAGGCCTGGGGCGACCGCTCCCCGCTGAAGCTGCTCGACGACGGCGGCGCGCAGGCCTGCGGCCCGGACGGCTGCGCCGTGCCCCAGCACTGATAAGCGCAGGTGGGAGCGGAGCCATAAGCGTTGCTTAGGGGTTCCCCGTAGGAATTCGCGATGGACTGCGACTTCTCCCGGCCGCACAGTGGAGCCATGGAGACGTTCGCGACCCTCGTCCGCGCCGAGTTCGCCCCGAAGAACACCTACCTGAACACCGCGAGCAACGGCCTGCTGCCGGCCCGCACCGTCGCCGCCCTGCAGGCGGCGGCGCTGCTGCGGGCCGAGGGCCGGCCGCTGACCGAGCTGTACGAGGACGTGGAGGCCTGCCGGGCCGGGTACGCCCGGCTGGCCGGCGTCCCGGCCGACCGGGTCGCGCTCGGCGCGTCGGTCGCCGCGCACACCGGTGTGATCGCCGCCTCGCTCCCCGCGGGCGCGGAAGTGCTCACCGCCGAGGACGACTTCACCTCCGTGCTGAACCCGTTCCACGTCCGCGGCGACCTCAAGGTCCGCGCCGTCCCGCTGGAGCGGATCGCCGAGTCGGTCCGGCCCGGCACCGCGCTGGTCGCCGTCAGCGCCGCCCAGTCCGCCGACGGCCGGATCGCCGACCTGCCCGCACTGCGCGAGGCGGCCCATGCGCACGGCGCCCGCACCTACGTCGACTTCTCCCAGGCCGCCGGCTGGCTGCCGATGGACGCCGACGCGTACGACTACACCGCCTCGGTCGCCTTCAAGTGGCTGCTCGGCCCGCACGGAGCGGCGTTCCTCGTCGTCCCGGAGGACTTCGGCGGGCTGACGCCGGTGCTGGCCGGCTGGGTCGCGGGGGAAAATCCGTGGGACAGCTGCTACGGCCCCGTCGCCGAACTCGCCCACTCCGCCCGGCGGTTCGACCTCACCCACGCCCTGTTCACCTACGCCGGTCTGCGCCGCTCCCTCGACCTCCTCGAGGAACTCGGCGTGGCCGCCGTCCAGGCCCATGACCTCGCCCTCGCCGACCGCTTCCGCACGGGCCTGGCCGGACTCGGCCACCGACCGGTGCCCGCGCCCGGCTCCGCGATCGTCTCCGTGCCCGGACTCGGCGTCCGCCAGCCCGAGTTGAGCGCCGCGGGCATCGAGGTCTCCAACCGCGCCGGCAATCTGCGGGCCGCCTTCCACCTGTACAACACGCCCGCGGACGTCGACCGCCTGCTGGACGTGCTGTCGGGCTGACCCCCCGGCCGGCAACCGGGGGGCCGAGGCCCACAGCCGTCAGCGGACCGGGGTGAAGTCCCGGGCCCCGATGAACTCCGGCCGCCGGATCGGCGCCGCGAAGGGCTCCACGGCCGCGTTCTCCACGCTGTTGAACACGAGGAACACATTGCTGCGCGGGAACGGCGTGATGTTGTCGCCGGACCCGTGCATGCAGTTGCAGTCGAACCAGGTCGCGGAACCGGCCCTGCCCGTGAAGAGCTTGATGCCGTACTCGCCCGCCATCTCGGTCAGCGCCTCGTCCGACGGCGTGCCCGCGTCCTGCATCTGCAGCGACTTCTTGTAGTTGTCCTCGGGGGTGGCCCCGGCGCAGCCGAGGAACGTCCGGTGCGAGCCCGGCATGATCATCAGGCCGCCGTTGGTGTCGAGGTTCTCGGTCAGCGCGATCGACACGGACACCGTCCGCATGTTCGGCAGACCGTCCTCGGCGTGCCAGGTCTCGAAGTCGGAGTGCCAGTAGAAGCCGCCGGCCCCGAAGCCCGGCTTGACGTTGATCCGGGACTGGTGGACGTACACGTCCGAGCCGAGGATCTGCCGGGCCCGCCCGGCGACCCGCTCGTCGCGGGCGAGGGCGGCGAAGACGGGGCTCAGCTTGTGCACCTCGAAGACGGACCGGATCTCCTCGGACCGCGGCTCGACGATCGACCGCTCGTCGGCCCGGATCGCCGGATCGGCGACTAGCCGCTCCAGCTCCCGCCGGCAGACGGTCACCTCGTCGTCGCTGATCAGCTTCTCGACGGCGAGGAAGCCGTCGCGCTCGTAGGTCCGGAGGCTGGCCGCCGGGATCGGGCCCGGAGCGTCGGGGGAGCCCCATACGACGGGGTCCTGACGGGGGACGGACACCTCGGCGGCGCCACGGGTGGGGTAGAGATCGGTGAGCGTGGTGGTCACGGTGCTCACACCTCCTCGGGCTCGGTCAGCAGGGGATAGACGCCGTTCTCGTCGTGGTCCTCCCGTCCGGTCACGGGCGGGTTGAACACGCACAGACAGCGGAAGTCCTCCTCGACGCGGAGCGTGTGCCGCTCGTGCCCGTCGAGGAGGTACATGGTCCCGGGCGTGATGCGGTGCGTCCGCCCGGTCTCGTGGTCGGTCAGCTCGGCCTCGCCCGCCATGCAGACGACGGCCTCGATGTGGTTCGCGTACCACATCGACGTCTCGGTGCCGGCGTACAGAATCGTTTCGTGCAGCGAGAATCCGACGCGTTCCCGGGCGAGGACGATGCGCTTGCTCTCCCAGGTGCCGGACGCCGCCCGCACATGCCGGTCGGTGCCTTCGATGTCCTTGAACGAACGGACGATCACGGGGTGCGATGCCTCCCAGATAGGTGACGGTGTTCGTGGCGCGGCTCCCGAGGAGGTCAGACGGTCTCCCGCACCGCGCGGGCGACGACGCTCAGGCCCTCGTCCAGCTCCTCGGGGGTGATGGTCAGGGCCGGCAGCAGCTTGACGACCTCGCCCTCCGGGCCGGACGTCTCGATCAGCAGACCCAGCTCGAAGGCCCGCTTCGCGACCCGCCCGGCGCGTGCCTTCTCGTGGAACTCCAGGCCCCACACCAGACCGCGGCCCCGGTACTCCTTGACGTCGGCGAGGTTCTCCTCGGTGATGGAGATGAGCCCCTGCTCGATCTGCTCGCCACGCGCCCGGGTCTGCTTCTCCATCGCGGACCCGTCGGCCCAGTAGGTCTCCAGGGCGGCGGTGGCGGTGACGAAGGCCGGGTTGTTGCCGCGGAAGGTGCCGTTGTGCTCGCCCGGCTCCCACACGTCCAGCTCCGGCCTGAACAGGCAGAGCGACATGGGCAGTCCGTAGCCGCTGATCGACTTGGACACGGTGACGACGTCCGGGACGATCCCGGCCTCCTCGAAGGAGAAGAACGCTCCGGTGCGCCCGCAGCCCATCTGGATGTCGTCGACGATCAGCAGCATGTCCTGCCGCTCGCACAGTTCCTTGAGCGCGCGCAGCCACTCCGGACGTGCGACGTTGATGCCGCCCTCGCCCTGCACGGTCTCGACGATCACGGCCGCCGGCTTGTTGAGCCCGGACCCCTGGTCCTCCAACAGCCGCTCGAACCACAGGAAGTCGGGGATCTGACCGTCGAAGTAGTTGTCGAACGGCATGGGCGTGCCGTGCACCAGCGGGATCCCGGCGCCGGCCCGCTTGAACGCGTTGCCGGTCACGGCGAGCGACCCCAGCGACATCCCGTGGAAGGCGTTGGTGAACGACACGATGGCCTCGCGCCCCTTCACCTTCCGCGCCAGCTTCAGCGCGGACTCCACGGCGTTGGTGCCGGTCGGGCCCGGGAACATGACCTTGTAGGGCAGTTCACGCGGACGCAGCACCAGATCCTGGAAGGTCTCCAGGAACGACCGCTTGGCGACGGTCGACATGTCGAGCCCGTGCGTGACGCCGTCCCGCATCAGATAGTCGACCAACGCCCGTTTGAGCACGGGGTTGTTGTGGCCGTAGTTGAGTGACCCGGCGCCGGCGAAGAAGTCGAGATACCGATGACCGTCCTCGTCGTACATGCGGCTGCCCTGTGCACGGTCGAACACGGCGGGCCAGCCGCGGCAGTAGCTGCGCACTTCGGACTCGAGGGTCTCGAAGACGCTGAGGTCGGGCTGGGTGATGCTCACGACGAACACTCCTCGGTGTGGGGGGTGTGGGGGGCGTGTGGGGGTGAGAGGGTGAGGCCGGCTCAGCGGGACAGGGGGCCGATCCGGTACATGACCTCGGGGTCGTGCGGACCGTCCGGGAACAGGTCCTCGCCGAACAACACCTCGCGGCTGACGGGCGCGTCATGCCGGGCGGCGTACGAGGCGAACAGCCGCTCGGAGGCGGTGTTGCCCGGGGTGATGGTCGTTTCGACGAGGGTGACGAGCGGGCGGTGGGCGACGAGCCGCGCGGTGAGCCCGTCGAGCAGGGCCGCGGCGAGACCGCGCCCGCGGTGCGCGGGATCCACGGCCACCTGCCAGATCAGCAGGGTGCGCGGGTCCTCGGGCCGTACGTAACCGGTGACGAACCCGACCGGCTCGCCGCCCTCGCTCCGCGCCACCGCCGAGGTGACGGCGAAGTCCCGGCACCACAGCAGATAGCTGTAGGACGAGTTCAGATCGAGCGTTCCGGATTCCTTGGCGATACGCCAGAGTGCGGCCCCGTCGGCAATGGTCGGGCGGTCGATAAGGAGTTCTGTGGGTGCGGCGGTCATGCGGATTGAACCTACCCAGGGAAATTCAATAACGCATGGAGGGCTGGTGCGGATTCCGTGATGCAGGAGGGGCAGGGGTTGGCTATATGGCGATTTGCCCGCCATTAAAGCGGGCAAATCGCACCTCCTGTGCAATGCGTCACGCCGACGCGAAACCCTCTCGAAATCCCCGGGATATCCCCGTGTTTAGTGTAGGGAATCCGGGGCAGAAGAACCTGGAGTTCCCATTACCGAATTCAGGTTCCGGTGACCCCGTCGATACGTTCCCGGATAATGTCCGCGTGCCCGTTGTGCCGGGCGTACTCCTCGATCATGTGGATGAGCATCCAACGCAGGCTGACCTCGACGCCGGCCATCGGTCCGTCGAGGATCCGCCCGGTGTCGTCCAGCGACCGCCCTGCGATCAGCTCACGCCCCCGCGCGATCTCCCGCCGCCAGACGGCCAACGCCTCGTCGAGCCCTCGCCCGGCGTCGAGGGCGTACCCGGTCCTCTCCTCGAAGACCGGCGGCAGGTCGAGCCCGGCGAACGCCCGCTGGAACCAGTTCCGTTCGACCTCGGCCATGTGCTGCACCAGCCCGAGCAACGTCAACGCGGACGGCTCGGCGGAGGTCCGCCGCAGCTGCTCGTCGTCCAGCCCCGCACACTTCAGCGCCAGCGTGCTCCGATGAAACTCCAACCAGCTCTCCAGCATGGGGAGTTCGTCACCGGTCAGGAGAGGGACGGGCCGGCCGTCGGGGAGGGTGAGGGATGTGTTCGTGGTCATCGGGGCAGGATGGCACGGGGCGGGCATCGATCACCGGTGGTTGGAGTCGGACATGCAGATCGCGGGAATCGTCATCTCGATCGTCGCCCTGCTCGTGAGCGGCGTCGCCGTTCTCTACACGACACGGACGGACAAACGGGATGTGTTCCTGAGGCTGCACGAAACGCTCATCTCTCCCGAATTGCAGAGAGGGCGGAAGGTGCTGTTCGACCTCTACCGTCGGCAAGGCGCGGTCGAGGACCTCGGCCCGCTCGACTGCGAACTCGCCAACCGGGTCCTGGCGGCTCTGGACGTCGCCGGGTACTACTGCGAGAAGAAATACGTGGACGAGGAGGACTTCCTGGAGCTCTGGGCCCCGGCTCTGGGCCGGTTGAAGTACGCCGCCGCACTGTTCGTCGAGCATCGGGACGGCATGTTTCCGGGAATGCCCGTCTGGCCGCGCTACATGCGACTCGCCAACCGGGCGGAGGCGCGACTCATCGCCTCGGGTGCGACCCCATCGGTCCTCTCCGATCGCAGTCTGTAGATCGAAGTCTGCAGTAGGGGAAGCGAGGGGGGCGCAGGCGGATATTCAGTGGAGACCTGGTCGTGCCGATGGCACGGTGAGGTCCATGCCGTCGCCCGTAGTCGAACGACTGCTTCTTGAACTGCACACCTCGCTCAACCTGCGCAAGCGTCCGGAAGACGTGGCCCGGCTCGTCCAGGACCTCTACGCCGCACAGGAGACCGACCTCGACACCGCGACCGAGGCGGCGCTCGCCAAAGCCGCCGAGCACTCGCTACGCAACCTCTGGCACGGCTACACCTCCATGCGTGAGGAGTTCGCCCGCCCCATCGGCGCGCAACGCCAACTCCTCCGAGCGGCAACCCTGTTCACGAACGTGCCGGAACTCCCGGGCGGCGCCGGGGACGATCCGGCACGCATCGAGGCGGTGATCCGACAGGCGGGCGAGGAGATCGGCCGCTCGTACGGGCAGAACGACTTCGGCAGGGACCGCCTCGACCGGGCGGAGCGCACGGCGGCGGGCCTCGGCGAGATCTCCAAGCGCCAGTACAACAAGCGCTTCAGGCTGCTGCGCAGGATGGAAGCCAAACTGGCCCGGGTCATTCATGAGCAGCGCCGCCGCGAAGTGACCCTGACCGGCAAAGGTGCGCTCGCCCACGTTCTGCCGTACGAGCTGTTCGCCACCGACCCGGACACGGCGGCCTTCATCGCGTACTTCACGGCGCGTGGTCACATGCGCAGCGTCTTCACCAACGGTCGCCAGCGTCAGGCCTACGACGAGGTCGCAGAGGCCCTGTTCCAGCGGCTGCGGAACTTCCCCGAGCGGACGTGCTGGTACGCCGTCGCGCATGTGCACCCCACGGCCGAAGTGCTGGCCCAGGTGTCCGACCAGGACCTCACGCACCTGCTGCTGCGGTGGAACGACTTCCTGCGCCAGGTCGCCGACCTGCTGGAGGACGCCTGGAACCGGCACCCACTCGAACGGGACACGATGATTGTGCGCCGTGGCGACGACTCGTCCACGTGGAACCGGGCCGCACAGGCGTGGAACACGGCCCGGGCCCACTGGTTCGCGCTGCTGAGCGAGCTGGGCCAGGACGAGCTCCTCGACCGGTTCTGTCCCGGCAAGGTGCCCCGACTGATGGCGGCCGACGTGGCGTACTGGCACCGCATGAGCGGCGGGGGGCTGCACCCAGACACCTACGTCTGGGCAGAGCTTCCGCTGCCCTGGGAGGTACTCAGGGGTGAGAAGGAATGCCCACGCTCACTCGTCGAGGCAGCCTGCGCCCGGTATCGGGTGGACCCGGTGTCCGGTGCCTGGACCGCCCCCAGACCGGCAGCCGAAGCCGTCGCGTTCCGACGGACGCCCGAACTGGTCCACGGAGTCGCCGTCGCCGACCCGCTCGCGGCCAGTGCGCTGCGGTCGGCCGGGATCTTCTCCGGCAAGCACAAACGTGCTGCCGTCCAGGAATGGTGGTGATCGACGGCACCGCACGCACGAGTCCGCGACGGTAAAGCAGTTGCCTCGTGCGGCGACCGCGGCGATGATCACACCGGCGACGAGGAAGCTCTGCGGAGGAGCGCCCGGCTCGCATTCCGGGTGGACGCAGGTTCGAATCCTGCCCTCGTCGTCTTCACAGCTTTCGATGAACAGCCTGCGGTCCGGGTGGTCGGCGCACTCGCTCGAAGAGGAGCGCGAATCATGAAATGTCGGGGCTAACCGGACGACGTTTTCTTCGCATGCCGGTCTTCTCGTCTGGCTGGGCCCGGGAGGTCCGCGTTGGCTATCTGCCTGTCCAGATGAGGATCGCTCGGTCACTTGGCCGGCCCGCTCTTCAGCTCGTCCCGAACCCGTTTGATTTCCGGCATGGTGCAGGACTTGTTCACCATGGCGATCCGTACGAACCGCTCCCTCGGCCAGGAGACAGCGACGCGGACGTGCTGGAACCCGCCACGATGAGGAAAAGTCGGCTGGGTGTGCCGTGTGCCTTGACCGAGCTGGGCCTGAGGTAGGCCGAGTTGACCGAGGCAGGCAATGGCCTGGAAGTCGTACGCCATGCTCGCCTGTCAGCGGACCCAGCACGCAGAGGCCGTGGACGCCGGGTATGCGGCCCGGGCGACGGCCATGGCTCGGCGAAACCTCTTCTACAGGTCTCTTTGCGCACGCTTGTACGGCCTCGCCCACTCCAGTCTCGGGGAGCGTCAGGCCGTGATCCGTTCCCGGGAGTACGCCTAGGAGGCGTTGGGGAACGTGTCCTGGACGGAGTTCCGTCCGAGCTGGGTGGCTGCCCACGTGGAGGCTTAGCTGACTGCCATCACCGCACCCACCCAGCTCGGTTGCGCCGCCGTCGCCCTGCAGTCGCGTGTTCGCTTGAGGGGGTTGCTATTGGTCGACGGCCGCTGTCGAGGGCCGTGCAGAGTTCAGGAACGGCCCAGCCTGTCCGGCGCACAGCCGCGTCACGACCGACGACAGGTGCCTTCGACGGTGTCCGGCTGCGCCTCCACCCACGACGGATATGTTCAACAGTTCGGACCTGGAGCTCGTATCGAGTTATGGGTCGTTGTCTTGCGGCGGGCGTACCTCATCGCCAAAATGGGAGCTTGTGTAGTCGTAGGGATCACCTGGGGGCTCTGCAGATGGCCGTGAAGAGCAATGATCAACGCCTGCTCGACCGCATTCTCGAGGATCAACGACGTCGACTTGCGCCAAATCAGAAGATGGACGATTTCTTCAACTATTTCGCGGCGAGTACAGCACTGCAGGACCTGGATCTGGACATTGACGAGCTTCGAGATGGCATCGTTGATGGTTCTCATGATTGCGGTATTGACGGCCTTTGGGTTCTTGTTGATGACCGTTACGTTTCGGCTAGTATCGAACGACACGTAACCGTTAGAGCCAACAAGATTGAGCTGGTAATTCTGCAGGCGAAAACATCTCCTGGATATCAGGAGAATGCTTTCGAGAAGTTGCATTACCACTTGCCTTTGCTGATGGACATGGATCGTGACGTAAAGGAGCTATCCGAATCAACAAACGCAAAGCTGCTGGACCGTACAGGCCGGTTCCTTAACGTCCTGGAGGCTCTTGCCTCCAGCTTCCCTGAGGTGTCAATCAGGGTCATTTATGCCACGCGATCCGCAGAGCCACCGCATCCTAACGTCCGCGCGAAAGGAAATAGGCTCGCTCGCGAGTTGGCCAAGGTCGCGTCCCAGACGAAATGCGAAGTCGAGTATCTGGGTGCTGTAGAACTAAGGGCGTTGTCAGCCCGGGGTGCTGTGGTTGTATCCGAAATGGTGTTTACCGAGACGCCCATGGGTACGTCACTCGGTGAAGGCTATGTCTGCCTGGTGCGCCTGGATGAATACCATAAATTCATCACCTCGGATAATGGTGCATTGCGTCTCGAGTTATTTGAATCGAATGTGCGAGACTATGCGGGGCGTACGTCAGTAAACACTGAAATCGGTGAAACTCTGAAGTCCAGCCATCGCGAGGACTTCTGGTGGTTCAATAATGGTGTGACGATCGTAGCGGAAGAAGTCAGGATCGCTGGAAAGAAGATCGTAATCAGGGATCCTCAGATCGTGAATGGCCTGCAGACGAGCCATGAAATATTCAACCACTTCCAGAATGCTGGACATCATAACGATCGGTCGGTCCTTGTCAGGGTAATGGTTCCGCCGACTTCCGGGCGGGCGAGAGATGTCATCATTCGCGCTACCAACAGCCAGACGCAACTCCCGCCGGGTGCCCTGCGTGCTACTGAGAAGATTCAGAAAGATACTGAGGAGTCTCTGGCGCGAGACGGCTATTACTACGAGCGGCGGGCAAATTACTATAAGAACTTGGGATTCCCTCTCGAGCAAGTCGTCTCCATGTCGCGACTTGCTCGAGAATACACGGCATTTGTCGTGGGTGAGCCACACACCGCGCTTAAGTACTCGGAGACGCTGCTATTAGACGACTCGCACTACTATAAAGTCTTCTCGACCGACACTGATCTCGACCTCTTCAGGTTGGTGCTTGATGTGCATGTGCGAATCGGCGAGTTTCTTTCTGTCTACGCCGAAGATCGACCGTTGCTTGGTGACACTGCAGAGAACTGGCGATACCATCTCGCATACATGAGTTCATTCACTCTGACGCGTTTGCGGAGGCCCACTCAAAGAGATCTCCTGAACGTGAGAACTGAACACCTGACAGATGCTCTTATGGGGGCGATGACGAATCTCCTGGATCGAGAATATCGTGCCACGTTCAGAGGGAACAGGGCTCAGGGAATCGACAAAGTGGCCCGCAGTCAGGACTTTACGCTCAGGCTGCGTCAAGCCACTATTGCGATGCGTCGATTCAAGATTGATCGATGATCACCTGATCGTCGACCGGAACGGGCTCCCACTCTCCCTTGCCTTCGTAGGCATCGCGGCAGGGCTCGTCTGCCTCCGTCAGCTGATTTCCTGAATCAGGCACGGTGGGCGGGCGTGGCGATCCGAGGCTGTCAGAGACCTGAGGGATGACTGGAGAGCCAGTTGGCATGCCGATCGCGCGTGTGGTCCCGCTCCTGCGGTGTGGTGAGGAAGACGTCGGCACCACCGTCGTAGGGGTGGTGGATGCGCCGCATCCGAGTGTCGGTGATGAGGACTCCCGCCTCCTTGTCGTCGGCGACGTCACGGAGCAACTCGTCAATGCAGCCACGTTGCCAAGGTCGGCGGGCAACGAAGAGGTGACAGTAGGTGCGGAGCCCCGGCTCTGGATCGTCCTGCACCAGCAGGCTCTGCCAGTAGTCGGCGTCGGGTTGGAGCGGAGGGACTTCGGCTTCAGTCGCCCAGCGGGGAGTGATCACGTATACGTCTGCGCCGACGAACAACTCGTCGAGGACGGTGTTGTAACGCGCCAGGACGACGGCGTACTCGCTCTCGTTCTCTGCGTACCGCTTCGACTCCGGCAGGCTGTGAAAGCGCACCCAGAGATCTCGATACGGGTCACGCAGCTTGTGGCCGACCGGAGGGCAGTGGGGCCATCGCAGCTGCCACAACTCTGTCAAAGCCGTCTGCCCGCTTCTAGACACCTGCTGCAATCCCCCTCTTGTGTATGGCCCGTATCGACGACCATGATGCCCGGCGCCCACTCGCCAAGAGAAATGACTTCTTACCTGTCTCGGCTTGGCTGTTTGTCCAGTGTGGTGCAGTTGCCTGCCCTGGGGCACCAATGGAGTCAGGCGGTCTTTGCTCCTCCAGAAGATCCAAGGAGATGGGCGACGCCGCCCTGGGTATCGGTGATGACGCCCTCTTTGCTTACCTCGGCGTCGTACACCTGGTCGCCGACCCACGCCCTGGGCTGTTCCTCGGTCACTTGGCCGGCTCGCTCTCCAGCTTGCCCCAGACCCGTTTTCCCCAGCGGAAGAGGTCGGTGCCCCAACGGTTGGTCAAGGCGTTGATCAGGACCAACCCCCGGCCACTCGTGGAGAGTTCGCCGTCGGACTGCCGGATCTCCGGCATCGTGCGGGACTTGTCGACCACGGCGATCCGTATGAACCGCTCGCTCGGCGAGGAGCCGCGGCCGAGCTGGGCGGCTTTCTACGGGAGCGCCGAACTCGTCGCCATCACTGCGATCGTTCGGGACCGGATCGGGGACTCGGGTCGTGCCGAGGCGGCATCCCACAGGGCTCTGGCCGGAGTTCCGAAGCAGTTCCGCAGAAACAGGGCCATGGCCACGACACGGCTCGCTCTGGCCCAACTTCGTCAACGGGACATCGACCAGGTGTGTGCCACGGCGTCCACCGTGTTCGACCTGATGAACGGGGACCTGCTCCCGGGGCGGATGCGTTCTCTCCTCGGCGACTACTACCGGGACTTGATCACTCTTGCGCCGGATGCTCGGATCGCACAAGAGTGGGGAGACCGCTTCCGATCCGAATGGAGTCGATCTTGAGTTCCGCAGATCTGGTCGTCCGCCGCTTCACGTACGCTGACCTCCCAAAGATCCGCCAGACGCTGATCGACGTGCACGCAGACGCCTACGTGGACGCCATGGACGACGAGTTCAACCAGCGCTTCCCCTGGTTCGTCGACCACTGGGGCGGCAACCCCGGCTTCGACTGCGTGATTGCCTACGACGGCGAGGAAGCCGTGGCCTTCGCGTACGGAGCCCCGGCGACCCCGTACCGCGAGTGGTGGCGCGAGCACGTGAGCCCCGCTCCGGAGAAGGACCGCACGTTCTCCTACTCCGAGCTGGCCGTCCGCACGGCCTATCGGAAGCGGGGCGTGTCCGCTGTCGTCACCCGGGCCTTCCTGAAGGTGCGGGACGAGGACCTCGCCGTCCTCCTCGTCGACACCGGACACCCTCGAGTGCAGACGCTGTACGACTCCTGGGGCTTCCGGAAGGTGGGCGAACGGCAACCCTTCCCCGACTCCCCGGTGTACGCCGTCATGCTGGCCGAACTGCCCTTGGCTCGTGAGTGTCGGCGACACCTTGACTGTTCTCACCGAGGCGCACCTGGGCGGAAACGCCGAGAAGGATCAGGCGATCCTGAAGAGCGGCAGGTAGCCGGGGCGGGTTGGGCGTGAGGGTGCTTGGTGTGGGCAGGGCGAGCTGTCGGCGGTGATCCCGAACGCCTGCCGACCCCGGTCTGAATCCTGCCCCGGGTCCGACTTCTACCCCCGGCCCCCCGCCGCCGCGCGCAGTGCCCCCGGCAGGTCCACGTCCAGGCCCTTCTCCGTGAGGGCGGTGCACAGTGCGGTCAGGCAGGCCTGGACGATGTCCGTCGTCGCGTCGGCGCCGTAGTGGTTGACCCGGATCATCTCCTTGGCCAGGGCGCCCCCGCCCGCGGCCAGCGGCAGCGTGGGGTCGTCGGACAGCGCACGGGCCACCAGCTCCGACGCCACCACGCCGGGCGGGGTGCGTAGCGTCGTGGCGACCGGGGCCGCGTCCGCCGCGTCGTGGACGTACGGCTCCAGACCGCCGCCCAGGGCAACGGCGCCCGCACGGGTCGCCGCCGCGGCGGACGCGTGCCGGGCCATCGTCGTCTCCAGCCCCTGCGCCTCGATCCGCTCGACGCACGCCTCCAGGGCCAGCATCTCCAGCTGGGCCGGCGCGTGCAGCAGCGCCTTGCGGCCGCCGTCGATCCAGCGCTCCTTCCAGTCGAGGAGGGAGAGGTACGAGCGGCGCGGGGCCGTAGGGTTCGCGGCCATCCGGGCCCACGCCCGCTCGCTCACCGACACCGCCGACACACCCGCCGGGCCGCCCATCGCCTTCTGTGCCCCGATCACGCACAGGTCCACGCCCCACGCGTCCGGCAGCACCGGCTCCGCGCCGATCGAGGCGACCGCGTCCAGGTAGAACAGCGCGCCGTGCTCCCGCACCGCCTCGCCGATCCCGGCGACCGGGTTGGTGTTGCCGGTCGCCGCCTCCGCGTGCACCAGCGACACGAAGTCGATCTCCGGGTGCTCGGCGAAGGCCGCCCGGAGCTGCGCGGCCGTGACGGCCGTGTGGAACGGCACCGCGAGGTCGATCACCTTCGCGCCGCAGTCCCGCAGCCAGTCCCCGAAGGTCTGCCCGTACGGCCCGGTGATCACGTTCAGCGCGGTCGTGCCCGGACCGGCCGTGCCGCGGATCGCGCCCTCCAGCGGCAGCAGTGCCTCGCCCTGCATGATCACGACGTCCTGCCGGGTGTCCAGCAGACGGGCCACGCGGTCCTCGATCGAGGCGAAGTGGGCGGCGCTCAGCGGGGACAGATCGAGGAACGGGTGTGTCACGGCGGTGCTCTCTTTGCTCACGGGGTATGGGTGACGAGAGTAACCGCCCCTGTTCCCACCTTCCGGATCGATGGACCCACCTTCCGGATCGATGACTTCGTAGGTCGAACCGCCCCGCAGCCATCGGTTTGGTTTGAGCGCCTCAAACTTCTCCTTATAATCGGAACTCATAGTTCTCTTACAGGAAGGCCCGCCGTGAACCCCCTCTCCGGGCGCCGGACCCGCGTTCTGGCCGCCACCACCGCGACGGCCGGGCTGCTGCTCGTGTCCGCCTGTACCTCCAGCGACGACGGTGGCAGCGGCTCCAAGACCGCCGCCGGCGGGGTCGAGCTCGTCAAGGCGGGCCAGCTCACCACCTGCACCCACCTGCCCTACCCGCCCTTCCAGTCGGAGATCGACGGCAAGGTGCAGGGCTTCGACGTGTCGCTCATCGACCTCGTCGCCGAGGACCTGGGCGTGAAGCAGGAGATCCTCGACACGCCGTTCGAGAACTTCAAGACCGGCGCCTTCCTCAACTCGGGCGAGTGCGACGTGGCCGCGGCCGGCATGACCATCACCGACGAGCGCAAGAAGAACGTCGACTTCTCCGACCCGTACTTCGAGGCCACCCAGGCCCTCCTGGTCGACAAGAAGGCCGGCCTCACCTCGCTCGCCGACGTGAAGGCCAAGAACGCCAAGCTCGGCACCCAGGCGCAGACGACCGGCGAGGACTACGCGAAGAAGGAGGGCTTCGACCCGGTCTCCTTCGAGTCCTCCGACGCGGTCCTCAACGGTCTGCGCTCCGGTCAGGTCAAGGCCGTCGTCATCGACTACCCGGTGGTCCAGGGCTGGCTGAAGGACAAGGCGAACGCGGCCGCCTTCGAGGTCGCGGACAACATCAACACCGGTGAGCAGTACGGCTTCACGGTGAAGAAGGGCAACGCCAAGCTTCTCGCCGCGATCAATAAGGCGCTCGCTGCGGCCAAGTCGGACGGCACGTACAAGACGCTGTACGAGAAGTGGATCGGCCCGTACGACGAGTCGGCCGCGTCGCCCGCCGCGTCATGACCTCCACGGACGTACCACTCCAGCCCAGACGGAAGGGGCTGACGCGACGCCAGAAGCGTCGTCTCTCGCGCGGCGCGCAGTACGTCGTCTTCGTCGCGGCCGTGATCGCCTTCGCGGCCTCGGCCGACTGGGGCAGGCTGAAGAACCAGTTCGCCCAGTGGAGCATCGCCAAGGAGATGTTCCCGGACGTCATCACGCTGGCGCTGAAGAACACCGTGCTGTACACGGTGTCCGGCTTCGCCGTCGGACTGGCGCTCGGCATGGTCGTCGCGCTGATGCGGCTCTCCTCTGTCGGCCCGTACCGCTGGCTGGCCGGGATCTACATCGAGATCTTCCGCGGTCTGCCCGCCCTGCTGATCTTCATCTTCATCGGCGTGGCCGTCCCGCTGGCCTTCCCGGGCACGGAGATCGTCGGCGGCACCTACGGCAAGGTCGCCCTCGCCCTCGGTCTGGTCGCCGCGGCCTACATGGCGGAGACGATCCGCGCGGGCATCCAGGCCGTCCCCAAGGGGCAGCTGGAGGCAGCCCGTTCGCTGGGCTTCTCGCCGGCCCGGGCGATGATCTCCATCGTCATCCCGCAGGCGTTCCGGATCATCCTCCCGCCCCTCACCAACGAACTGGTCCTCCTCTTCAAGGACTCCTCGCTGGTCCTCTTCCTGGGCGTGACCCTGGAAGAACGCGAACTGTCCAAGTACGGCCGCGACCTGGCCAGCACGACGGCCAACTCCACGCCGATCCTGGTCGCCGGCCTCTGCTACCTGCTGGTGACCATCCCGCTCGGCTTCGTCGTGCGCCGTATGGAGGCCAAGGCCCAGGAGGCCACCAAGTGAGCAGCACTGCAGAGATCGAAGTACGCGGACTGCACAAGTCCTTCGGCGCCAACGAGGTGCTGCGGGGCATCGACCTGGAGATCGGCCGGGGCGAGGTCGTGTGCGTGATCGGCCCGTCCGGCTCGGGCAAGTCGACGCTGCTGCGCTGCGTGAACCTCCTCGAAGAGCCCACCAAGGGGCAGGTCTTCGTCGGCGGCGCCGAACTCACCGACCCCGATGTCGACATCGACGCCGTCCGCCGCCGTATCGGCATGGTCTTCCAGCAGTTCAACCTCTTCCCGCACCTGTCGGTGACCGAGAACCTCACGCTGCCGCAGCGCCGGGTGCTCAGGCGCGGCAAGGCGGAGGCGGCGAAGGTGGCCGCCGAGAACCTCGAACGCGTCGGCCTGGCGGAGAAGGCGGACGCCTACCCCGCCTCCCTCTCCGGCGGCCAGCAGCAGCGGGTCGCGATCGCCCGGGCCCTCGCCATGGGCCCCGCGGTGATGCTGTTCGACGAACCGACGTCGGCGCTCGACCCGGAACTGGTCGGGGACGTCCTGGCCGTCATGCGCATGCTCGCCAACGAGGGCATGACGATGATGGTCGTCACCCATGAGATGACCTTCGCCCGCGAGGTCGCCGACCGGGTCGTCTTCATGGACGGCGGCGTGATCGTCGAGGACGGCGCGCCCGCTCAGGTCATCGGCGCCCCGAGCCACGAGCGCACCCGCCACTTCCTCTCCCGCCTCCTCGACCCGGCGATGGCCGACGTGGAGGAGGAGACCTCGGACCAGGTGGGCAAGAGCGACTAGCCGGTCACTAGGGTGCGGTGCATGAGCGTTCACGCGGTGCTGCATGTGAAGGGCCGGGTGCTGGCCGGGCCCGACGACGTCCGCGACGAGCTGTGGGTCGTCGACGGGCGGATCTCCTACGACCGTCCCGTCGGCGCCCGCGACGTCCGGACCGTCGCGGGCTGGGCGCTGCCCGGCCTGGTCGACGCCCACTGCCATGTGGGTCTCGGGCCGCACGGGCCGGTCGAGCCGGGCGTCGCCGAGAAGCAGGCGCTGACCGACCGCGAGGCGGGCACCCTGCTGATCCGGGACGCCGGCTCGCCCTCGGACACCCGCTGGGTCGACGACCGCGCGGACCTCCCGAAGATCATCAGGGCGGGCCGGCACATCGCGCGCACCCGCCGCTACATCCGCGGCTTCGCGCACGAGATCGAGCCCGACGACCTGGTTGCCTACGTCGCCCGGGAGGCCGAGCGCGGCGACGGCTGGGTCAAGCTGGTCGGCGACTGGATCGACCGCGAGGCCGGCGACCTGACCCCCAGCTGGCCCCGGGAGGCGGCCGCGGCGGCCATCGCCGAGGCCCACCGCCTCGGTGCGCGCGTCACCGCCCACTGCTTCGCCGAGAACTCGCTGCGCGACCTGGTCGAGTCCGGCATCGACTGCATCGAACACGCCACGGGCCTGACGGAGGATCTGATCCCGCTGTTCGTCGAGCGCGGCGTCGCGATCGTCCCCACCCTCGTGAACATCGCGACGTTCCCGCACCTCGCGGCGGGCGGCGAGGCCAAGTTCCCGAACTGGTCGGCCCATATGCGCCGGCTCCACGAGCGCCGATACGACACCGTCCGCGCCGCCTACGACGCCGGCATCCCGGTCTTCGTCGGCACGGACGCCGGCGGCACGCTGCCGCACGGCCTGGTCGCCGCGGAGGTCGCGGAACTGGTGACGGCGGGCATCCCGCCGCTGGAGGCGCTCTCGGCGACCACGTGGGGCGCCCGCGAGTGGCTCGGACGCCCCGGTCTCGACGAGGGCGCCCCGGCGGACCTCGTCGTCTACGAGACGGACCCGCGCGCGGACGTGGGCGTGCTCGCGGCGCCCCGCCGGGTGGTCCTCAACGGGCGGGTGGTGGGCTGAGGGCCAGTGTCGGCGGGCCCAGGTCGGTGGGCCGAGGACCGTCGGGCGTGCGGGGTTGTGGAGAACGTACGTGCTGCGAGATTCGAAGATGTGCACGGAAAACTCACGTTGGAGTGAACTCGCGTCAGGCTGCTGACCGTTCACCCTTCGTACGCGATTCTTGCGGGGTCCCGAAGCGTCTCTTCTGGGGGTCCCACCCTTGAACGGCAACACCTTCCGCATGCCCGCACGCGCCCGTACCCGGCGCGTCGCCGCCGTGGCGGCGGCCACGGCCCTGGCCGCAGGTCCCGCGGCCCTGGCCGGCGCGGGCACCGCCCACGCGACCGACGGCCAGGGCCGCGCGAGCGCGTCCGTCCTGCGCACCGGCCTGGACGTGGCCCTGCTCAACAAGACCGTCGACGTCCCGCTCGCCGTCGCCCTCAACGAGGTGCAGGCGCCGCAGAGCGCCGAAAAGACCGCGCTGACGGCCGAGTTGAAGGGCGTCGACGGCGGAAAGCCCTTCAGCGTCCTGCGCGCGGACGTCGCCGAGGCCAAGGCGACGGTCGACGCCACGAAGGCCGAGGCCTCCACCCGCCTCGCTCACGCCAAGCTGCATGTCCCCGGCCTCCCGCTGCTCTCCCTCATCGAGGTCGGCGCCGTCACCTCGAAGGCGACCTGCGAGGCGGGCAAGGCCCCGGTCGCCGCCGCCAACCTGCTCGGCTCGGTGACGGTCCTGGGCAAGAAGGTCTCGGTGAGCGCGGGCGGCACGACGGATGTGAAGGTGCCGGGCGTGGGAGAGGTCCGCCTGGACCTCTCCAAGCGGGAGACCACCACGCGCACGGCCGCCGCCACCGCCCTCGAACTCACCGTCTCCGTCGACCCGTTGAGCCTCAACGTCGCCGAGGTCACCGGCACCCTGACCCTGGCGAGGGCCACCTGCGAGACACCCCCGGTGAAGGAACAGGAACAGGAACAGGAACACGGGCCGGAGCAGGAACAGGAGCCGGAGCAGGAACAGGAGCCGGAGCAGGAACAGACGCAGGAGCAGGCCGCCGAGCCGGGAGCCGCCCCCGCCGGTGACGTCAAGGCCCAGGCCGCGCCCGCCCAGGCGGACCTGGCGCAGACCGGCGGCAGTTCGGCGACCCCGTACATCGCGGGCGGCGCGGCGGCGCTGCTGCTCGCGGGCGGGGGAGCGGTGGTACTGGCCCGCCGCCGAGGCTGACCGCCGAGGCTGACCGCCGAGGCTGACCGCCGAGCTCCTCACGCCCGAGTCAGCGCCAGGGCCTGGTCCAGCGCCTGAAGGAACCGGTTCACCGTCGCCCGGTCCCGGACCGCCAGCCGCAGCCACTCCTCGTCCAGCCCCGGGAAGGTGTCCCCGCGCCGGACCGCGAACCCCAGGTTGCGCAGCTGCCGGCGGACGGCGGCGGCCCGGGGCAGCCGTATGAGGACGAAGGGGCCGTCGGCCGGTCCCACGACCCGCACCCCGTCGGCGGCGAACTCCTCGAGACCGGCGACGAGATGCGCCCGGTCGGCGGCGACCCGGTGCGCCGCGTGCGCGGCCTCCGCCAGCGCCCGCGGCGCCACGCACGCCTCCGCCGCCGCGAGCGCCGGCGTGGACACCGGCCACAGCGGCTGCGCCCGCTCCAGCTCCTCGATCGTCTCCGGCGCGGCGAGGACGTAGCCGATCCGCAGCCCCGCCAGCCCCCAGGTCTTCGTCAGGCTGCGCAGCACCACCAGACCGGGCACGTCCGTCCGCCCGGCGAGGGCCTCCCGCTCGCCCGGCACCGCGTCCATGAACGCCTCGTCGACCACCAGGGTCCGCCCGACCCGGGCCAGCCGCCGGATCGTCTCCGCCGGGTGGAGGACCGAGGTCGGGTTCGTGGGGTTGCCGATGACGACCAGGTCGGCGTCCTCGGGGACGGCCGCCGGGTCGAGCCGGAAGCCGTCCTCCTCCCGCAGCAGCACCCGGTCCACCGTGTGGCCGGCATCCCGCAGTGCCGCCTCGGGCTCGGTGAACTGCGGGTGCACCACGACCGGCCGACGGACCTTCAGGGCGCGGGCGAGCAGGACGAACGCCTCGGCCGCGCCCGCCGTCAGCAGTACCCGCTGCACCGGGAGTCCGTGCCGTGCCGCGACCGCCGCCCGCGCGGCCCGCCCGTCCGGGTAGGCCGCCAGGGAGCCGAGCGAGCCGGCGATGTGCTCGCGCAGCCAGGACGGGGGCGTGTTCGCGCGGACGTTGACCGCGAGATCGACCAACTCGGCACCGTCGTCCCGGACTTCCGAGTCCCCGTGGTGACGCAGGTCGTGTCCGGTGGTGTGCCCTGCGGTGTGTCCTGTCGGGTGCCCGGTGGTATGTCCTGTGGGGTGCTCGGCGGCGTGGTCAGTGGGCATGGGCGTGTCCGCCGTGGTGGTGCCCGTGATGCCCGTGATGGTCATGGTGGCCGTCGTCGTCCGGGTGGAAGTGCGGCTGCTGCGGCAGCCCCACCTTGTCCTCGAAGCCCGGCAGCGCGATCCGGTACACGCACGAGTCGCAGTTCATCCGCAGATCGCCCTTGACGGCCTCCCGGTACCGCTCCATCACCAGGCCGAGCAGCTCCGGCTCGGGACCGATGACGTCCGCCGACCGCACCTCGACCTGCGGATGCGCGGCCGCCCACCCCTCGGTCTGCTGCCGCACCCGGTCCGGCAGGATCCCGGTGAACAGGAAGTACGGCAGCACGACGATCCGCCGCGCGCCCAGCTTCACGCACCGGTCGAGGCCGCTCGGCACGTCCGGCGCGGCCAGCGACACGAACGCCGTCTCCACGCCCGCGTATCCGCGCCCCTCCCACAGCAGCCGGGCGGCCTTGTGGACCTCGGCGTTGGCGTCCGGGTCCGTCGAGCCGCGCCCGACCAGCAGCACGGTGACGTCGGCCAGGTCGTCCGGCGTGCGCCCGACGGTGCCCAGCGCCTCCTCCAGCCGTCGCTCCAGCACGTTCAGCAGCGCCGGGTGCGGGCCCAGCGGACGGCCGTAGGTGTAGGAGATCCCCGGGTGCCGTTCCTTCTCGCGGGAGAGGGCGGCCGGGATGTCCCCCTTGGCGTGTCCGGCGGACACCAGCATCAGCGGGACGGCGGCGAACCGCCGTACGCCGCGCTCCACCAGCTCCGTCACGGCGTCGCCCAGCGGCGGCGGGGACAGCTCGATGAAGCCGCCCGCCACGGGCAGTTCGGGGTGGCGGCGCCCGAGCTCCCGTACGAAGTCGCGGAACGCCTCGGCTCCGGCCTCGTCCCGGGTGCCATGGCCGGCGATGAGCAGGGCGGGCGGGGGCGGGGTGGTCACGGTTTCTCCTCGGTGGAAACGGGGTGGTACAGCAGGGCGTTGAGCGCGGCGGCGGCGACCGCCGAGCCGCCCTTCTCGGACACGTTGCTCACGGCGGGCAGCCCGCTCTCGCGCAGCGCGGCCTTGGACTCGACCGCGCCGACGAAGCCGACGGGCAGGCCGATGACGAGTGCGGGGGCAGCGTCGAGCGTCAGCAGCTCCTCCAGTGCGGTCGGCGCGTTGCCGATCACCCAGAGGGCGCCGGGGCCGACCTGTTCGTAGGCGAGCCGGATCGCGTGCGCCGAACGGGTCAGCCCCGGCCCGGCCACGGCGTCCTTGAGACGGCAGACGGTCTCCCGCCGGGTGATCCCGGCGCCCACCATCTCGACGTCCACGACCACGGGCGCCCCGGCGTGCAGCGCGGTGTGCGCCTTCGCCAACTCGTCCTCGTCCAGGACGAGATCGCTCGCGTACTCGAGATCGGCGGCGGAGTGGACGACCCGCTCGACCACCGCCCGGGTCAGCGGCGCGAAGTGCGAGGTGTCCAGGCGGGCGCGCAGCCGCCGGTAGGACTCCACCTCGATCGGATGCACCACACGGTTCACCGGGCCTCCTCGGAGTCGGTCTGCCAGCGGTAGCCGCGCGGGGTCACCATGCGTCCCGCGATGTCCCGGGTCGCCGTGTTGCCGACGGTCACGACGGTCATCATGTCGACCCACGCCGGGTCGAGCTCGGCGAGCGTGGTCAGCCGGCTGGTGCCGTCCGGCCGGGAGGCGTTGCGCACGACGCCCACCGGCGTCGTCGGCTCCCGGTGCTCGGCGAGGATCGACAGCGCCTTGGGGAGCTGCCAGTCGCGGCCCCGGGAGCGGGGGTTGTAGAAGGTGACGACGATGTCCGCCTCGGCCGCCGCCCGCACCCGCCGCTCGATGACCTCCCACGGGGTGTGCAGATCGGACAGGCTGATGGACACATGGTCGTGGCCGAGCGGCGCACCGAGGATCGCCCCGGCCGCGAGCGCGGCCGTCACGCCCGGCACGCCCACCACGTCGATGTCGTCGGACGCTTCGGCGAGCGCGGGGGAGGCCATCGCGTACACGCCCGCGTCCCCGCTGCCGATCAGCGCGACGGCCTGTCCGCGCCGGGCCTCCTCGACGGCCGTCCGGGCCCGCTCCTCCTCGGCCCCGAGCCCCGACTCCAGGATCCGGGTGCCGGGCCGCAGCAGATCGCGGATCTGGTCCACGTACTGGTCGAGCCCGACGAGCACCGAGGCCCGCTCCAGCTCCGCCTTCGCGCGCGGGGTGAGCAGGTCCCGCGCGCCGGGCCCGAGCCCGACCACCGCGAGCCGCCCGCGCCCCGGCCGCCGTACGACGGCACAGGTGGCCATCGCCGGCTGCCCGTCCGTCCGCTGCGACTTCCGCTTGGGGACGAGGAGTTCACCGCCGCGGGCGAGGGCGGAGGCCTCGGCGACGGACGGGGTGCCGACGGCGGCGAGCGGCGCGGCGGACGCGTTCGGCACCTCGACGCCGGCCAACTCCTCGGCGGAGTACGTCACCACGGGCACCCCGAGCCGCGCGGCGGCCTCGACGATGCCGGGCTCGTCGCGCTTGGCGTCCACGGTGGCGAGCTCGGCGAGACTGCGGACGGACAGTCCCGCGTCCCGCAACGCGCCCTCGACCAGAGCGAGCACCTCGCCGACCGGAGCACCCTTGGACGCGCCGACCCCCACGACCAGGGACGGCGGACGCAGCAGCACCTCCCGAGCACCGGGCTCGACGGCCCGGTCCGTCAGCCGCACGGTGTACGCCCCGCGCTCCGCGAACGGCACCGGCGGCAGCGGCCACGGCGTCTCGGCGTCCAGCGCGACCGGCTCCCCGTCCAGCAGGGCCCGCGTCACGCCGGCCACATCGCCCTCCACCGGGAGGCCGAGGGTGTCCAGGCCGGGGATGCCGACGGCGTCCGTGGCCGTGGTCACCACGGGCTCCGCGCCCAGCAACCCGCCCACGGCGAGGGCGAGTTCATTGGCGCCGCCCTCGTGCCCGCCGACCAGCGAGACGGCGAACCGCCCGGCCTCGTCGACGCACACCACACCCGGGTCGGACGCCTTGTCGGACAGCAACGGCGCGACGAGCCGTACGACGGCCCCCGTCGCCAGGAAGCACACGAGCTGCTCGCACTCCGCGAACGCCCGCCGTACGGCGTCCCCGACGCCCTCGTAGGCGCGGCCGTCGTACACGCGGGTGCGGTCCGGCCACGCCGCGGCCAGCCGGTCGCGTGCCGCCGCCCCCGCCGCGGTAGCGGAAATGAGGCCGATCACTGAGCAACTCCTTCTCGATCAACTTCTCGATCAACTTCTCGATCAAATTCTCGATCAACGGGTTCTGTGTCCACGGGGCTTCTGGCGCCCCACAACAGGAACACGGGATTGGTGGCCGCGAGCCGGGTCACGTCGCCCGGCAGCGGCGCGAGCCGCGAGGACTGCAGCAGCACCCCGTCGCAGCCGAACCCGGCCGCGGCGAGCGCGCCGCGCACCGCGGGCACCCGGTCCAGCGCGGCCATGGCGACCACGACGGTCCGCCGGGCCCGCCGCGCGCACGCGGCGACGATCTCGGGCAGCTCGCGCCCCCCGCCCCCGACGAACACGGCGTCGGGATCGTCGAGTTCGGCGAGCGCGTCCGGCGCGGCGCCATGGACGACATGCACGTCGAGGCCGTGGGCCAGGGCGTTGGCCCTGACCCGTCCGACCCCGTCCGCCGCCTTCTCGACCGCGCTGACGGCGGCGCCGAGCCGTGCGCACTCCACGGCCACGGACCCCGACCCCGACCCCACGTCCCAGACCAGATCGCCGACGCGCGGCCCGAGCCTGGCCAGGGCCAGCGCCCGCACCTCGAACTTGGTGATCATCGAGTCGCGGTGGGCGAAGTCGCCCTCGTCCAGCGCCCACCCGGCCGGCCGGTCGCCGCCCCCGGCCCCGGCCAGCGTCCGCACGGGACCGAGCACGCGCGTCTCGTCCAGGCACAGGACGACGCTCACCGCCGTCCCCCAGTCGCGGGCCGCCGCGTCGGCGGGGGAGACCCGCTCGACGCGCTCGCGCTCCGGGTCGCCGAGAGCCGAGGCGACCACGAGCACCCGCCCGGGCGCGCTACGGGCGAGGGCGGCCCCCAGCTCGGCGGGCCCGGCCCCCGGCCCGGTGAGGACGGCGACCTTCGGATGCGCCCGGCAGACGTTGACGGCCGTCCGCGGATCCCGCCCGTGCGCACTGACGACGACGGCGTCCTCCCAGGTCAGCCCGAGCCGCGCGAAGGCGGCGGCCACGGAGGAGACCCCGGGCCGCACCTCCAGCCGCGCCGCCCCGAACCGCTCGGCCAGCGCCCGCACGATCCCGAAGAACCCGGGGTCGCCCGAGGCCAGCACGACCACGGCACGGTCCTTCGCGTCGTACTCCTCGATCGTGTCGAGGGCGGGAGCGAGCGGGCCGAGGACGATCCGCTCGGCGCCCTCGGGGACCCGCACGGCGTCCAGATGCCGCCGTCCGCCGACGACCAGCTCCGCGCCGGTCAGCTGCTCCGGGCCGGGCGGGGCGGCGCCTGTGCCGGTCCCGATGACCGTGATCACGTACTGGCACCCCGCTCGCGCAGCGCCCGCCGGGCCTCCGGGTCGGCCTTGCGATAGCCGTGGAAGTGACCGGGGTGGTAGAGGTGCGAGCGGGTGCCGTGCGCGTCGAGGGCCGGGCCGACCAGGAAGAGGGTGTGCTTCCAGAGCTTGTGCTCCTTGACCGTCTCCTCCAGCGTCTCGATCGTGCACTTCACGACCAGCTCCTCCGGCCAGGTCGCCTGATAGGCGATGACGACCGGGGTGGTCGTCGGATAGCCGCCCTCCAGCAGCTCGCGCACCAGTTGCCCGCTGCGGGCGGCCGACAGGAAGATCGCCATGGTCGTGCCGTGCCTGGCGAACTCCCGCACCTCCTCGCCCGGCGGCATCGGCGTCTTGCCGCCGCCGAGCCGGGTCAGGACGACGGACTGCGCGACCTCGGGGATCGTCAGCTCCCGCTGGGCGAGCGCCGCGACGGCCGAGAAGGAGGAGACGCCGGGGACGATCTCGGTGTCGACGCCGATCTCCCGGCACCGGTCGAGCTGCTCCTGGGTACCGCCCCACAGGGCAGGGTCGCCGGAGTGGATACGGGCGACCCTGAGCCCCTCCCGCCGGGCCCGCTCGTACACGGCGACGACGTCCTCCAGGGACATGGTCGCCGAGTCCAGGATCTCCGCACCCTCGCGCGCGTGTTCGAGAACCTCCGCCTGGACCAGGCTCGCGGCCCAGATCACGACGTCGGCCTCCGCGATGGCACGCGCGGCACGGAACGTCAGCAGGTCGGCGGCGCCGGGGCCGGCACCGACGAAGGTCACCTTGCCGGTGGGGGCATCGGCCATGGATTCGGGTCCTCTCTGGCGGATCACAACGGGTCGCAACGGGTCGTAACGGATGTCAGGGCCGTGGCCGGATGTGCACAATCGGGGGTTCATCGGATAGCAAGGGCCTATGGCCGTCTTCGTCGCGCTCGGCGCGTTCCTCATGACGCTGGCCGGCGGCTGGACGGCACAACGCGTGACCGACCGCCGCCACCTGGTGCTGGGCCTGGCCGGCGGCCTGATGCTGGGCGTGGTCGGCCTGGACCTGCTGCCGGAGGCACTGGAGGCGGCCGGCACGGAGGTCTTCGGCGTACCGGCCGCACTGCTGCTCTTCGTGGCGGGCTTCCTGCTGGCCCATCTGGTGGAACGCCTGCTGGCGGTGCGCCAGGCCGCCCACGGCGCCGAAGAACACGACGGCCGGACCCCCGAGGTGGGCCTGACGGCGGCCGCGGCGATGGTCGGCCACAGCGCCATGGACGGCGTCGCGATCGGCGCGGCCTTCCAGGTGGGCGGCGGCATGGGCGCCGCCGTGGCGGTCGCGGTCATCGCCCACGACTTCGCCGACGGCTTCAACACCTACACGATCACGAGCCTCTACGGGAACGCCCGCCGCAAGGCGCAGGCCATGCTGGTCGCGGACGCGGCCGCCCCGGTCGTCGGCGCGGCCTCGACGGCCTTCGTCACCATCCCGGAGCAACTGCTCGGCGGCTATCTGGGCTTCTTCGGCGGCGCACTGCTGTACCTGGCGGCCGCCGAGATCCTCCCCGAGGCCCACCACGAACACCCCGCCCGCTCGACCGTGCTGTGCACGATCGCGGGCGCGGCCTTCATCTGGCTGGTGGTGGGCCTGGCCGCTTGAGACCCGGGCCCTCGCCTTCCCCGGTCTCACAGCTTGCCGCCCCGACCGCCGTCCCGCCGCGCGGGCGCGATGAGCGTCGAGAGATAGGGCAACGGCTCCCCGCCCAGTTCGTCGGCCGACCGAATGGATTCGTCCGCCAGCCCCAGCGCCGACCCCCACACGGCGTCCCCGAGCCGCCCGGTCTCCCGCAGCGCCTCGGCGACCTCGGCGGCCTGCCGCCCGAACTTGTACGCGACGACCGTCCCCGGCCCGGCGAGCGCGTCCTTCAGCACCGCCGACCCCGCGGTCACCGGCACCAGCGTCAACGGCTCGGTGCCCTCGGTCAGCACGGCGCCCGACCGCGCGGCGAGATCCTGCATGGCGGTGATGCCCGGGACGGTCTCGATCACGACCTCGGGCACCGCGTCCAGGATGGTCTGCGCGAGATAGGTGAACGTGGAGTACACGTTGGGGTCGCCGATGGTCGCGAAGGCGACGCTCCCGTGCTGCCGCAGCAACGTGGCGACCCGCTCCCCGGCGGCGTCCCAGGCGGCCTCCCGCCGCGCCCGGTCGGACCGCTCGTTCAGCGCGAACACGACCCGGACGACCTTGTCCTCGGGCACGTAGTGCAGAACCGTGGCCTCGGCCCGCCCCCGCTCACCGCTGTCCATCACGGGCACGACGACGACCTCGGCGGCCCGCAGCGCGTTCACGCCCTTGACGGTCACCAGCTCCGGATCCCCGGGCCCCACCCCGACCCCGACCAGCCTGCTGCCCACGCTGCTCCTGCTGCTCATGACGTCCGGCACCTCTCCACGAACCGACGGGCCACACCGGGCTCGGACGCCCAGTGCGTGTGCAGATAACTCGCGTGCACACCTTGTTGTACGAAGCCTTCGACCCGCCGCTCGGGGGTACGCACGCCCCACGCGGGGACCGCACCCGCCCCCGGCTCGACGACCGTCCGGTGGAACTCGTGCCCCCGCATCCGCGTCCCGGCCGGCGCCAGGACACTGTCGCTCACGGCGACGGCGTCCCGATAGCCGAGGGTGAGCCGTTCGGTCATCCGCGCGGTGGCGTCCAGCACGCCGCACATCGGCTGCCCGTCCAGCTCCCGGCACAGATACAGCAGGCCTGCGCACTCGGCGGCCACCGGCGCGCCGGACTCCGCGAGGGCGGCGACGGACTTGCGCAGGGGCTCGTTGGCGGACAGCTCGGCGGCGTACACCTCGGGGAACCCGCCCCCGACGACGAGCCCGGCGGCGCCCTCCGGGAGGGATTCGTCGCGCAGCGGATCGAAGGTGACGACTTCGGCGCCGGCGGCGGTGAGGAGTTCACTGTGCTCCGCGTAGGAGAAGGTGAACGCGGCACCTCCGGCAACGGCAACCAGGGGCCCTCGCTTCTCGACCAACCGAGTCGGGTGGCTGTGGGTGGGCGGGACGGGGGTCCAGGGGGCGGAGCCCCCTGGGAGGGGACCGGCAGCACGGGCAAGGGCTTCCAACGCGGTGAGGTCACACCCCTGGGACACCTGCGCACCCATCGCCGCGACGGAGTCGACCGCAGCCCCCTGCCGTTCGGCGACCGGAACCAGCCCGAGGTGCCGAGCAGGCGTGGACACCTGCGCAGCCCGCCGCAAGGCGCCCAGCACCGGCACCCCGGCCGACTCCAACGCCTCCCGCAGCAACTCCTCGTGCCGGTCCGAGGCGACCTTGTTCAGGATCACGCCCCCGACCCGCACCTCGGGATCCCAGGAAGCGAACCCGTGCACCAGCGCGGCGACGGACCTCGACTGGGACGACGCGTCGACCACCAGAACCACCGGCGCCCGCAGCAGCTTCGCGACCTGCGCGGTGGACGCCAGCTCACCCTCGCCCGCGGCCCCGTCGTACATCCCCATCACCCCCTCGACGACGGCGATGTCACACCCCCGCGCCCCGTGCAGGAACAGCGGCCCGACCAACTCCGGCCCGCACAGATACGCGTCGAGGTTCCGCCCCACCCGCCCGGTGGCGAGCGCGTGGTACCCGGGGTCGATGTAGTCCGGCCCGACCTTGTGCGGGGACACGGCGAGCCCCCGCGCGGCGAACGCGGCCATCAGCCCCGTGGCGACGGTGGTCTTGCCGCTGCCGGAGGACGGCGCGGCGATGACCAGCCGGGGAACGGAGAACGAGGAAGTCACGACTGATTCACCACTCGATACCCCGCTGACCCTTCTGACCGGCGTCCATGGGGTGCTTGACCTTGGACATGTCGGTCACCAGGTCGGCGTACTCGACGAGCTTCTCGGGCGCGTTCCGCCCGGTGACGACCACGTGCTGCGTCCCCGGACGGTCCCGCAGCACCGAGATCACCTCATCCGTGTCGACCCAGCCCCAGTGCATCGGGTACGCGAACTCGTCGAGCACATACAGCTTGTACGTCTCGGCGGCGAGGTCCCGCTTGACCTGCTCCCAGCCCTCGCGGGCCTTCTCCTCGTTGTCCATCTGGGAGTCGCGCTGGACCCACGACCACCCCTCGCCCATCTTGTGCCAGTCGACGGACCCGCCCTCGCCGGAGGCGCCCAGCACCCGCAGCGCGTTCTCCTCGCCGACCTTCCACTTCGCCGACTTGACGAACTGGAACACCCCGATGGGCCAGCCCTGGTTCCAGGCGCGCAGCGCCAGCCCGAAGGCGGCGGTCGACTTGCCCTTGCCGATGCCCGTGTGCACGACGACGAGCGGCCGGTTCCGTCGCTGACGCGTCGTCAGCCCGTCGTCCGGCACTGCACTCGGCTGTCCCTGCGGCATTACGCGGCCCTCCTCGAAGTCCCCTGAACGTCCCTGACCAGCCCGGCGATCGACTCCGCCCGCAGTTCGTCGAGCGTCACCGCGGTACCGCCCAGCTCACCCGCGACCTGCGCCGCGAGCCCCAGCCGCACCGGCCCCGACTCACAGTCGACGACCACCGACGCGACGCCCTCGGCGGCGAACAGCCGGGCCGCCCGCCCGGCCAGCGCGACCGGCTCGGGCCCACCGGTGGCCCGCCCGTCCGTGACCAGCACGACGAGCGCCCGCCGCGCGGGATCGCGCAGCCGCTCCACCCGCAGCACGTCATGCGCCTTGAGCAGCCCGGCGGCCAGCGGCGTCCGCCCGCCGGTGGGCAGCGACTCCAGCCGGACGGCGGCGGCGTCGACGGACGAGGTCGGCGGCAACGCGACCTCGGCCGCCGCCCCCCGGAACGTCACGAGCCCCACCTTGTCCCGCCGCTGATAGGCGTCGAGCAGCAGCGACAGCACCGCCCCCTTCACGGCGCTCATCCGCTGCCGGGCGGCCATCGACCCGGAGGCGTCCACGACGAACAGCACGAGGTTGCCCTCCCGTCCCTCCCGGGTCGCCTGCCGAAGATCGTCCCGCCGGATCACCAGCCCGCGCCCGGACCGGCCCCGCGCCCGCTGATGCGGCGCGGCGGCCTGCACGGTCGCCGCCAGGTGCAGCTTGGTGAGCGCCCCCCGCGGCCGCCGGGCCCCGGTGGTCCGCCCGTGCTCGGTCCGCGCCCGCGACCGTCGTCCGGCGGCCCCCTCGCCGATCCCGGGCACGCTCAGCACCTTCGTGCGGAACGGCTCGGCGGCCCGGACGGCGGACTGCTCCCCGGCGCCGGAGGGCTGCGGCTCTCCGCCCTCCCCGGCCTCGGGCCGCGCGGCGGTGTCCCCGCCCTCGGGGCCGTCCCCGTCCGACGGCGGCTGCCCGCCGTCCCCGCCGCCGGGCCCGCCGGGGTCGGGGTCGGGATCGGGGTCCTCGTCCTCGCCCGCGAACTGCTCCAGCGTCTCGTCGAGCTTGTCCTCGTCCATGCCGGGCGCGTCGAAGGGGTTGCGCCGCCGCCGGTGCGGCAGAGCCAGCAGCGCCGCCTGCCGGACGTCCTCGGCGAGCACGTCGGTCCGCCCGGCCCAGGCCGCCAGCGCGACCGCCGTCCGCGCCATCACGATGTCGGCGCGCATGCCGTCCACCTCGAAGGCCGCACAGGTCGCCGCGATCTGCCGCAGCGCCCCGTCGCCGAGCCGCACGGACGGCAACAGCTCCCGCGCCGCCACGATCCGCGCCCGCACGGCGGACTCCTCCTCGGCCCAGCGCGCCGCGAAGCCCTCCGGATCGTCGTCGTACGCGAGCCTCCTGCGCACCACCTCGACCCGCTGGTCGGGCTCCCGGGAGGCGGCCACCTCGACGGTCAGCCCGAACCGGTCGAGCAACTGCGGCCGCAGCTCGCCCTCTTCGGGGTTCATGGTCCCCACGAGCAGGAACCGCGCCGCATGCCGGACGGAGACGCCCTCACGCTCCACGTAGGAGGCGCCCATCGCGGCGGCGTCCAGCAGCAGGTCCACGAGGTGGTCGTGGAGCAGGTTGACCTCGTCGACGTACAGGATGCCGCGGTGCGCGTCGGCCAGCAGCCCCGGCTCGAAGGCCTTCACGCCCTCGGCGAGCGCCCGCTCGATGTCGAGCGCGCCGACCAGCCGGTCCTCGGACGCGCCGACCGGCAGCTCGACCATCCGGGCCGGCCGGGACTCGAACGCCCCCGGCTCGTGCGGCCCGTCCGGGCAGGCGGGATCGGGCGAGTCCGGATCGCAGGAGAACCGGCACCCGACGACGACGTCCAGCGTCGGCATCAGCGCCGAGAGCGCCCGCACGGCCGTGGACTTGGCGGTGCCCTTCTCGCCGCGCACCAGCACACCGCCGACCGCCGGGGACACGGCGTTCAACAGCAGCGCGAGCCGCAGATCGTCCTGGCCGACCACGGCCGTGAACGGGAACGGGGTACTCAACTGTCGCCCTCCAGATCGCCTTCGAGCTCCAGGTAGGTGGCGCGCAGCCGCTCCAGCGTGTCCGCGTCCGGCTCCGCCCACAGCCCGCGGTCGGCGGCTTCGAGGAGCCGCTCGGTGATGCCCCGCAGCGCCCACGGGTTGGACTTCTTCATGAAGTCCTGGTTCTCCGGGTCGAACACGTACTCGGCGCTGAGCTTCTCGTACATCCAGTCGTCCACGACCCCGGCGGTGGCGTCGTACCCGAAGAGGTAGTCGACGGTCGCCGCCATCTCGAAGGCGCCCTTGTAGCCGTGCCGGCGCATGGCCGCCATCCAGCGCGGGTTGACCACCCGCGCCCGGAACACCCGGTGCGTCTCCTCGCCGAGGGTGCGCGTCCTCACCTGGTCCGGCGTCGCCGAATCGCCCACGTACGCCTCGGGGTTGGCCCCCGTCAGATGCCGGACCATGGCGACCATGCCGCCGTGGTACTGGAAGTAGTCGTCGGCGTCGACGAGATCGTGCTCACGCGTGTCGACGTTCTTCGCCGCCACCGCGATCCGCTTGAACGCCGTCTCCATGTCCCCGCGCGCCGCCCGCCCGTCGAGCCCGCGCCCGTAGGCGTAGCCGCCCCAGACGGCGTACACCTCGGCGAGGTCGGCGTCGGAGCGCCAGTTGCGGGCGTCGATCAGCGGCAGCAGCCCCGCCCCGTACGCCCCCGGCTTGGAGCCGAAGATACGGGCCGTCGCGCGCCGCCGGTCGCCGTGCTCGGCGGCGTCCTCCTCGACGTGGGCGCGCACGAAGTTCCGGTCGACCGGCTCCTTCAGCTCGGCCACCGTCCGCACCGCGTCGTCGAGCAGCCCGACGACGTGCGGGAACGCGTCCCGGAAGAAGCCGGAGATACGGACCGTGACGTCGATGCGCGGCCGGCCCAGCTCCGCCAGCGGGACCACGTCGAAGCCGGTGACCCGGCGCGAGGCGTCGTCCCACACCGGGCGGCAGCCCAGCAGCGCCAGGATCTCGGCGATGTCGTCGCCCTGGGTGCGCATCGCGGACGTGCCCCACACCGTCAGGCCGACGGACTTCGGATACTCCCCGGTGTCCTGGAGGTAGCGCTGGACGAGGGAGTCGGCGAGCGCCTGCCCGACCTCCCAACTCAGCCGGGACGGAATGGCCTTGGGGTCGACGGAGTAGAAGTTGCGGCCGGTCGGGAGCACGTTGACCAGCCCGCGGGTCGGCGAGCCGGACGGGCCCGCCGGGACGTAACCGCCGTTCAGGGCCTTGAGGATGTGGTCGATCTCGTCGGTCGTCCGCGCGAGCCGCGGCACGACCTCGGTGCAGGCGAACTCCAACACCGCGACGGCGTCCGGGAGTTCGACCCCCACCACCTCACGCACCAGCGCGGGGACCGCGGCCGTCGCCCAGCCCCGCTCCTCCATGCCTTCCGCGAACCGGCGGCACAGCTGCTCCAGCAGGTCGATCGCGTCGGCCGCCGAACGGGCCGGACCCTCGACCAGGTCGGTCAGCTCCACCGGTGCCTTCACCGGCGCGCCCGGCTCGGCCAGCAGATCCTTCTCCACCAGGCCGAAGTGCTCGGCGAGACAGGCCCGCAGCCCCGGCAGGGCGTTTGCCGCGCCGCCCCACACCTGCGAGGCCCGCAGCACGGCCAGCACGAGGTTCACCCGCGCCTCGTCGACCGGACCGCCGCCGAGGATGTGCAGGCCGTCGCGGATCTGGACGTCCTTGATCTCGCACAGATAGCCGTCGATGTGCATGACGAACTCGTCGAAGGCCTCGTCGTCCGGCTGGTCGTCCACATGCAGGTCGTGGTGCAGCTCGGCCGCCTTCACCAGCGTCCAGATCTGCGCCCGCACGGCCGGGGCCTTGGTCGGGTCCAGGTCGGAGACGAGCGCGTACTCGTCGAGGAGCTGCTCCAGCTTGGCCAGGTCGCCGTAGGTGTCGGCACGCGCCATCGGCGGCACGAGGTGGTCGACGACCGTGGCATGCCCGCGCCGCTTGGCCTGGGTGCCCTCGCCGGGGTCGTTGACGATGAACGGGTAGATGAGCGGGAGTTCGCCGAGGACGGCGTCCGGGGCGCAGCCGCCGCTGAGCCCGAGCCCCTTGCCGGGCAGCCACTCCATCGTGCCGTGCTTGCCCATGTGGACGACGGCGTCCGCGCCGAAGGAGTTGTCGAGCCAGCGGTAGGCCGCCATGTAGTGGTGGGACGGCGGCATGTCGGGGTCGTGGTAGATCGCGATCGGGTTCTCGCCGAAGCCGCGCGGCGGCTGGATCATCACGACGACGTTCCCGAACTGGAGGGAGGCCAGCACGATGTCGTCCCCGTCGACGTACAGGTTGCCCGGCGGCTCGCCCCACGCCTCCAGCATCCCGCCGCGCAGCTCCGGGTCCAGCTGGTCGAACCAGGCCCGGTAGTCGGCGAGCGGCACCCGCGCGGGCGCGGCGGCCAGCTGCTCCTCGGTGAGCCATTCGACGTCGTGGCCACCGGCGTTGATGAGCCGGTGGATCAACTCGTCCCCGTTGTCGGGGTACTCGGTGAGCGAGTAACCGGCGTCCTTGAGCGCGTCCAGCACCCGGACCGCCGAAGCGGGCGTGTCGAGTCCGACCGCGTTGCCGACCCGCGAGTGCTTGGTCGGATAGGCGGTGAAGACGAGCGCCAGCTTCTTCTCGGCGTTCGGCGTGTGCTTCAACTGCGCGTGCCGTACGGCGATCCCGGCGACGCGTGCGGCCCGCTCGGGGTCGGCGACGTACACCGGAACGTCGTCCGGGCCCTGCTCCTTGAAGGAGAAGGGGACCGTGATCAGCCGGCCGTCGAACTCGGGGATGGCGACCTGCATGGCCGCGTCCATGGGGGACACGGCCGCGTCGGAGGCCATCCACGCGGCGTGCGACGACGTCAGGCACAGCCCTTGCAGTACCGGCACGTCGAGGTCGGCGAGCGCCCCGATGTCCCAGGCCTCCTCGTCGCCGCCGGCCGAGGCCTGCGAGGCGTGCGTACCGCCGGCGGCGAGGACGGTGGCGACCAGGGCGTCGGCCCGGCCGAGGATCTCGTACAGCGCGGGGTCCGCACCGCGCAGCGAACCGCAGTACACGGGAAGGGCGTTGGCGCCCTTCGACTCGATCGCGTCGCACAGGGTGTCCACGAAGCCGGTGTTGCCGCTGAGTTCGTGGGCCCGGTAGAAGAGCACGCCCACGGTCGGCCGCCCATCGACGAACGGCCGTTCCCCGTGCACGCCGTACTCCGGCATCTTCTGCGGCTCGACGAACCCCTCGCCGGTCAGCAGCACGGTGTCGGACAGGAACCGGGCCAGCTCGGTCAGGTTGGCGGGACCGCCCTCGACGAGATAGCGCAGCGCCTCCGCCACCACGCCGGCCGGTACGGACGACTCGGCCATCAACTCCGCGTCCGGCACGGTCTCGCCGCCCAGCAGCACGGTCGGGATGCCGGACGCCTTCAGCGCGGCGAGCCCGTCCTCCCAGGCCCGCTTCCCGCCGAGCAGCCGGACGACGGCGAGGTCGGCGCCGTCGAGCAGCGCGGGCAGCTCGGCGGCGACGTCGACGCGGGTCGGGTTGCCGATGCGGTACGCGGCGCTCGTGGCGGCCCGGGCCGCCAGCAGATCCGTGTCGGCGGTCGACAACAACAACACTGTGCTCATGCGGGCGCTCCCGGTGGAATGAAAGGCAGTCCTTGCGGCGCGCCCGACTCGATGAGCCGCCAGAGCGCGTCGGTGTCCGCGTGCTGTTCGATCAGGTCGCCGAGCCGGTCGAGCTGCTCCTCGCGCAGCCCGGCGAAAGAGGTGTCGGGGGCGGGCACGAACCGGCGGCCCGCGGCGGCCGCCACCTCGCGCAGAAACGCCCGCCGGAACCCGTCCGACTCCAGCGAGCCGTGCCAGTGCGTGCCCCAGGTCTGTCCGACCCGGCAGCCGTCCAGGAAGGGGGTTCCGCCCAGGATCTCGGCGACCCCGTGGTGGATCTCGTAGCCGTCGACCGTCTCGCCGAGGGCTTCGCCCACCGGCCTGGTGAGGGTCTTCTCCCGGGCGAACCGCACCCGGACGGGCAGCAGTCCGAGTCCGTCGACCCGGCCCCGGCGGCTCTCGACGTCGTCCTCGATGCGCTCGCCGAGGATCTGGAAGCCGCCGCAGATCCCGAGGATCGGCCGGCCCTCCGCCGCCCGGCGCAGCAGGGCCGCGGCCAGCCCGCGCTCGTGCAGCCACTCCAGGGCCCGGACCGTGCCCCGGGTGCCGGGCACGACGACGAGATCGGCGTCGGCGAGCTCCTCCGGCCGGTCCACGAACCGCACGACGACACCGGGTTCGGCGGCGAGCGCGTCCACGTCGGTGAAGTTGGACATGAGCGGTATCGCGCAGACGGCGACCCGCAGCACGTCCTCGCCGACGGGCGGGGCGGTGTTCGACTCACGCACGGTGCCGCGCAGCGAAACGCGCAGTCCGTCCTCCTCGTCGATCCCGAGCCCGTGCCGGAACGGCAGCACCCCGTAGGTCCGCCGCCCGGTGAGCCCGAGCAGCATGTCGAGCCCCGGCTCCAACAGGGAGACGTCGCCGCGGAACTTGTTGACGAGGAATCCGGCGACGAGCGCCTGATCCTCGGGGGACAGAAGCGCGACGGTCCCGAAGAAGGACGCGAAGACCCCGCCACGATCGATGTCACCGACGACGAGGACGGGAAGCCCGGCATTCCGGGCGATCCCCATGTTGACGATGTCGGTCCGCCGAAGATTGATCTCGGCGGGAGAGCCGGCCCCCTCACAGATCACCGCGTCATACGTGCCCCGCAACTCGGCGAGACAGTCGAGAACGGTTCCCAGGAGTTTCTGCTGCCGCCCCCCGTGATACCCACGGGCACTGAGCTCCCCGACGGGCTTCCCGAGCAGCACGACCTGACTGCTCTGCTCGCCGCCCGGCTTCAGCAGCACGGGATTCATGAGCGCGGTCGGCTCGACCCGGCAGGCCTGGGCCTGCATGGCCTGCGCCCGCCCGATCTCGGCGCCTTCCTTGGTCACGAACGAGTTCAGGGACATGTTCTGGGCCTTGAAGGGCGCGACCTTCACCCCCTGCCGCACCAGCCACCGGCAGATCCCGGCCGTGACGACACTCTTGCCGGCATCGGAGGTCGTGCCGGCCACCAGAAGACCGCCGCCCGTCATGAAGTACGCCCCTTCGCTTTCGCGTTCACCGTCGTGGCGAGGGTGCGCGCGGCGACGGTCACGCCGAGCGCGAGCAGACCGACCCGGCGGGAGAGCCGCGCGGCCCGTTCGATGTCCCGGGCGACGACGGGCCGCCCGGCCGCCCCGTTGAGCACGGGCCGGTGCTCGACCCGGCCGCCGTACGACAGGGTCCCGCCCAGCCGCACGCCGAGCGCCCCGGCGAACGACGCCTCGACGGGTCCGGCATTGGGACTGGGATGCCTGCCCGCGTCCGCCCGCCAGGCCCGAACGGCCCCGCGCGGATCGCCCCCGGCCACGGCGGCGAGCACAGCGGTCAGCCGAGCCCCCGGCCACCCGGCCAGGTCGTCGAGCCGAGCGGAGGCCCACCCGAAGCGCAGATATCTCGGCGACCGGTGCCCGACCATGGCGTCCAGGGTGTTGACGGCCCGGAACCCGACCAGCCCCGGCACCCCGCCGACGGCCCCCCACACCAGCGCCCCCACGACGGCGTCGGAGGTGTTCTCGGCGACGGACTCCACCACGGCCCGGGCGATCCCGTCCGCGTCCAGCGACTGCGGATCCCGCCCGCACAGATGCGGCAGCCGCTCCCGCGCGGCGTCGACGTCACCCGCTTCGAGGGCCCGCCCGATGCCCCGCGCCTCGCGGACGAGGGAGGAGCCCCCGACGACGGCCCAGGTGGCGGCGGAGGTGAGGACGACGGAGACGGCGGTGGAGGACCGTCCGCCGCGCGAGACGGCAGCCCCCAACGCGACGGCGCTCCCGGCGCACACGAGGGTGTGCAGAGCGCCCCACCCCCGATGGTCCCGCCACAACACCCGCTCCACGCCACCCGCGGCCCGCCCGAACGCGGCGACCGGATGCCCCCGGCGGGGATCGCCGAGGATCAGATCGCCGAGGAGGCCGGCGGCGGCGCCGTACGCGAAGACGCGATCGGCACGCACGGGCTCAGCCGGCCGTGGGGTCGGGCAGCGAACCGGTGCGGTACCTCAACGGCCCAGCGAGCATGGCGATATGTCCTCACTCAGGGTGTCCGCGCCCTGGTTCGACTAGACCGGCGGGGAGAGTTCCTGGCTCCCGGGGGCTTACTACCCCGGTGACAGTGGCGGGACCGCGCCGGATTCGCACCGGCTTCCTCTCCTACCGCCGTTGATGGCTCCGGCAGTCCACCACGGGCCCGGAACGGCCGTCAACTTGCCGTTGACCTGCACAGGGAGAGTGTGCAGAACCCCACACCGCTGCCACGACGGCCGTCACTCGCGCACGGCTCCCGGAGGAAAAAACGGACCGCCCCGTGCGGCTCCTCGCGAGAGCCGCACAGGGCGGTGAGTGCCGTCGGCCGGGCGTCAGACCACGATCAGCGAGATCCCGTAGGCCACCGCGGCCGCGCAGGCGACGAAGCACGCGTACGCGCCCGTCACCGCGAGGGTGGCCGAGCCGCCCTCCGCCGTTGCGCGTTCCTGCCGCGACAGACCCATGACGCCCAGGGTGAACAGAGCCACCAGGCCCACGGTGACCACGAGGCTGACGCCGAAGACGGAGCCCAGGGCCGCCCAGTCGATCTTCATGCTGTTTCTCTTCCTTCGTACCGGGTGCGCGGGCTCAGACGGCCGGGGCCGTGGGCTCGGTGGCCGTGGCGGTGGCGGAGGCGGTGGCGGCGGGGGACGGGATGGTGGCCGTCAGGCTGTCGGCGACCGGGGCCGCCGTCGGGATCGCCGCCGGCTCCTCCGTCCCGTTGACGTTCGAGGCGTCGATGACCTCGCGCCGCGAGATCTTCCAGATCGCCGCGCTGGAGGCCACCAGGAAGATCGCGACCACCGCGGTGCCCCAGTCGCCCAGGTCGGTCACGGACTCGGCCAGCGCACCCACCAGGGCCGCCGCCGGCAGCGTCAGGCCCCACGCGACGAACATCCGCGTCGCCGTCGACCAGCGGACCACTCCGCCCTTGCGGCCGAGCCCCGCGCCCATCACCGCACCGGAGACCGAGTGGGTGGTGGAGAGGGAGAAGCCGAGGTGGGAGGAGGCCAGGATGACCGTGGCCGCGCTGGTCTGGGCGGCGAAGCCCTGCTGTGGCTGGAGGTCGGTCAGGCCCTTGCCCATGGTGCGGATGATGCGCCAGCCGCCGAGGTAGGTGCCGAGCGCGATGGCGAGGCCCGCGGAGAGGATGACCCAGGTGGGCGGGTCCGAGTCGGGGGCCACGGCGCCGCCGGCCACGAGGGCGAGGGTGATGATGCCCATCGTCTTCTGCGCGTCGTTCGTGCCGTGGGCGAGCGAGACCAGGCCGGCCGAGGCGATCTGGCCGGCGCGGTAGCCCTTCGCCGCGGCCTTGCCGTCGGCCTTCTTGCCGAGGGTGTAGGAGAGGCGGGTCGCCAGAAACGCCGCGATGCCCGCGACGATCGGGGCCGCGATCGCCGGGATCAGGACCTTGGTGACCAGGGCGTCGCCGTGCACCGCGCCCATGCCGGCCGAGGCGATGGTGGCGCCGATCAGGCCGCCCATGAGGGCGTGCGAGGAGCTGGAGGGCAGGCCCACCAGCCAGGTCAGCAGGTTCCAGAGGATGGCGCCGACCAGGGCGGCGAAGATGACCTCGGGCCGGATGCCGGTCTCGTCGACGAGCCCCTTGGAGATCGTGTTGGCGACCTCCACGGAGAGGAACGCGCCGACGAGGTTGAGCACGGCGGACATGGCCACCGCGACCTTGGGTCTGAGTGCACCGGTCGAGATGGTCGTGGCCATCGCGTTGGCGGTGTCGTGGAAACCGTTCGTGAAATCGAACGCAAGTGCGGTTACGACCACAATCGCGAGGATCAGCGAGAAGCTTTCCATTTACCCAGGCATTCGTTCGAAGTAATCGGCCGGTTGAACGTAAGTAACCTGAATGAACGGAAGGTGAACTGGAGGGGGCTTGGTGGTGTCCAGTAGGGCAGGGGCGGGGCTCCGTTTCTTCCCTGTGCCGCCGGCGGCACAGACGCCGCACGGCTAGTCCCCTTGCGCGAAGCTCTGCAGCCGGTCGGCGGAGCCGTTGAAGAGATTCTGGTCACCCGGCAGGCTGCCGCTGTCGGCGTACTGCCAAAAGGTCCACGCCGACCATCCGGCCGGCAGGGCGCCCGCGTCGGCGGACCGGTAACGGGCGATCCACAGGGCGTGATCCGCGGCGAAGGCGCTGCTGCCGCCCGTGCAGAGGTTCCACCAGTGGGTCGTCGTGTAGATCACCGGGCGACGGCCGGTGAGCCGGTGCACCTCGTCGCTGAAGGCCCGGATCCAGGCCACCGTCTGCGCCTCGGTCAGGCCGTAGCACCTGTTCGAGCCGCCGTAGGGGTTGTACTCGATGTCGAGGGCGGGCGGCAGGGTCCGGCCGTCCGCGCTCCAGCCGCCGCCGTTGCCGACGAAGTGCGCGGCCTGCGCCTTGCCCGAGCCCTTGTCCGGCAGCGCGAAGTGGTACGCGCCGCGCAGCAGCCCGACCGCGCCGGCGCCCTCGTACTGCGCTTCGAAGTACGGGTTGCGGTAGGAGGTGGACTCGGTCGCCTTGACGTAGACGAACCCCGCCCCCGCGGCCTTCGCCCGCGGCCAGTCGACGGTCTTCTGGTGGGACGAGACGTCATGCCCCCTCGGCTGCTCCGCCGCACGGGCGGGCGCCTGGGCGAGCGCGGTCCCCGCGGCGGCGAGCGCCACGGCACAGGCCGCCCATGCGAGGCCGCGGCGACGCGAGGACGGCGTGGACAGCGAGGACGGCAAGGACGGCAAGGACGGCAAGGAGGGCGTGGACGGCGTGGGCGATGGAGCGTGGGCGCGAGCCATGATTCCCCCGGAACGGCGGCGTGCACGAAACGAAAACGAACCAGAGGCTAGAGGAAGATCCACGAATATCGGTGGGTGTTCGTCGATCTCCGGCCAAATCACCTCAAGAGGGGGAGTGCGGCATGGCTGAGCAGCGGCGCGAGCAGGAGGACGCCCGGGACTCCGGAGACGGCGCACGGGGTGCGGCGGAGCGGCCGCGGAGGCGTGCGGTCCCCGAGGAGGCCCGCGCCTGGGAGGCGCTCGTGACGACGGCCCGCCGCACCGTGACCGACGGACTGGTCGTCGGCACCTCCGGCAACGTCTCGGTGCGGGTCGGCGACACCGTGCTGGTCACACCGTCGGGCGTGCCCTACGACCGGCTCGCCCCGGACGACCTCACCGGCGTCGACCTCACCGGCCGTCAGGTGCTCGGCGGCCTGGTCCCGACCAGCGAACTGCCCATGCACCTCGCCGTCTACCGCGCCACCGACGCCGGCGCGGTCGTCCACACCCACGCGGTGCACGCCACGGCCGTCTCCACCCTCGTCACGGAGCTCCCCCGCGTCCACTACATGGCGGCCGCGCTCGGCGGACCCGTCCGGGTCGCCCCCTACGCCACGTACGGCACCGCGGAGTTGGCCGAGAACATGCTCCAGGCCCTTGCGGACCGCACCGGCTGCCTGCTGCAGAACCACGGCACGCTCACCTACGGCACCACCCTCGACCAGGCCTATGACCGCACGGCCCAACTGGAGTGGATGTGCCGCCTGTGGCTGACGGCCTCGTCGCTGCCCGGCCGGAACCCCACCCTCCTGACGGAGGAACAGGTGGCGCAGGCGGGGGAGCGGCTCCGGGGATACGGGCAGCGGCCCTGACCCTGCTCCCCACCGGCCCCGACCCTGCTGCCCACCGGCCCCGACCCTGCTGCCCACCGGCCCCCGTCACTCTCGCCGACCGCACCACTGGCCGCTCGCAGGGATGGCCAGGACACTGGACGCGTGCGCACTGTCAGAGCGACGGCCGCCGCCGTCACCGCAGCCCTGGCCGCCGGCGCGGCCGGCGTCGCCGTCGGCCGGTTCGCCAGCGACGCCGCCCTGAAGGCGCCGCCCGGCCGGCCGCTGCCCACCGAACCCCGGCTCACCGTGCACGGCACGGCCGCCGGACAGATCACCCTCACCCGCGACCTGGCCGCCCTGCGTCCCGGCACCTACGGGCTCTCCGGGAACGGCTCCCACGCGGTCGTCGGCGCCGTCCTGCCCACCGCCCCGCACTCCGCGGACACCGTCGTACGCCGCCTGGAACGCGTCACGCACGGCACCCTGAACCCCCGGGACGCGGTCTGGCTCACCCCGAACCTGCACATCGGCAACCCCGGCAGCGCCCTCGGCCTCGACCACGCCGACATCGACATCCCGGGCGAGCTGGGCAACCTGCCCGCCTGGTTCGTCCCCGGCGCCCGGCGCACCTGGGTGATCGCCGTGCACGGCCTGGGCACCACCCGGGAACACGCGCTGAACGTCATGGCCTTTCTGCACCGCCGCCGCTTCCCCGTGCTCGCCCTCGCCTACCGCGGCGACCTCGGGGCGCCCCGGTCCCCGGACGGTCTGAACCACCTCGGCGAGACCGAGTGGCGCGACCTGGACGCGGCGATGCGGTACGCCGTGCGCTACGGCGCCGAACGCATCGTCCTGCTCGGCTGGTCCACCGGCGCGACCATGGCACTGCGCGCCGCCGCCGACTCGGGGCTGCGCGACCTCGTCTCGGGGCTCGTGCTCGACTCCCCGGTCCTCGACTGGCGGGCGACGCTGCGGGCCCTCGCCGCCGCCCGGCACACTCCCGGCGCCCTGCTGCCGCTCGCCGTCCGGGCCGCCGAGGGGCGCACCAGCCTGCGCGGCAGCTACAGCGGCTCCCGCACCTCCGGCGGCTCCGGAGACCTCGGCGACGCGGCCGCCGATCCGGCCCGGCTGACGGTCCCGACCCTGATCCTGCACGGCCCCGACGACACCGTCGCCCCCTGGCGCGTCTCCCGTCGCCTCGCCGACCGCCGGCCCGACCTGGTCGCCCTGCACACCGTCCCGCACGCCCCGCACGGCGCCATGTGGAACGCCGACCCCGAGGCCTACGAGGAGGCCCTCCGCCGCTTCCTGACCCCCCTGATGTGACCCCCGCGGCGACCGCTCATGTGAGCCCGCGGCCGACGCGCCCGGAGCGGTCCCGACGGTTCCGTTTAACGCCGTACCACTGGCCGGAAGACGCCTCTTCGGCCCTCGCCGAACCCTGTGCGTTGGCCAGTCCCGTAGCCCGCCGTGACATTCCGTTTGGGTTTTCGGACCGTCAACCGGAAGACTGCACCCGTGACGTCCCGTATCCCGCGCGACTCCAGGCTTCGACTCGTCCGCCCGCGACCCCTGGCCGCCGCCCCCTCAGCTGTGAACGAGCGGCGCCCGCGCCGCCCCGCACCCCGCCCGCCGGAGGGCACCCCGGCCCCCGCTGAGCTGGCCAGAATGGCGCGCTCCGGACTGGCGGCCGCGGCGCGTGTCGCCCGCTGGGCCGACAACGCCCTCGGCCCCGGCCGAGACGCCGCGACCACCGACGGCAAGGCCACGCTCTCCGACACGACCGCCGAACGTGCGGCCAGTGATCTGGGCCTGACCACGGATCGGATCCGCGCCGACTGGGACACCGCCCGTCTCGCCGGTCTCGTCGAGGTGCACGGCGACAGCGCCCGCCCCGGCTGGCGGCTGCGCGCCTGGGACCGGGACGACAGCGCCGTCCTGCGCGGCTGGGTCGCCCTCTTCGACGCCTGGTCGCTCGCCTCCCCGGAACCCGGGGACCAGGAGCCCGCCGCGGTCGCCGAGGTCGTCTCGGCCATGCCTCAGGTGCTCTCCTTCCTCCAGCTGTCCGCCGGGCCCGTCCCCGTGGAACAGCTCCTGGACCTGCTGCGCCAGCGCGTCACCGAACTGCGCACCGAGCGCTGCGAGGTCCCCTACGGCGCCGGGTCCGAAGCCGCGACCCCGCTCGCCGCGGTCCCCGTCGCCGAGGCCGACCCCGCGGAGCCCGCGCAGGACGCCGAACTCGCCCCCCTCCTCGACTGGGCACTGCACGCCCTCGCCTCCGTCGGCGCCCTCACCTACGGCGCCGGACAGGCCACGCTGACCGCGCTGGGCAGCTGGGCGGTCTGGGTCAAGCTGGAGCAGATCTGCGTCGCCGCGCAGAGCCCCGCCGGCAACATCGAGCAGTCGGCCGAGGGCATGCTCCGCGGCTGCGCCCAGCTCCGCCCGAACGCGGCCCGCGCCGAGTACCGCGCCTGGCTCGCGGCCCGGACCGTCGGCAGCGCCGTCGGCGAGCTGCTGCTCGCGGCCCGCGGGGACGACGCCCTGCTGCGCGGCCTCGCCTTCGAGGCGCTGCGCGTCGTCGGCGCCCCCGCCGAGCCCGACGTCCGCGCGGTCGTCGACGAGCCCGCCCTGCGGCCGTACGCGCTGCTGTGGCTCGCCGAGCACGACGGAGTGGACCCGGAGGACGCCCACGAGGTGCTCACCCGGGAGGAGGCCACCTGGCTGTGGGTCGACACCGCCGCGGCCGTCGCCGACCACGGCGAGGCGCCGATGCTCGTACGGCACCTGGAGTCCGCGCTGCAGCCGACCGTGCCCGCCCTGCTGACCGAGGTGCGTGCCGTCGGACACCCGCGCACGGTGCAGGTGCTGGTGGCGCTCGCCGCCGCGCACCCCGACCCGGCGCTGGCCAAGGCCGTCCGCCGGGCCGCCTTCCAGGTGCACACCGGGGGCAGCTGACCGCCCGCGAGAGCCCCGACGGGGCTCTCAGCCCTGTATCTCGGGCGCGTACGTGCCGAAGCTCCACAGGTTGCCCTCGATGTCCCGGGCCATGTAGTCCCGGGAGCCGTAGTCCTGGTCGGTCGGGGGCATCAGGATCTCCGCGCCGTGCTCCACGGCCCGCCGGTGGTGTGCGTCGACGTCGTCCACCACGACGTACACGCCGGTCGTGCCCGCGTTCTTCATTGCCGTGTCGAAGACGCTGCCGGTGCCCTTCGAGCCCAGCATCACCGCGCCGTTGCCCTGCACCAGCTCGGCGTGCACCACCGAGCCGTCCTCCCCCTCGTACACGGACAGCTCGGTGAAGCCCAGGGCCTCCGTGAGCTGCCGGATCGCCGCCTTCGCGTCGGCGTACAACACCGTCGGGTAGATGCTGGGACGCGCGCCGTTCGTGCCTGCCATGCCGATCACTCCCTTGTGCCCCATGCCGGATCTGTCGCCTTGCTCACCTCTCGCCCAGCATGGCACCCGGCACTGACAACGACCCGTGCCCCGGGAACGCCCCCCGATCCGTGATCGAACACCTGAACCGAAAAAAGTCCTTGCACGGTCCCGTTAGACTGGCGTCATGGCCATTCTCCTCGCGCATTAGACGGCGGGAACGTCCTCAGCCGCCCATCCCGCCAACTTCCCCGCACTGGAGTCTGTCCGTGATCTCCGCCTCCGGCATCGAGCTGCGCGCCGGTGCCCGCATCCTCATCGAGAACGCCTCCTTCCGTGTGGCCAAGGGCGACCGGATCGGTCTGGTCGGGCGCAACGGCGCCGGCAAGACCACCCTGACCAAGGTCCTGGCCGGCGAGGGCATCCCGGCCGGCGGCCAGGTCACCCGTTCCGGCGAGGTCGGCTACCTCCCGCAGGACCCCCGCACCGGCGATCTCGACACCCTCGCCCGCGACCGCATCCTCTCCGCGCGCGGGCTGGACACCCTGATCCGCAAGATGCGCGAGAACGAACAGCGGATCGCCAACGGCAGCGGCGCCACCCGCGACAAGGCGATGCGCCAGTACGAGCGCCAGGAGACGGAGTTCCTCACCAAGGGCGGGTATTCCGCCGAGGCCGAGGCCGCCACCATCGCCGCCGCGCTCAACCTGCCCGACCGGGTGCTCGGCCAGCCGCTGCACACCCTGTCCGGCGGTCAGCGCCGCCGCGTGGAACTGGCCCGCATCCTGTTCTCCGACGCGGACACGCTCCTCCTCGACGAGCCGACGAACCACCTCGACGCCGACTCGATCGTCTGGCTGCGCGACTACCTCAAGACCTACCGCGGCGGCTTCATCGTCATCAGCCACGACGTCGACCTGGTCGAGACGGTCGTCAACAAGGTGTTCTACCTGGACGCCAACCGCTCCCAGATCGACGTCTACAACATGGGCTGGAAGCTCTACCAGCAGCAGCGCGAGGCCGACGAGAAGCGCCGTAAGCGCGAGCGGCAGAACGCCGAGAAGAAGGCCGCCGCGCTGCACTCGCAGGCCGACAAGATGCGCGCCAAGGCCACCAAGACGGTCGCCGCGCAGAACATGGCCCGCCGCGCGGACAAGCTGCTCTCCGGCCTGGAGGCGGTCCGTCAGGCCGACAAGGTCGCCAAGCTCCGCTTCCCCGAGCCCTCGCCCTGCGGCAAGACGCCCCTGATGGCCGAGGGCCTGTCGAAGTCGTACGGCTCGCTGGAGATCTTCACCGACGTCGACCTGGCCATCGACAAGGGCTCCCGGGTCGTCATCCTCGGCCTCAACGGCGCCGGCAAGACGACCCTGCTGCGGCTGCTGGGCGGGGTGGAGACGCCCGACACCGGTGAGGTCGTCCCCGGCCACGGCCTCAAGCTCGGCTACTACGCCCAGGAGCACGAGACGCTCGACCCGGAGCGCACGGTCCTGGAGAACATGCGCTCCGCCGCCCCCGACCTGGACCTGGTCGAGGTCCGCAAGACGCTCGGCTCGTTCCTGTTCTCCGGCGACGACGTCGACAAGCCCGCCGGCGTCCTGTCCGGCGGCGAGAAGACCCGGCTGGCCCTCGCCACCCTCGTGGTCTCCTCGGCCAACGTGCTGCTCCTCGACGAGCCGACCAACAACCTCGACCCGGCCAGCCGCGAGGAGATCCTCGGCGCGCTGCGCACCTACAAGGGCGCGGTCGTCCTCGTCACCCACGACGAGGGCGCGGTGGAGGCGCTGCAGCCCGAACGGATCATCCTGCTGCCCGACGGCGTCGAGGATCTGTGGGGCTCCGACTACGCGGATCTGGTCGCTCTGGCCTGATCGAATGCGTGATCCACAGCGTTGGATCATTCGTCTGGATCATTCGGCCTACCGGTGATCCATCATCTGTGTGAGATCTCCTCGTATCGAGGTGTGTCCTACATCGATTTTTTGGCCGATCCCTTTGTCGACAAGGGATCGGCCGTTGCGCGTCTCTGACCTGCTACTTCTCGGAACAACCCGTTCGGCCCCACGAACGCTCCTGGGTGGAATCACAGATTCCACTTGTGAGTAGGAGCTCCTGTCGTCAAAACCATGTCGCACGGACCTTGCCGAATGGGTGGCCATCGGGCCCCGGAGGGGTGATCATGAGGGGACCAGAGCGCACTTCCCATGAGGAGGCACGGGTGGCCGAGACTCTGAAGAAGGGCAGCCGGGTAACCGGCGCCGCGCGCGACAAGCTCGCGGCAGACCTGAAGAAGAAGTACGACTCCGGTGCGAGCATCCGAGCACTGGCCGAGGAGACCGGCCGCTCGTATGGCTTCGTGCACCGGATGCTCAGCGAGTCGGGCGTCACGCTTCGTGGGCGTGGCGGGGCGACGCGAGGCAAGAAGGCTGCCTCGTCCTGACCCCCGGGCGGCCCGCCGCCTTCGATGGTGGCCACCCGGTCGTTCTTCCGATCGGCCGGGTGGTTACTGTGCAGTCACTTAGCTGACCGCTAGCTGACCGCACCCATCGGAGGCGCCTTATGGCCACGCCCGACCAGGAACTCGTTCCCCTGCTCGACAAGGACGGCGTACGGCTCACCGTCGACGACGCGCTCGCCACGGTGACGCTGGCCAACCCGGCCAAGCGCAATGCGCAGAGTCCCGCGATGTGGCGGGCGCTCGCCGAGGCCGGGCGGCTGGTGCCGGGCTCCGTCCGTGTGGTGGTGCTGCGCGGCGAGGGCAAGTCCTTCTCCGCGGGGCTCGACCGGCAGATGTTCACGCCCGAGGGGATCGAGGGCGAGCGGTCCTTCATCGATCTCGCACGCAGTGGCGACGCCGAACTCGACGCCGCCATCGCGGAGTTCCAGGAGGGCTTCACCTGGTGGCGGCGCAACGACCTCGTGTCCATCGCCGCCGTTCAGGGCCATGCCATCGGTGCGGGCTTCCAGCTGGCCCTCGCCTGTGACCTGCGCGTTGTCGCCGACGACGTGCAGTTCGCCATGCGCGAGACCAGCCTCGGCCTCGTGCCGGACCTGACGGGCACGCATCCCCTCGTCTCGCTGGTCGGCTACGGCCGTGCGGTCGAGATCTGCCTGACCGGCCGGTTCGTGCACGCCGAGGAAGCGGTGAGCACCGGGCTCGCCAACCTCGCCGTGCCCGCGCCGGAGCTCGACGCGGCCACGCGCGAGCTGGCCGCGGCCGTCCTGGCCGCGCCCCGGGAGGCCGTCATCGAGACGAAGGCCCTTCTGCGCGGCGCGGGCGACCGCACCTACGACGACCAGCGCGCCGCCGAACGAGCCGCCCAGGCCCGCCGCCTGCGCGACCTGGCCGGCATCGGCGAGTAGCCACCCCCGCCAGCGAGCCGACGGCCGTGATCTGACTGCCGTCAGCTGTCACCGCACGGTGGTCGGCCGACCGGCGGCGGCCGGTCCGCCGCCGTCAGCTCACCGCCGTCAGCTCACCGCCGTCACCAGTACCGCGACCGTCGGGTGGTCCGGCAGGGCCTCCGCGACCGCTGTGCGGACCGCGCGGGTCACGGCCAGGGCCGGACGGTCCGCGGCGACCGTGATCTCCACGCGCGCGTGGCGGCGCGGCAGCGCGGCCGCGGTGGCCGCGTCCTGGTGCTCCTCGATGCGGACGGCCCGTCCGAGGACGCCGCTCGTGCCCGTCACGCCCGGCACGGACAGCGCCGCCGTGGCCGCGAGTGCCTCGTCTCCGGTCAGGGCCGGCCCGGCCGGTACCGGCGCGGCGGACTGTTCGGGCTCGGCCTCCGGGTCCTCGTCCAGAAGGGCCGTCACCCTCAGGTCCACCTCCGACACCGCCAGCCCCAGCCGGTCCGCCGCAGCCGCCGCCAGCGCGTCCCGTAGCCGGGAGGCCGCCGTCGGCAGTGGCTCGGACGGCCCGGCCGCGCACTCCGCCGTCACCCGCAACGGCCCCGGCGCCAGCCCGCTCGGCGGAGTCGGCACCACGGGCTCGAACTCCGCCTCCGGATCCGCCGGCCCCAGCCGCAGCATTCCCAGCCGCACGCCCGGCACCGTCCGCACCGCCCGCCGCAGGACCGTCTCCACCGCCGCCTCCGTGATCCACGCGCCGTCCCGCGGTCCGCCCAGCGGGAGCAGCCTGCCGAGGCCCAGCTGATGCCGTACCGCGCTCGTCCATCCGTCCGCAGTCATTGCTCCAGCCTGCCGCATCCCCTAAGCGCGGTCGGGCAACCGCGCTTACCGTGGTCGAAGGGGCGAGAGCCGAACCGGATGTGAGGACCTACGGCGATGACCGATCAGGCGGAACAGAACCGGACGCAGACCCCCGAAGGCGGCGCCGAGCCGCTGCACACCCGCAAGGCCGTGAAGCGCGGCGGCGGGGCGCCGGCGACTCGTGGGCGGACCACCATCGCCGACGGGGTCGTGGAGAAGATCGCAGGCCTCGCGGCCCGGGACGTGCTCGGCGTGCACGCCATGGGCAGCGGGTTCAGCCGCACCTTCGGCGCCGTCCGCGACCGGGTGCCGGGCGGCTCGAAGTCCGTGACCCGAGGGGTGAAGGCAGAGGTCGGCGAGGTGCAGACCGCGCTCGACCTGGAGATCGTCGTCGACTACGGGGTGGCCATCGCCGAAGTCGCCCAGGCCGTGCGGGAGAACGTGATCGCGGCCGTGGAGCGGATGACGGGCCTGGAGGTCGTCGAGGTCAACATCGCGGTGAGCGACGTCAAGCTGCCCGACGAAGAGGACGAGGAGCCGGAGCCCCGGATCCAGTGACGCACATACGGCCGGGTGACCGGACCGTCGAGGGGAGAGCACCTTGAGCATGGCCGTGGTCGGCATGATCGCCGGCATGGCGTTGGGCTTCGCCGGGTACTTCGGCGGGTTCGGGGCCTTTCTGCTGGTGGCGGCACTGGGCGCCATCGGGTTCGTCGTCGGCCGGTTCCTGGAGGGGGACCTGGAACTCGGCGACTTCTTCCGCACCCGCGACGACCGTCGCCGGTGACGTCCGTGACCGAGGGCAGTGCGGGGGGCGACGCCGTCGGCACAGGCTCCACCGTCGTCCCTGCGGGGCAACGCGGTGCGACCCGCATCGCCGACCGGGTCGTGGCGAAGATCGCCGCTCAGGCCGCGCGCGAGGCGGTCGGCCCGCTGCCGGCCGAAGCGGGGCGCCCGCACGCCACCGTCGTCGTACGCCCCCACTCCCAGCCGCGTTCGGGCGGCGGGACCTCCGTCGAAGCCGCGCACGTCCGGGTCCATCTGGAACTCGACTATCCGACCGACATCGGCGCCCGTTGTCATGAGGTGCGTCGTCATGTCACCGAGCGGGTAGGCGCGTTGGTGGGAATGGAGGTTCCGGAGGTCGCCGTCCAGGTCGAACGGCTGCACCTGACATCGGCCCCCGGCACAGCACACGGGAGGACGCGATGAGCGAGCCCGGAAGCTTGCAGGGCGGCAGCACGGCGCCCGTTCTGGAGAAGGAGGCGCCGCCACCGGACGAACACCCCGGTCGGGGCGGGCCCGCGGGCCACCGCTTCTGGTCGGCGCGCCGCGTGCCGGCCGGGATCGTCGCGGTGGCGCTGCTGGTCGTCGCGGGCGGCTTCCTCTACGACGTCGCCGCCGTCCGCGCCGACCGGGAGGCCATGGCCTGGCGGCGCGACCTCGCCCGGCAGCTCGCCGAGCGCCCCCTCGACGACATCTGGGTGCTGGTCGGCGCCGGGATCACGGCGGTCCTCGGCGGGTGGCTGATCCTCCTGGCCGTCACCCCGGGGCTGCGGGACGTCCTGCCGATGAACCGCCCGCAGCCCGACGTCCGTGCCGGGCTCCAGCGGGCCGCCGCCGCGCTGGTGCTGCGCGACCGGGCCATGGAGGTCGCCGGCGTGCAGTCGGTACGGGTCCGCACCGGCCGCCGGAAGGCCGACGTCCGCGCGGTCTGCCACTTCCGCGCCCTGGACGATGTGCGCGCCGACCTGGACGCCGTCCTCACCGACGCGGTCCGCGGCCTGGGCCTGACCCGGCCGCCCGCGCTCTCGGTCCATGTGCGGCGACCCGGGAAGAAGGGGTGAGCGCGATGCCCGCGACCGTGAACCGGGTGCTCCTCGGCCTGGTCGGACTGGTGCTGCTGGCCGTCGGCGGCGCGGTGCTGGCCGTCGGCCTGGGGGCCTCCCCGCCGTCCTGGTGGATCCACGACGGCCGCCACGACGTCCTGCTCAGCACCGCCGAACGCACGCGTTGGCGCGACGAGGCCTGGTGGTGGCCGACGGTCATCGCCGCCCTGGCCCTGCTCGTGCTGCTCGCCCTGTGGTGGCTGACGGCGGTCCTGCGCCGCCGTCGGCTCGGCGAGGTCCTCGTGGACACGGGCGACGGCGCGGGGGCCCTGCTGCGGGGCCGCGCCCTGGAGGGCGTCCTCACGGGCGAGGCGGGCCGGGCGGACGGCGTCGCCCACGCGCACGTGGCGTTGACGGGCAGGCGGGAGGCGCCGCAGGCACGGGTGCGGCTCCTGCTGGAACCCCATGTGGACCCGGCGACCGTCCTCGACGAGCTCACGGCACAGGCGCTGACGCACGCCAGGAACTCGGCAGCGCTGGAGGCGCTGCCGGCCGAGGTCCGTCTGAAGGCGGCCAAGCACAAGGCGGAAAGGGTGAGTTGACCGCCGCCGACCCGGCCGCGCTCCCCTCCTGTCCCCTGAGGGGTCGGCCCTCTGAGGGACGGCTAGAACCCGTGCCGCATCCCGCCGTCCACCGGCAGCATGACGCCCGTGAGGTAGGAGGCGGCCGGGGAGAGCAGGAACGCGGCCGTCCGGCCGAACTCCTCAGGCGTCCCGTATCGCCGCAGCGGGATGCGGGACTCGATCGCGGCCCGGGTGGCCGCCGGGTCGGCCGAGAGGGCGTCCAGTTCACGTACCCGGTCGGTGTCGATCCGGGACGGCAGCAGCCCGACCACCCGGATCCCCCGCGGCCCCACCTCGTCGGCCAGCGACTTGGCGAACCCCGCGAGCCCGGGCCGCAGCCCGTTCGAGATCGTCAGCCCGGGGATCGGCTCGTGCACCGACGCCGACAGCACGAACCCGATGACCCCGCCGGCCTCCAGCTCGGCGGCGGCCGCCCGCGCGAGCCGGACCGCGCCGAGGAACACCGACTCGAACGCGGCCTGCCACTGCTCGTCCGTGCTGTCCGCGACGAACCCGGGCGGCGGCCCGCCCACGCTCACCAGCACCCCGTCGAACCCGCCGAAGGCCTCCCGGGCCGCGGCGATGAGCCGGGCCGCCGCCTCCGGTTCGGCGTTGTCCACGGCGACGCCGACGGCGTTCGGCCCCAGCTCGGCGGCCGCCTCCGCGGTACGCTTGTCGTCACGGCCGGTGAGCACGACCTTCGCGCCGTCCGCGACGAGCTCGCGCGCGGCGGCGTTGCCCAGGCCGCGCGTGGCTCCGGTGACGACGTACACCCGGTCCTTCAGTCCAAGATCCATGGCCCCTATCCTGCCTCCTCGCCGTCGAACAGGGCGAAGGCGGTGTGCACCAGGCCGATGTGACTGAAGGCCTGCGGGAAGTTGCCGAGGTGCCGTTCGGCCGCCGGGTCGTACTCCTCCGCCAGCAGTCCCACGTCGTTGGCCAGGCCCACCAGCCGTTCGAACAGCTCCCGCGCCTCCTGTGTACGGCCCGTCATGTGCAGCGCGTCCGCCAGCCAGAACGAGCAGGCCAGGAAGGCGCCCTCGGCGCCCGGCAGACCGTCGACGGTCGTGCCCTCGGTGCTGTAGCGGCGCACCAGGCCGCCGCGCCCCAGCTCCGCGCGGATCGCGTCGACGGTGCCGACGACCCGCGGGTCGTCCGGCGGCAGGAAGCCGACGCGCGGGATCAGCAACAGGGAGGCGTCCAGGTCGGCCGAGCCGTAGTACTGGGTGAAGGTGTTGCGCGCCGGGTCGTAGCCCTGCTCGCACACCTCCTGGTGCACCTCGTCGCGCATCGCCCGCCAGCCCGCCAGGTCGCCGGTCAGCTCGGGGTGCTCCTCGATCGCGCGGACGGCCCGGTCGGCGGCCACCCACACCATCACCTTGGAGTGCACGAACTGCCGTCGGCCGCCGCGCACCTCCCACAGTCCCTCGTCGGGCTGGCGCCAGTTCTCGCTGAGCCAGTTCATCAGCGCGCTCTGCACCGCCCACATGTGCGGCCTGGGCGACATGCCCACGGTCCGGGCCAGCGACAGCGAGTCCATGACCTCGCCGTAGACGTCCAGTTGCAGCTGGTTCACCGCTCCGTTGCCGATGCGGACGGGTTTGGAGCCGCCGTAGCCGGACAGCCAGGGCAGCTCGCACTCGGGCAGCCGGCGCTCGCCCCCCAGCCCGTACATGATCTGCAGGTCCGCCGGATCGCCCGCGACGGCGCGCAGCAGCCAGTTGCGCCACGCCTCGGCCTCCTCGTGGTAGCCGGCCGCGTGGGCGGCCCCGAGGGTGAGGGTGGAGTCGCGCAGCCAGCAGTAGCGGTAGTCCCAGTTGCGGACCCCGCCCAGCTCCTCGGGCAGCGAGGTGGTGAGCGCGGCGACGATGCCGCCGGTCGGGGCGTAGGTGAGGGCCTTGAGGGTGATGATCGAGCGCATCACGATGTCCCGGTGGGGCCCGCGGTAGCGGCAGCGGGCGGACCACGTCTGCCAGTCCTCGATGCTGGTGCGCAGCGCCTCCCACGGGTCGACCAGCGGCGGGCGGGGCTCGTGCGAGGGGTGCCAGGTCAGCACGAAGGCGACCGACTCGCCCTCGGCGACGGTGAACTCCGAGAGCGTGCAGAAGTCCTCGCCCCAGGTGCGCACGGCCGGCTCGCTGCGGAACCAGGCCGCGTCCGGACCGGCGACGGCCACACGATGGCCGTCGACCCGGCGCATCCACGGCACGACCCACCCGTAGTCGAAGCGCAGCCGCAGCGTGCTGCGGACGGTGACCCGGCCGCGCAGCCCCTCGATGACGCGGACGACGTCGGGGGCCCCGTCGCGCTGGGGCATCAGGTCGGTGACCCGGATCGCGCCCTCGTCGGTCTCCCACTCGGTGTCCAGGACGAGCGTGTCGGGCCGGTAGGCGCGCCGGGTGCAGGGACCCTCGGCGTCCTTGGGAGCGATGCGCCAGTGGCCGTTCTCCTCGTTGCCGAGGAGGCGGGCGAAGCAGGCCCCGGAGTCGAAGCGGGGCAGGCAGAGCCAGTCGACGGAACCGTCCGTGCCGACCAGGGCGGCGGTCTGTTCGTCGCCGATGAGGGCGTAGTCCTCGATGCGCGGGTGCATGGGATTGCGAGTTCCCGGCGGACCGGGGCGGCAATCAGGGGTGCGGCCTGGCGAGTGACGCCGGGCTCACCGGCGAGCCCGCCCCGGAGCAGAGGACACCCGGCTCCGACGGAGATGAGGGATGGGGGATGGGGGGATGGGGGGATGGAGGATGGGGGATTGCGGGGCGGGGGGCTACACCGCCGCCGGTTCGGCCTGTTCCGTCGGCTGGGCGGCTGCCTGGGCCCGGTCGCGGGACTCGCGGCGGACCAGGATCACCCATCCCACGGGGACGCCCACCGAGAACAGCCACCACTGGATGGCGTACGCGTAGTTCAGGGCCGCGTCCTCGTTGCCGGGCCGGCCGAGCAGTTCCGGGCTGTCGCCCTTCGGCTCGGGCGCGGTCTGCGCGATGTAGCCGCCGAGCACCTGGAGACCGAGGCGCGAGGCCTCCTGCTCGCTGTTGATCAGCATGATCTGCCGGTCCGGCAGTCCCTTGAGGTCCTTGATGCCGCTCGCCGAGGTCGTCTCGTCGGGCATCAGCCGCCCGGTGACCGTGACCTGGCCGCTCGGCGGTGCGGGGATCTTCGGGAACGCGGTCTGGCTCGGACCGTCCGCGGGGATCCAGCCCCGGTTGACCAGCAGCACCTTGCCGTCCGTCAGGACGAACGGGGTGAGGACGTGGAAGCCGACCGTCTCGTCGGCGTTGACCCGGCGTCTGACGACGACCTCGTGCGCCGTGTCGAACGCGCCGGTGGCGCTGACGCTGCGGTACCGCTCGCTGCGGGTGACAGCGTGACCCGGGGTGGTCAGCGTCTCCACGGGCACCGGTTCGGCGCCCAGGGCGTCGGAGACCAGCTGGTTGCGCGCGGTGCGCTCGTCGTAGCGATGCATCTGCCAGAAGCCCAGCCTGATCATCGTGGGGATGAGGAGGAGGGAGACCAGCGTGAGGATCACCCACTGCCGGGACAACAGGAAGCGGTACACCCCACGACCGTACAACTCGGTCGTGGGGCGCATCAGGCCGGGTACCGGAAGCAGGCCTTCCGGGGGTGGCGCTCGGCTGTTTCAGGGGTCGGGTCGGCTCACACTTTGTCGATGATGCCCACCCTGCCCTCCGCGCGGGCGCAGTGCGCGCCGCAGTACCAGTGACCCTCGACCTCGACGCCCTGCCCGATGATCTGGACCCGGCAGTGCTCGCAGATCGGTGCCATGCGATGAATCGCACAGGAGAAGCAGTCGAAGACGTGCACAGCGCCCTGAGCGTGAACCTCGAAGGTCATACCGTAGTCATTGCCGCATACTTCGCATCTCGCCATGCGCCACAGGGTGAGCCGTCGCTCCCGCGCGGGCGAGCGGGCAGCGGGCGAGTCGCGTGCCAATCACCCGTACGTACGGGTCGCGCGCGCGGGTCACTCGTCGGCGCTCGCCACATCCCGCAGGAGCTGCCCGAAGGCCGCCTCGTCCACGACGGGCGTCCCGAACTGGCGTGCCTTCACCACCTTCGACGTGCCCGAGTCGGGATCGTTGGTGACGAGGAGGCTGGTCAGCCGGGAGATGCTGGTCGCCACATGCAGCCCCGCCTCGGCGGCCCGGTCCTCCAGCAGTTCGCGCTCGACCGAGGTGTCGCCGGAGAAAGCGACCCGCATGCCCTGCTTGAGCGGTTTGTCGTCCTGGTACCGGCCAGGGTTGGGATACGGACAGGCGGGCCGCTTGCGGGACGGCCGCCAACTGCTCGGCCGATAGCTGCCGTAGCCGCCCTGACCGCCGCCGCCGGGACCGCTCGCCTGCCGGCCGATCAGGGGCGCGGGCCGGTCGGTCCACTCCGTCAGCGGCCGGCACTCCAGCAGCGGCAGCCGGACGCCGCCCGCCGCCGCGGCCCGCAGACTGGGCCGGAACGCCTCCGCGAGCACGCGCGCGTCGTCCAGCGCATGGTGCGCCCGCTGCTGGACGACGCCGAAGTGGGCCGCCAGCGACTCCAGCTTGTGGTTGGGCAGCGGCAGCCTCAGCTCCTTGGAGAGGGCGATGGTGCACAGCCGCTGCCGCACCGGAGCCTCGCGCTCCGCGCGCGCGTACTCCCGCGCGATCATCTGCCAGTCGAAGACCGCGTTGTGCGCGACGAGCACCCGCCCGTCGAGCCGGGCGGCGAACTCCTCGGCCACGTCCTGGAAGAGGGGAGCGCCCTCCAGCACCTCGCTGGTCAGACCGTGTATCCATACCGGCCCCGGATCCCGCTCCGGATTGACCAGGGTGTACCAGTGGTCCTCCACCTCGCCGCGCGAGTCCAGCCGGTACACGGCGGCGGAGATGATCCGGTCGTCCCGGGCCAGGCCGGTGGTCTCCACGTCAACGACCGCGTACCCCTGGGGATACGCGGTCGGCCACTCCGTGGGGGAGGACGCTGTCGTCGTGTGGTCTTCGAGCATGGTCATTGAGGATACGGGCCGCCACTGACACCTCGTCGCACCTCCCCCGAAGTCACCCTCACGGTTGGCGCATTGTGCCCTCCTGAGGTGTCATCCTCGCTGCTGTGACCGAACCGACCCACGCAGAGGCCCACGACGGCTCGCTCGGATCCCGGCTGAACTGGCTGCGGGCCGCGGTCCTCGGCGCGAACGACGGCATCGTCTCCACCGCGGGCCTCGTCGTCGGCGTGGCCGGCGCGACGGACGACCGCTCGGCGCTGCTGACGGCCGGCCTCGCCGGTCTGCTCGCCGGGTCGATGTCCATGGCGGCCGGGGAGTATGTCTCCGTGTCGACCCAGCGGGACTCCGAGAAGGCCGCCCTCGCACTGGAGCGCCGGGAACTGCGCGAGCAGCCGGAGGCCGAGCTGAACGAACTGACCGAGCTGCTGGAGGAGCGGGGCCTCACCCGGGAGGTGGCCCGGGAGGCCGCCGTCCAGCTCACGGAGCGGGACGCGTTGAAGGCCCACGCACGCGTGGAGCTAGGCATCGACCCCGACGACCTCACCGACCCCTGGCACGCGGCCGTCGCAAGCTTCCTCGCCTTCACGGCCGGCGCCCTGCTCCCCCTCCTGGCCATGGTCCTGCCCCCGGCCGACTGGCGCCTCCCGGTGACGGTCGTCTCCGTCCTGGTGGCCCTGTCCGTCACCGGCTGGAGCAGCGCCCGCCTGGGCGCGGCGGCCCCGGGCCGCGCGGTGCTGCGGAACGTGGGCGGCGGGGCGCTGGCGATGGGGGTGACGTACCTGGTGGGGTCGGTGCTGGGGGCGGCGGGGGTGTGAGGGTCAGGAGGAGACGAACCTGAGGCGGTCCGCGGGGAAGAGGTCGGCGCCGCGCAGGCGGGTGCCGTGGGTGACGTGGATGGTGAGGTCCTCCCGGTCGGCCAGCGGCGTCAGATCGATCGGTCCTCCGCATCGGACCAGCCACAGTTCGCGGAGCTCCGGCAGATCCTTGAGGGGGGTGAGCCCACTGGTGAACTCGCAGTCGTCGAAACTGATCTGCCCGAGGCGACCGTGGCGGGTCAACGCCTCCGGGGTCACCGTGGGATTGTTCATGATCTGGAGCAACGTGATGTCGGGTACGCCGTCCAGTCGGGCCAATTCCTCGCTCTGCGCCGTGCCGGAGACTGTCAGCCAGTCGAGCCGGGACAGACGGGACAGTCCGTCGAGCCGGATCCCCTCCGCACCCCGGATGAGCGCGAGGCGCGTGAGCAGCGGGGTCTCGGGAAGGTCGGCCAGGGAACGTACTTCCTCGGGTCGGTAGTCCAGTGAGACCTGCACCAGTTCCCTGAGGCTGCCGAGCGGGGCCAGGGACAGCTCGGGCGAGAGGCCGTAGAGGTAGAGATTCGTCACCGGCAGGCCTGCCACGGGTGCGAGGTCACGCACGTCTGAGCAGCCGTCCAGGCCGAGCAGTTCGAGCCGGGTGAGCCGGGCCAAGGGGGCGAGGTCGTCCACGCCTTCGCCGTTGAGGAACAGCCATTTCGCCCGTGCGCTCTTGATCATCGCCTCGGGGATGCCCAGGTGTGCCTTGACGTGAAAACGCTCGATGTGCGGGAGCCGTTCGAGCGCTGCGAACTGCTCGGGCGTCACCACATGGAGATAGCTGCGCGGGAGTTGTGCGCCGGCCAGCACGGCATCCGCGTACTCCGCCGCGTCGAAGAACCGCCACCCACGGGAGAGCTGGTAGACCACCTGGTGCCTGGTGTCCTCCCGGAACCGCGCGATCACGGCCATCCCCGCCGGCCCACCGGTCAACGCTGCCGTGCGCACCACAGCCGCCGCCGTCGCCTCGTCCAACCCCTCCGGCCCCGGCAGCAGCTCCAGCACCAGCTCGCCCACCTTCGCGAGCTCCTCCGCCTCCTCCATCGTGCGCGGCGGCATCAACTCCTCGGCCCGGGACTCGACCTCCCGCCGCACCGCCGGATCGAGCTCCGGCGCGTGCTCCAGGCTCGCCGCCGCCAGCAGCACCAGCCGGTGCCGGTACCGCTGCACCTTGTCCGCCCTGCGCAGCAACTGCCGTAGCAGCCGGGTGCGTTCCTCCACGCGTGCGTGGCCCACGGCCATGCGGACGACGTCGTCCCACTGGTCGTCGTGCGCGTTGCGCACCAGCACGCCGAAGTCGCGGGTCTCGACGGCCGCCTTCGCGCCGAGATAGTCCTGGAAGGTGCGGTGCACGAAGTCCACATAGCCCGGCACCGGTTCGCGCAGCAGCCCGCTGCGGATCAACAGGTGCGCGAAGACCTGTTCGGCGTCGCCCTGTTCGCGCACCTGCGGCATCGAGTCCAGCCACTCGTCCAGCATCGCGACGACCTCGTCCCGCGCCGCCTCCACCTGGCCGTTGCGGATCATCCAGTACGCCAGCCGCTGGAGCAGGGCGGTCTGTTCGTCCCGGGACAGGACCACGCCCTCCACCGGGGAGATGTCCCGCTCCGTGTCGCGGCGCACCAGCAGCATGTCCAGCGCCGCGTCGTACAGCTCCTTGCGCGCGCGGGGCAGATATGTGCGCCGGTCCCGGTTCAGGGCGCACAGCAGGGCGCACATCAGCGGGTTCGTCGCGAGCCGGCCCAGGTCGCGGCGGGTCGTCACCGCCTCGGTCAGGCTCGCCTCGTAGCGGTCCAGCAGCTCCCGTTCGGTGTCCGGCGCGCACTCCTGACGGGCCGCGTCGTGCCAGTGCCGGACGAAGGCCCGGATGTCGTCGCGCTCCATCGGCAGCAGTGTGTGCGCCGTGAATCCCTGGGGCGTCAGCCAGTCCTCCGGGACCGCCGACGGGCGGGTGGTGACCAGGTACCGGGCCTGCGGGAAGGCCGTCAGCAACGACTTCAGCCACTTCTCCGTACGGTCGCGCAGCCGCTGCGGCACCTCGTCGACCCCGTCCACCAGGACCAACGCCCGGCCGCTGTTCAGGAGTTCCTCGACCCAGCCCTCCGGCGCCCGCAGCGGCACGCCCGAGGCGGGGAGGAAGTCCTCCGGCAGTGGAAGCCCGTCGGGGGTGTGGAAGGACCGCAGGCGCAGCACGAACGGCACGCACCGGTTCCAGTCCGCCAGCTCCGGCCCGAAGCTCCGCCGGGCCGCGTTCAGCGCCAGCCACTGCATCAGCGTCGACTTCCCCGACCCGGCCGGGCCTCGCAACAGCAGCCTCCTGCGGTCCGCGAGCGCCTGCTCCACCTTCACCGGCGTCCGCGTCTCGTCCGGCAGCCCCTCGCCCAGGGGTGCGTAGCGCCGCTCCCCGTTCACCGCCAGGCTCAGATACGCCGTGTCCAGCGGCCACTCCGCGCGGTGTCGGCCGCCGAGCGTGACCCCGAACAGCTCCAGCCGGGAGTGCGCCTCGGCGACGAAGTCCGCGTACCGCTGCTCGAACGCGAGGTCCGCCGACGAGGTGGCGTCCGGCCGCTTGCGCAGCAGTTCCCCGGTCCGCCGGGTCTGTTCCACCGCCGCCCGCGCCGCGAACGACGGTTGTGCGGTGAGCTGTTCGACGAGGTGCGCGCAGCACAGCCGCAGCAGCTCCGTGTAGAGGACCTGGGCCGGTTCCGCCAGATCGGCCACGGGACGCCGTACCTCGTGCGCGAGTCGCCCCGGGTCGAGGTCCGCCGCGAACAAGCGGTCGGCGGTCAGCTCACCCGCCGCGGCGAAGGTGTCCTGGACCGCGGCGACCGCGGCCAGCCGCTCGTGCTCCGGCAGCGCCGCGTAGCCGTCGGCGATCCGCCCGCTCAGCACCCTGGCCAGCTTCTCCGGCCCCGGCTGCCTGGGCAGCGGCCGTACCGGATCCGCCGCCAGCCCCGCCCCCGGACTCGGCTTCAGCATCGAGCGGGCGATCGTCGAGACCACCGTCGACGCCAGCCGCACCACCACGACTTCGAGCCCCTGCATCCCCCGACCTCCCCGTCCCGCCGCCCTCCGCCCGCACGGCATCGTAGGCAGGCGCGGCCCGGCCGTTGGCGGAGATCGCCAACAAGCAAGCGCGTACCGTAGGTAATACTTGTGGGTAACAACGTCTAGCCGCAGCCCACCAGCGGTTCTACGGTGCACCCATGCCGAACCTGCCCGATGTCGTGCTGTGGTCGATACCCGCCTTCGTGCTGCTCACCGTGGTCGAGATGATCAGCGTCCGGATCCATCCCGACGAGGACGCGGCCGGATACGGGACGAAGGACGCCGTGACGAGCGTCGGCATGGGGCTCGGGAGTCTCGTCTTCGACTTCGTCTGGAAGATCCCGATCGTCGCGATCTACACGGCGATCTACGAGCTCACGCCGCTTCGCGTCCCCGTCCTGTGGTGGACGCTCCCGCTGATGCTGCTCGGGCAGGACTTCTTCTACTACTGGTCGCACCGCGGCCACCACGTCATCCGCGTCCTGTGGGCCTGCCACGTCGTCCACCACTCCAGCGAGAAGTTCAACCTCACCACCGCCCTGCGCCAGCCCTGGACCACGCTGACCGTCTGGCCGTTCTACGTCCCGCTCGTCGCCGCCGGCGTCCACCCGGCCGCGCTCGCGTTCTGCTCCTCGGCGAACCTCGTCTACCAGTTCTGGATCCACACCGAGCGGATCGACCGGATGCCCCGGTGGTTCGAGTTCGTGTTCAACACGCCCTCCCACCACCGCGTCCACCACGCCTCCCAGGGCGGCTACCTGGACCGCAACTTCGGCGGCATCCTCATCGTCTGGGACCGGCTCTTCGGCTCGTTCGTGGCCGAGGTGGAGCGGCCCGTCTACGGGTTGACCAAGAACATCAACACGTTCAACCCGATCAAGGTGGCCACTCATGAATACGTCGCGATCGTCAAGGACGTGAAGACGGCGGCCAGTTGGCGCGAGCGGGCCGGACGGGTCTTCCGCGGCCCCGGCTGGCAGCCCGCGCCCGCGCCCGCGCCCGCATCCGTGCCCGCACCTGTGCCCGCATCCACCTCCGCGCCCGCCGCGCCGGTCGAGGAGAGCACGTCCGCGTGACCCGCCCCCGCGCCCTCGCCGCCCTCCCCGCCCTCCCCTCCCTTCCCGTCCTCCTCGTCCTCTTCGCGCTCGCCGCCGCCGTCGACCTGCTCAGCCTCGCGGTCGGCTTCGACGCCGGGCATGTCGTGGCCAAGCCGCTCCTCATGCCCCTCCTCGCCGCCTGGGCGGCCCTGCGCGGCGCGCCGCGGCTCCTGGTCGCCGCCCTCCTGTGCGGCTGGGGCGGCGACGTCCTGCTCCTCTCCGACGCCGACCCGGCCTTCCTCGCCGGCATGGCCTCCTTCGCCGCCGGGCACCTCTGCTACCTCGCGCTGTTCGCCCGCATCGGCCGCCCACGCGCGCGTGGCGCGCTCCTCGCCCCCTGCTACGCCGCCGCCTGCATCGCCACCGTCGCCCTGCTGTGGCCCGGCCTCCCACCGGAGCTGCGCCTCCCCGTCGCCGTCTACAGCACCCTGCTCACCGCCATGGCGTACACCGCCACCACCCGGCTCGGCCCGGTCGCCGGCGCCGGCGGCGCGCTGTTCCTGCTCTCCGACACGTTGATCGCGACCGGCGTCGCCGACTGGCCGCAGCCCCCGCGCCCCGACCTCTGGATCATGCTCACGTACCTCGCCGCACAGTTCCTGCTGGTCCGCGGCACCCTCGGCGAGCGACGCCCGTCGGCGACGACGTACCGTGAAGTGCGCTCGACCACCCCCTGAGCGCATCGAACAGCACAGATCGCACGAGCAACGAGAAGGACCCTCGCCATGCGCGCCACCACCATCCACGCCCCGTTCGACATGCGCGTGGAGGACGTGCCCGAGCCCGTGGTGCAACGGCCCACCGACGCCGTGATCCGGGTGCTGCGCGCCTGTATCTGCGGCAGCGACCTGTGGGCGTACCGCGGCGAGGCCACCCGGCAGCCCGGCCAGCGGATCGGGCACGAGTTCCTCGGCGTGGTCGAGGAGACCGGCTCCGACGTGACGACGCTGGGGCGCGGTGACCTCGTCGTCGCGCCCTTCATGTGGTCCGACGGCGTCTGCGACTACTGCCGTGAGGGCCTGACGACGTCCTGCGAGCACGGCGGCTTCTGGGGCTCCGTCGGCTACGACGGCGGCCAGGGCGAGGCCGTGCGCGTGCCCTTCGCCGACGGCACCCTCGTCCGGCTGCCCAAGGAGGCGGCCTCCGACGACCGTCTGCTGGCCGCGCTGCTGACCCTGTCCGACGTGCTGGGCACGGGCCACCACGCCGCCCTCGGCGCGGGCGTGCGGCCCGGCGCCACCGTGGCGGTCGTCGGGGACGGCGCCGTCGGCCTGTGCGCGGTGCTCGCCGCCAAGCGGCTCGGCGCCGAACGGATCATCGCGCTCGGCCGCCACCAGGTCCGTACGGACATCGCTCGCCGCTTCGGCGCCACCGACGTCGTCGCCGAGCGCGGGGACGCGGCCGTCGAGGCCGTCCGCGAGCTCACCCGCGGCCAGGGCGCGCACGCGGTCGTCGAGGCCGTCGGCACCGAGCAGTCCATGCGGACGGCCGTCGACATCACCCGTGACGGCGGTGCCATCGGCTTCGTCGGCGTCCCGCACGGCAGCGGCACCGGACTCGACCTCGGTGTCCTGTTCGACCGCAACATCGCACTGCGCGGCGGCGTCGCCCCGGTCCGCGCCTACATCCCCGAGCTGCTGCCCGACGTCCTCAGCGGTGCGATAGACCCGTCGCCCGTCTTCGACCTGACCGTGGACATCGAAGGCGTCCCGGACGGCTACAAGGCGATGGACGAGCGCACCGCCCTCAAGGTGATGGTCACCAACTGACAGTCCACCTGGTCAACAGGTGGATCAACCCTTGATCGGCAGCGGCAAGGCCGTCAACAACCCCGACGCCGCGACCACCACGCCCAGCGCGACGACCTCCACGCGCGCGGGGATGCAGGCGGCCCGCGGGTCGGGGGCCCGACGCAGCCGGGTCCGCGCCCACAGGGCGAGCAGGGCGACCGCGGCGACCAGCAGCACCTTGGCGAGCAGCACGCGCCCGTACGCCGTCGTCGTCAGCTGATCGAGCACCGGCCCCGACGGCAGTCGGCGCAGCGAACTGCACAGCCCTGTCGCGGTGACCGCGGCGAACAGGACGGCCGCCACGCGCGCGTAGAGCCCGAGCAGTGCGCCGCCCGCCTCCGCGTCGTCCCACCGGCGCAGCGTGCGGAGCACGTTGAGCAGTCCGCCCGCCCACAGCGCCGAGCACGTCAGATGCACCAGCGTCAGCGCGGAGCCGATCAACGGCGTGTGCTCGGTCGGCGGATGCGCGCGCAGCGCCTCCGCCAGGACCACCGCCGCGAGCGGCCACATCTGACGGCCCGGCCGGCGCGAGAGTGCGCACAGCCCCGCCACCGCGAACGCGATCGCCTCCAGCAGGGCCAGGACGCCGGACCGTGAGCCGTGGCCGTGCGGCGCCAGCTCTCCGGCGGTCGCCGCGGCCGCGAACCCCACGACGGCCGCGTACGGCGCCCAGCCGCCCGGCCGGCCGGGCGGGGCCTCGGGCACCCGCCGGGCCAACCCGGTCACGAACACCTCGCCCACCTGCACGCACAGCGCGGCGAACAGGGCCGCCCGCAGCAGCGCGACCGCGCCGGAGTCCGGGGCCGCGCTCTCTCCGGTGCCGTGCGCGGCGAGGGACGGCCCGAGCAGCGGGACCAGCGCCCCGAGTCCCACCAGGACGAGCACCGCCACCGCCCGGTAGAGACCGGGACCGGGTCGGGTGCGGCGTGCGGAGCCGGAACCGGCGTCAGGGCCGGAGCTGGTTGCGTCGGTCGGTCGTATGAGCGCCATGGCAGGATCCTCACCACGCGTCTCAAAGTGGGGCAAATCGGTTTCGGCTGCCCAGGCTGCGACTCGAGGTCACAGCCAGTGCGCCGGATCGGCCCCCCAAGGCCCGGGCGGACGCGCCCAGTCGCGCGGCCCGCCGTCGAACGACACCGGCGGAAGGGCGTACCGCAGCCGTCCGAGGGGGCTGTCGGCCTCCGCGAGCCAGGGCTGCGGGTCTGTGCGGGCGTCCCCGCCGGTCTTCGGGGCTGCTGCCTTGGCCGTCCCTTTGCCCTTGGCTTCGTCCATCCGGGCGTCCTCGGTCAGCCAGGCTGCGGTCCGCGCCAGCGCCAGCCGTACGAACCGGCTGCCGCCGTCGTACGACTGCTCGGTCAGCGCCCGCAGTACGCCCGCCGCCAGCAGGTAGCCGGTGCCGTGGTCGAGGGCCTGCGCGGGCAGGGCGCCCGGCCGCTCGGCCGAGCCCTCGGCCGTCGCGATGCCGGTGGCCGCCTGCACCAGGCTGTCGAAGCCGCGCCGCCCGCCCCACGGCCCGTCCGCGCCCCACGCGGACACCTGCGCCACGACCAGCCCGGGCCGCCGCTCGGCCAGCGCCTCGGGGGAGAGCCCGAACCGGTCCAGGGCACCCGGCCGGTACCCGGCGACCACGACGTCCGCCGCCGCGAGCAGCTCCTCGAAGACGCGCCGGTCAGCCGTCGCCGTCAGGTCCAGCAGTGCCGAGCGCTTCCCGAAGCCCGTGTCGGCGTGCTGGTCGGGAAGCTCGGCCAGGTGGGGCGCGTCGACGCGCAGGACGTCCGCGCCCAGCAGGGCGAGGGTGCGGGTGGCGACCGGCCCGGCGAGCACCCGGGTCAGGTCCAGCACGCGCAGACCGGCGGCGGGCAGCAGAGGGGCGCCGAGCGGCGCGAACGTACGCGCGCGTGCCCCGTCCCATCGGCCCCGCTCGACCAAGGGGCGAGCGGCGATCGCGGCTGCCTGCTCGTGTGCCGCCCACTCCTGGAGCGTGCGCAGCGCCACGGCCAGGCCCCCGGCCGCGTACACCGCGTCCTCCACGTCCAGGGCGGAGCGCTCGCCGAGCGCCGCTTCGACGGCGGCCGGGTCGGCGTCCTCGGACATGCCCAGCGCCTTCAGCAGCCGCGTGCGGTGGTGCGGGTAATTGGCGTGGGTGCGCACCCAGCCGTCGGCCGTCCGCCAGAACCGGGACAGCGGGGCGAAGAGGACCGGCGCGCGCCCGTCGACCAGCACCTGCCGCTCGCTGGTGAACGCGGCGGCCACCGCCCCGTCGTCCACCCGCACCGCGGGGACCTCCGCGAGGCCGGCCCGCCGCGCCCCCAGCTCGGCGCCGGCCAGCACACACGCGCCCACACAGGCCCGCGCCAGCTCCCGCGCGGGGAGGCGCGCCGGTAGGACGCCCTCCCGGACGACGGTCGACACGCGCGCGAGAAGGGCGGGATCGCCGCCCAGTTCCGACCAGGCGAACTTGATTTCAGTCATGACTGTATTGTGCAGTATTGATTCAATCAATATTCAATCGCCATATGGGCCCTACGGGCACGACAAAGGGCCGGACGGATGATCCGCCCGGCCCCTCGCGGCGCGTGTTACTTCACGGTGCGTGCTACTTCACGGCGCGCAGCGCGTTCACGACGCCGAAGCCGAAGAAGCCGTTCACCCGCTTGCCGCCCACACAGGTCGCGTCCACGACACCGTCACCGTTGCCGTCGTACGGCTCGGTCGGGCAGCCCGGGTTGTTCGCCTGCGCCTTGAGCAGCGCCTGCAGCTGGGCCGGGGTCGCCCACGGGTGCGTCGACTTCAGCAGCGCGGCCACACCGGCCACGTGCGGGGACGCCATCGAGGTGCCCTGCAGGAAGCCGTACGCGTTGTTCGGCATCGTCGACAGGATGCGGCCGTTGGCCGACGGGGTGTCCGGGATCTGGTACCGGTCGCCGCCCGGAGCCGCGACGTCGATGGCGCCCAGGCCGTAGGTGGAGTAGTACGACTTGGTGCCCTTGACGCCCGTCGCGCTCACCGTGACGACGCCCGGCAGCTGGGTCGGCACGTCGAAGCACTCGTGCGGGTCGATCGTCCGCTCGACCGGCGTGGAGTCGTCCGGGCTGGAGGTGTCGACCAGGGAGTCGGCGTCCAGGTCGTGGTTGGAGTTGCCCGCCGAGGCGACGTTGAGCGTGCCCTTCTTCTGGGCGTACAGCTGGGCCCTGTTGACCGCGTCGACGATCGCCTTCTGGTCGGGGTCGTCCATGCAGTTGTAGAGCCACGGGTCGACGTAGTAGCTGTTGTTCGTGATCTCGACGCCGTGGTCGGCGGCGAACACGAAGGCGCAGACGACGCTCTCCGGGTAGAAGAGGCCGTCCTTGGGGTCGCTCACCTTGATGCCGGCGACCTTCACGCCGGGCGCGACGCCCGCCACGCCGATGCCGTTGCGGGCCGCGGCTATCTCACCGGCGACATGCGTGCCGTGGTAGTCGTCCACGGTGTACGGGCGCCACGCGCCCTCGCTGGTGTCCGCGACGCCGCCGACGCAGTTCGCAGACTGGGACGCGGAGAAGTTCGGCGCGAGGTCCGGGTGGGTGTCGTCGACGCCGGTGTCGATCACGGCGACCGTGACCTTCCTGCTGCCCGGGTCGATCTCGGCGGCCTTGTCGGCGCCGATCGCGCGCAGGTCCCACTGGTCGGCCTCGAGCGGTTCGCTCTGGCCCGCGGCGTCGGATGCCTTCTCGACCTTCGCGGCCTCGGCCTGCGACAGGATCTGGGCCGCGCCCTCGTCGGTCGTCCCGGCGAGGCTCAGCGGCGCGGTACGGGTCGCGCCCGCCGACTGCACGCCGCGCACCGCGCGTATCTGGGCGCCGAAGTCGGGGTTCGCCGAGTGGACGACGAGCACGCCGATCTTCTCGTAGGCCGCGACGACGGTGCCGCCGGCCGCGGCGATCGCCTTCTTCACCGAACCGATCGTGCGGTGGTCCACCTTCGTGTTGACGACGTACGCCAGGGTTCCGGCGTCGGCCGTCTGAGTGGCGGAGGTCGTGACGGGGGCCGCGGTGGCCGCCGTCGGCAGGAAGCCGAGGGAGGCTGTCAGCGACAGCACGACGGGCACCGCGAGAGCGAGGCGGCGTCTGGAAGGCAGATGAGCCATGGGGTCTCCACATCATCCGGAAACGGGACCTGGCCCAAGCGCAGGTGGTGCTTGGGCAGGTACATGACGGGTGGTGCTGTGCCGAAGCTATCTCCCGGACTCGTTGGCCAGCAATGACCTTTGGGGACGACTTCCGAAAGAGGCTCAGATCAGGCGCGGGCGCGGCGCGGGCGCGGCTCGGGTGTGGCTCGGACAAGGGCCGGGCGCGGCTCGGACAAGGTCCATGCGGCGACTTCCGAAAGAACCCGATCGAGTTGAACCGGCCTTCGCGCGCCGCCGTGCCCTTGTGCAGGGAGCCCGTGCACGATCGAGCCCCCGCCCGACCCGCCACCTGCAAGCACGAGGAGACTCCGTGGCCACCGAGACACCGCCCCCTTCGAAAGCCCCTACCCAACTCCCCTCCAGCGAGGAGTTCGTCGCGGTGCAGGAGAGCGCGGAGTTCGGTGAACTGCGCGGCGCCTACCGTGGCTTCGCCTTCCCGCTGACCATCGCCTTCATCGCCTGGTACCTGCTGTACGTCCTGCTGTCCAACTACGCGGGCGATTTCATGGGCACCAAGCTCTTCGGCAACATCAACGTGGCCCTCGCCCTGGGCCTCGGCCAGTTCCTCACCACGTTCCTCATCGCCTGGTGGTACGCACGGACCGCCGCCGCCAAGTTCGACCCCAAGGCCGAAGCCATCAAGTCCCGGATGGAGGGCGGCGCATGAGCCCCGCACAGCACACCACCCTGCTCGCCGCCGGTGAGGCCAGCGAGCACCGCACACTGATCATCACACTGTTCGCGGTGTTCGTCCTGGCGACCCTCGTCATCACCGTCTGGGCCGGCCGCCAGACCAAGGACGCCGCCGACTTCTACGCCGGCGGCCGCCAGTTCACCGGCTTCCAGAACGGCCTCGCCGTCTCCGGCGACTACATGTCCGCCGCGTCCTTCCTCGGCATCGCCGGCGCCATCGCCCTCTTCGGCTACGACGGCTTCCTGTACTCCATCGGCTTCCTCGTCGCCTGGCTGGTCGCCCTGCTCCTGGTCGCCGAGCCGCTGCGCAACTCCGGCCGCTACACGATGGGCGACGTGCTGGCGTACCGCATGCGCCAGCGCCCCGTCCGCACGGCCGCCGGCACCTCCACCATCGTCGTCTCGATCTTCTACCTGCTGGCCCAGATGGCGGGCGCGGGCGTGCTGGTCTCGCTCCTGCTCGGCATCACCAGCGACGGCGGCAAGGTCGGCATCGTCGCCCTGGTCGGCGTCCTGATGATCGTCTACGTGACGATCGGCGGCATGAAGGGCACCACCTGGGTCCAGATGGTCAAGGCGGTCCTGCTCATCGCAGGCGCCCTGCTGCTCACCTTCCTGGTCCTGCTGAAGTTCGACTTCAACGTCTCGGATCTGCTCGGCTCGGCCGCCTCCAACAGCGGCAAGGGCACAGCCTTCCTGGAGCCCGGCCTGAAGTACGGCGCCACCGGCACCACCAAGCTGGACTTCATCTCCCTCGGCATCGCCCTCGTCCTGGGCACCGCGGGCCTGCCGCACATCCTGATCCGCTTCTACACCGTGCCCACCGCCAAGGCCGCCCGTAAGTCGGTCATCTGGGCCATCGGCCTGATCGGCGCCTTCTACCTGATGACCCTCGCCCTCGGCTTCGGCGCCGCCGCCCTCATCAAGCCGGACGAGATCATCGCCTCCAACAAGGCCGGCAACACGGCCGCACCGCTCCTCGCCCTGCACCTCGGCGGCGTCGACTCCAACTGGGGCGCGATCCTGCTGGCCACCATCTCGGCGGTCGCCTTCGCCACCATCCTCGCGGTCGTCGCCGGCCTCACCCTGGCGTCGTCCTCGTCCTTCGCGCACGACATCTACGCGAACGTCATCAAGAAGGGCCAGGCCTCCGAGAAGCAGGAGATCAACGCCGCCCGCTACGCCACCGTCGGCATCGGCGCCGTCTCCATCCTGCTGGGCGCCCTCGCCCGTGACCTGAACGTCGCCGGCCTGGTCGCGCTCGCCTTCGCGGTCGCCGCCTCGGCCAACCTGCCGACGATCCTCTACAGCCTCTTCTGGAAGCGGTTCACCACCTCCGGGGCCCTCTGGTCGATCTACGGCGGCCTGGTCACCGCGGTCGGCCTGGTGCTGTTCTCGCCGGTCGTCTCGGGCAAGCCCTCCTCGATGTTCCCGGACGTCGACTTCCACTGGTTCCCGCTGGAGAACCCCGGCATCATCTCGATCCCGGTCGGCTTCCTGCTGGGCGTCGTCGGCACCCTGCTGTCGAAGGAGGAGCCCGACACGAAGAAGTTCGCCGAGCTGGAGGTCCGTTCCCTCACCGGCACCGGAGCCCACTGAGCACCCACCTGCCACGCTCCCCCCGCGGCCGCGTCGTAGATCCCTACGACGCGGCCGCGTCTTGCCTCGTGGGATCGGGCTCTTTCGTTGTCAGTGGTGTCACGTAGGCTCGCAAGTGACGGAGAACGACAAGCGATCTGCTGCGAGGGAGGGGGCCCACGTGCTCATCGACACCTACGGCCGAGTGGCCACCGACCTGAGAGTCTCGCTGACCGACCGGTGCAACCTGCGCTGTACCTACTGCATGCCCGAGGAGGGCCTGCAGTGGCTGGCCAAGCCCGACCTCCTCACGGACGACGAGATCGTCCGCCTGATCGACATAGCGGTCTCCACGCTCGGCATCGAGGAGGTCCGCTTCACGGGCGGCGAGCCCCTGCTGCGCCCCGGCCTGGTCGGCATCGTCGAGCGCGTCGCGGCCCTCACCCCCCGCCCCCAGATGTCGCTGACGACGAACGGCATCGGCCTGCGCCGCACCGCCGCCGCCCTGCAGGCGGCGGGCCTGGACCGGGTCAACGTCTCCCTCGACACCCTGCGCCCGGACGTCTTCAAGAGGCTCACCCGCCGCGACCGCCACAAGGACGTCCTCGAAGGCCTCGAAGCCGCCCGTGAAGCCGGCCTCATCCCGGTGAAGGTCAACTCCGTCCTGATGCCGGGCCTGAACGAGGACGAAGCCCCGGACCTCCTGGCCTGGGCCGTGGAGAACGACTACGAGCTGCGCTTCATCGAGCAGATGCCGCTGGACGCGCAGCACGGCTGGAAGCGCGAGGGCATGGTCACGGCCGGCGACATCCTGGCCTCCCTGCGCACCCGCTTCGACCTCACCCCCGAGGGCCGGGACGAACGAGGCTCGGCCCCGGCCGAACGCTGGCTGGTGGACGGCGGCCCCCACCGCGTGGGCGTCATCGCCTCCGTCACCCGACCGTTCTGCGCCGCCTGCGACCGCACCCGGCTCACGGCCGACGGCCAGATCCGCACCTGCCTCTTCGCCCGCGAGGAGACCGACCTGCGAGCGGCCCTGCGCTCCGACGCACCCGACGAGGAGATAGCCCGCATCTGGCGCCTGGCGATGTGGGGCAAGAAAGCGGGTTCGGGCCTGGACGACCCGAGCTTCCTCCAGCCGGACCGACCGATGTCGGCGATCGGCGGCTAGCCCTGCGTCTGAGACGCCTCCCACTCCGGCAGCGGGACGACGTCCTTCAGGAAACCCCGTACTCCGAGGAACTGGGACAGATGCTCCCGGTGCTCCTCGCACGCCAACCAGGTCTTGCGCCGCTCCGGCGTGTGGATCTTCGGGTTGTTCCAGGCGAGCACCCACACGGCGTCGACGCGGCAGCCCTTGGCGGAGCAGATGGGGGTCTCGTCAGTCACAGAACCGTCTCACGTGTGCGCACAAAAGGCGACGCCGAGCAGCCACGGGGGGAGCTGCCCGGCGTCGGTCCGTCGCTCCGACGGGGGATGCGGAGCGCGTACGAAGTATGTCACGGCCGAGCGCTCCCACGGCACTGGAACAACATGATTGATCTGAGCTTTTCCTGAGCTTGGCGCACAGCCTGTTCAGGGCGGGTTCATGGCTTCCGCTCGGTCTGACCGGGCACGGATTCCTCCCGGACGGATTCCGCGAAGCCTTCCTTTTCCGTCCCTCCCGGGACGGATTCCGCGGCGTCGTCGAAGGCCCGCGGCGGCGCGATCATGGTCCGCACCGGCGCCTTCAGGAACGTCGAGGGAAGCGAAGGCACGTTCTCCCGCCCCGCGTTGGCGATCACCACGGAGATATAGGGGAGAACCACGCCCAGGACCAACGCCACGACGGCCACGTGCCGTTCCACGTTCCACAAGGTCGCCGCGAGGATCACCGACAACGTACGGATCGACATGGAGATGATGTACCGCCGTTGCCGGCCCCGTACATCGTCCTGGAGCCCCTGGCGCGCACCGGTGATCCGGAACACCTCGACGTGCCCGCCGCCACCCTGCTTCCGCATCACATTCCACCGTCCGCCCGCATCGGCCTCGCCTCGGCCACTCCGTCGTCCGCACCCGATCGGGGATCCGGGTCCGGACACCGTCCACGTTACGCCGCGCCTGCGCCGCCTTCGAGACCGGGTGGTCTCCCGTCCGGGCGAAGGCTCTGCGCCGTCCCGCGTACGGCCGTACCCGACGTGCGGCGTACGGCGGGCGGACCGAGACTCAAGGGCAATGCTCACGTCGAGCAGGGCCATGCTCACGTCGAGCGTACGAGGAGGCAGTCATGGGCTGGTTGTGGGCGATCATCGTGGGATTCGTGCTGGGTCTGATCGCCAAGGCGATCATCCCGGGCAAGCAGCACAGCCCGCTCTGGCTGACCACCATCTTCGGCATGCTGGGCGCGATCGTGGGCAACGCGATCGCCCGTGGCTTCGGCGTGGAGGCCACCTCGGGCATCGACTGGTGGCGCCACTTCTTCCAGCTCGTCGCCGCGATCATCATCGTCGCCCTCGGCGACATGGTCTACATGGCGACGCTGGGCAAGCGGAAGCAACAGGCCTGAGAACGGGCTCGGCCGCGGGCCGGCCTCCGTCAGGAGGTCACCCCGCGGCCGCTCCGCAGGTCAGCCCGTGAACTCGACCGCCGCCAGGTTTTTCTTCCCCCGCCGCAGCACCAGCCACCGCCCGTGGATGAGCTCCTCCTTCGCCGGGACGGAGTCCTCCGCGGTGACCTTGACGTTGTTCACGTAGGCCCCGCCCTCCTTCACGGTCCGCCGCGCGGCGGACTTGCTCGCCACCAGGCCGACCTCGGCGAACAGGTCCACGACGAGGCCGAGCTCGGTGACCTGGACGTGCGGCACCTCGGAGAGGGCCGCGGCCAGCGTCCGGTCGTCGAGGTCGCCGAGCTCGCCCTGGCCGAAGAGGGCCTTGGACGCGGCGATCACGGCGGCCGTCTGGTCGGCGCCGTGCACCAGCGTCGTCAGCTCCTCGGCCAGCGCGCGCTGAGCGGCACGGGCCTGCGGACGCTCCTCGGTCTGCTGCTCCAGCTCCTCGAGTTCCGAACGGGACCGGAAGGACAGGATCCGCATGTACGTCGAGATGTCCCGGTCGTCCACGTTCAGCCAGAACTGGTAGAACGCGTACGGCGTCGTCATCTCCGGGTCGAGCCAGACGGCGCCGCCCTCGGTCTTGCCGAACTTGGTGCCGTCCGCCTTCACCATCAGCGGCGTCGCCAGGCAGTGCGCCTCGGCCTCCGGCTCCAGCCGGTGGATCAGGTCGAGGCCCGCCGTGAGGTTGCCCCACTGGTCGCTGCCGCCCTGCTGCAGCGTGCAGCCGTACCTGCGGTACAGCTCCAGGAAGTCCATGCCCTGGAGCAGCTGGTAGCTGAACTCCGTGTAGCTGATGCCCTCCTGGGACTCCAGACGCCGGGCGACGGAGTCCTTGGTGAGCATCTTGTTGACGCGGAAGTGCTTGCCGATGTCACGCAGGAACTCGATGGCCGACAGCCCGGCCGTCCAGTCCAGGTTGTTCACCATCACCGCGGCGTTCTCGCCCTCGAAGGACAGGAACGGCTCGATCTGCGCCCGCAGCCGCGTCACCCAGTTCGCGACCGTCTCCGGGTCGTTCAGCGTCCGCTCCGCCGTCGGGCGCGGGTCGCCGATCTGGCCGGTCGCCCCGCCCACCAGGGCCAGCGGACGCAGGCCCGCCTGCTGCAGCCGACGCATGGTGAGGACCTGCACCAGGTGGCCGACGTGCAGACTGGCCGCCGTCGGGTCGAAACCGCAATAGAACGTGACGGGACCGTCCGCGAGCGCCTTGCGCAAAGCGTCCTCGTCGGTGGACAGGGCCCACAGCCCCCGCCACTTCAGCTCGTCGACGATGTCCGTCACGGTTCTCTTGTCTCCTTGAGTGGTCTCGTGAATCGAGTACGAGGTTATACGCCCTGACTGACAGAGCTCATATTGAAGTCCGGCACCCTCAGCGCGGGCATAGCAGCCCTGGTGAACCAGTCGCTCCACTCCCGGGGCAGCGTCTTCTCGGTGCGCCCCGCCTCCGTCGCCCGCCCCAGCAGGCCGACCGGCGACTCGTTGAACCGGAAGTTGTTCACCTCGCCGACGACCTCGCCGTCCTCGACGAGATAGACGCCGTCCCGGGTCAGGCCGGTCAGCAGCAGGGTCGCCGGATCGACCTCGCGGATGTACCACAGGCAGGTCAGCAGCAGCCCCCGCCCGGTGTTCGCGACCATCTCCTCCAGGGAGCGGTCGTCGCCGCCGTCCAGGATCAGGTTGTCGGTCCCGGGAGCCACCGGCAGGCCGGTCAGCGCGGCGCTGTGCCGGGTGGTCGTCAGCTGCTTCAGCTGCCCCTCGCCGATCCACTCGGTGGACCGCACCGGCAGCCCGTTGTCGAACACCGACTGATCGCCGCCGGAGGAGTGCGCGATGACGAACGGCGCCGACTCCAGGCCCGGCTCGTTCGGGTCGCTGCGCAGGCTCAGCGGCAGGTCGGTCAGCTTCTCGCCGAGCCGGGTGCCGCCGCCGGGCTTGGAGAACACCGTCCGGCCCTCGGTCGCGTCCCGGCCCGAGGCCGACCAGATCTGGTAGATCAGCAGGTCGGCCACCGCGGTCGGCGGCAGCAGCGTCTCGTACCGCCCGGCGGGCAGCTCGATCCGTCGCTCCGCCCAGCCCAGACGGACGGCGAGCTCGGCGTCCAGCGAGGCCGGGTCGACGTCCTTGAAGTCCCGGGTCGAGCGCCCCGCCCACGCCGAGCGCGTACGGTCCGGGGACTTGGCGTTGAGCTCCAGCGTTCCGTTCGGCTGGTCGTGCCGCAGCCGCAGCCCGGTCGACGTGCCCAGGTACGTCGAGACCAGCTCGTGGTTGGCGAACCCGTACAGCTCACGGCCGCCCGCACGCGCGCGTGCGAACGCCTCGCCCAAAGCGGGCGCGAAGTCGGCGAACACGGCGGACGACGTCTCCGCGGGCGCCTCCGTGAACTCGGGGGACGGCGCCACGCCCGTGACCAGCGGCTGCGCGTCCTCGGCGGGGGCCGCACCGCGCGCGGCGGCCTCGGCGGCCCGCACGAGGGGCTCCAGCTCGTCCGGAGTCACGGCGGACCGCGAGACGACCCCGGAGGCGGTGCCCTCCTTGCCGTCGACCGTCGCGATCACGGTGAGCGTGCGCCCGCGCGTGACGCCGTTGGTGGTGAGCGCATTGCCGGCCCAGCGCAGGTTCGCCGTCGACTGCTCGTCGGCGATGACGACACAGCCGTCGGCCCGCGACAGCTCGAGGGCGCGCTCGACGACCTCGTGCGGCTTGGTGGTACGAGCGCTCATCGACCGGCCTCCTGCGTGGTGTTGAGGATGTTGACGCCCTTGAACAGGGCCGACGGGCAGCCGTGCGAGACGGCCGCGACCTGCCCGGGCTGGGCCTTGCCGCAGTTGAAGGCGCCGCCGAGGACGTACGTCTGCGGACCGCCCACCGCCGCCATCGAGCCCCAGAAGTCGGTCGTCGTCGCCTGGTAGGCCACGTCCCGCAACTGCCCGGTGATCCGCCCGTTCTCGATCCGGAAGAAGCGCTGTCCGGTGAACTGGAAGTTGTAGCGCTGCATGTCGATGGACCAGGACCGGTCGCCGACGACATAGATGCCCCGGTCGACGCTCCCGATGAGCCCCTCGGTCGACATGCCCGCCGGATCCGGCCGCAACGACACGTTGGCCATCCGCTGCACCGGCACATGACCGGGGGAGTCGGCGAAGGCGCAGCCGTTGGACCGCTCGAACCCGGTCAGCTTCGCGATCCGCCGGTCCAGCTGGTAGCCGACGAGCGTGCCGTCCTTCACCAGGTCCCAGGACTGGCCCGCGACGCCCTCGTCGTCGTAGCCGACGGTCGCCAGGCCGTGCTCGGCGGTGCGGTCGCCCGTGACGTTCATCAGGTCCGAGCCGTAGCGCAACTTGCCGAGCTGGTCGAACGTGGCGAAGGAGGTGCCGGCGTAGGCGGCCTCGTAGCCGAGGGCGCGGTCCAGCTCGGTGGCGTGGCCGATGGACTCGTGGATGGTCAGCCACAGGTTGGACGGGTCGACGACCAGGTCGTACAGCCCCGGCTCGACGCTCGGCGCCCGCATCTTCTCGGCGAGCAGCTCCGGGATCCGGTCGAGTTCGTCGTCCCAGTCCCACCCGGTGCCGGTGAGGTACTCCCAGCCGCGCCCGACGGGCGGCGCGATCGTGCGCATCGAGTCGAACTCGCCGCTGGACTCGTCGACCGACACCGCGTTGAGCGTCGGGTGCAGCCGCACCCGCTGCTGGGTGGTCACCGTCCCGGCCGTGTCGGCATAGAACTTGTTCTCGTGGACGGTGAGCAGCGAGGCGTCCACATGGTTGATCCCGTTGGCCGCCAGCAGCCGGGCGCTCCAGTCCGCGAGCAGCGCCGCCTTGTCCGCGTCGGGCACGGTGAACGGGTCGATCTCGTACGACGAGACCCACGTCTGCTCGGCGTGCACCGGCTCATCGGCCAGCTCCACCCTCTCGTCCGAGCCGGCCGCCTTGATGACCTGCGCGGAGAGCTTGGCCATCGCCACGGCCTGCGAGGCGACCTTGGCCGCGGCGTCCATCGTCAGATCCACGCCGGACGCGAACCCCCATGTGCCGCCGTGCACCACCCGTACCGCGTACCCGAGATCCGTCGTGTCGGACGACCCGGAGGGCTTGGCGTCCCGCAGTCGCCAGGACGCGCTGCGCACCCGCTCGAACCGGAAGTCCGCATGATCCGCCCCGAGCGCACGCGCGCGTGCGAGAGCGGCGTCGGCGAGGGCGCGTAGGGGTAGGGCCGTGAAACTTTCATCGATGCTGTGGGGCACCTACGTCTCTCCCTGGTGTCGTCGCGTGTGAAGGCACCGATCATGTCGCGCCCGGCGGCCCCCGGACCACACCTTTCCGCCCCGCGTCCGCAAACTTTCTGTAGGGACCCCACAGACACTCCCGGGAGCCACTGTCGGTGCCCGAATGTCCGTGACCTGAATCGGACCGATAGGTTTCGAGGGAAGCCGCCTGCCATCCAGTGCTCGGGCGGGTGTTTCAGATCCCTACCGAAAGGGTGATCCGTTGAGCCGCTCGGTTCTCGTCACCGGAGGAAACCGGGGCATCGGCCTCGCCATCGCCCGCGCGTTCGTCGACGCCGGCGACAAGGTCGCGATCACATACCGCTCGGGTGAGCCGCCGGCCGCCCTGACGGAGCTGGGCTGCCTGGCGGTCAAGTGCGACATCACCGACGCCGAGCAGGTGGAGCAGGCCTACAAGGAGATCGAGGCCGAGCACGGCACGGTCGAGGTCCTGATCGCCAACGCCGGCATCACCAAGGACCAGCTGCTGATGCGGATGTCCGAGGAGGACTTCACCTCGGTCATCGACACCAACCTCACCGGCACCTTCCGGGTGGTCAAGCGCGCCAACCGCGGCATGCTGCGCGCCAGGAAGGGCCGCGTCGTCCTGATCTCCTCGGTCGTCGGCCTGTTCGGCGGCCCCGGCCAGGCGAACTACGCCGCCTCGAAGGCCGGTCTGGTCGGCTTCGCGCGCTCCCTCGCCCGTGAGCTCGGCTCGCGCAACATCACCTTCAACGTCGTCGCGCCCGGCTTCGTGGACACCGACATGACCAAGGTGCTCACCGACGAGCAGCGCGAGGGCATCGTGAAGCAGGTGCCGCTCGGTCGTTACGCGCAGCCCGAGGAGGTCGCCGCGGCGGTGCGGTTCCTCGCCTCGGACGACGCCTCGTACATCACTGGAGCCGTCATTCCCGTTGACGGCGGACTGGGAATGGGTCACTGATCACCATGAGCGGAATTCTCGAGGGCAAGCGCGTCCTGATCACCGGTGTGCTGATGGAGTCCTCCATCGCCTTCCACACCGCCAAGCTGGCCCAGGAGCAGGGCGCCGAGATCATCCTGACCGCGTTCCCGCGGCCCACGCTGACCGAGCGCATCGCCAAGAAGCTGCCCAAGCCCACCAAGGTCATCGAGCTCGACGTCACCAACGACGAGCACCTCGGCCGGCTGGCCGACATCGTCGGCGAGGAGCTCGGCGGTCTCGACGGCGTCGTGCACTCCATCGGCTTCGCGCCGCAGGACGCGCTCGGCGGCAACTTCCTCAACACGCCCTTCGAGTCGGTCGCCACGGCCATGCACGTCTCGGCGTACTCCCTGAAGTCGCTCACCATGGCCTGCCTCCCGCTGATGCAGAACGGCGGCTCGGTCGTCGGCCTCACCTTCGACGCGCAGTACGCGTGGCCGCAGTACGACTGGATGGGCCCCGCCAAGGCCGCCCTGGAGGCCACGAGCCGCTACATGGCGCGCGACCTGGGCAAGCAGAACATCCGCTGCAACCTCATCTCGGCGGGCCCGATCGGTTCCATGGCCGCCAAGTCCATCCCGGGCTTCGGCGACCTGGCCGCCGTCTGGGACGAGCGTTCCCCGCTGGAGTGGGACCTCAAGGACCCCGAGCCGGCCGGCCGCGGTGTCGTCGCCCTGCTGAGCGACTGGTTCCCGAAGACCACGGGCGAGATCATCCACGTGGACGGCGGTCTGCACGCCATCGGAGCGTGACGCCGCCGCTGAGGCACTGAGTGTCGGGTGAGGGCCCGCGTCCGGTCGGACGCGGGCCCTCACCCATCACTCGTTCGGCCTATCTGGCCGGGCGGTGGACGGCTCCCACCAGGCACGCTGAAGTACGCGTTCACCACGCGCTTCCCTCCCCAGCTCTGCCGAGGAGGTTCCCTTGTGCGCCTGTTCCGTAGCCTCGTCCCAGTGACCGCTGCCGTCGCCCTCGTCCTCTGCCCGGCGTACGAGGCGCTTCCCCACACGCGCGTGGGGCACTCCGAGCACCCCGATCCGTTCGGCGCGGAGTGCCGCACCGGCATCGAGGGCTCCCGCGTCGTCGCCTACTGCCACAACCCGTACGTCGACATCGACCGGGTCCGTCTGCACATCGAGTGCGACCGCTGGTGGGACCTCGACACCGACGGCACCCCGGCCGACGCGGGCCCCGCCCAGACCGTACGGCTCACCGGCCGCTGCTGGAAGGAGGTCCGCTCGGCCTGGGTCAGTCACCAGAAGGTGTGAACCGTCCGGGCCGGCACAGCAACGGGTAGCCGGCCGCCTCCGCGGCGGCCGTCGCCGCGTCGCCCGCGCGGATCGCGTCCACCAGCCGCGAGTGGTCCATGTACGTCTCCGGCGTCAGCTCCGCGCCGACGTCCTCGCGCAGCCAGTCCCGCAGCACCTCGCCGAGATCCGCGTACATCGCCGTCATGACGTCGTTGTGGGAGGCCGCCACCACCGCCAGGTGGAACGTCGCGTCCGCCGCCACGAACGTCTCCGTGTCGCCCGACTCCCACGCCTCCTCGCGCCGCAGCAGGAGCGCGTCCAGCTGCTTGAGGTCCTTCTCCGTCCGCCGCCCGGCCGCCAGCTTCGCCGCGCTCGACTCCAGCGTGGCGCGCAGTTCCGCGATGTGTCCGGGGTCGGCGTCGGCGAAGCGGCGGTGCATCACGCCCGCCAGCTCGCTGGTCGCCACGACGTAGGTGCCCGAGCCCTGCCGGATGTCCAGCAGCCCGTTGTGCGCGAGCGCGCGGACGGCCTCGCGGACCGTGTTGCGCGCGACGCCCAACTGCTCGACCAGCTCGGGCTCCGTGGGGATCCGCGAGCCGACCGGCCACTCGCCCGAGGTGATCTGGGTACGCAGCTCGGCGATGACCTGCTCGGACAACGCCGAGCGACGGGGATGGCTCAGGGGCATGGCACACCTTCGCACGGACGGGGCGCCGGATCCGCACCCGGACATGGACAACCAATCATCCCATGATTCTATGATGGGCGGCATGGTGAGCGAGCAGACCCGGACGACGACCACATCACCGCCCCTCCGCACCCCGGGCGAGGACGAGCCCCCGCGAGCGGTCACACACGCGTGGACGAGACGGCTGCTCGTGGTCGGCATCGTGCTGGCCGCCCTCAACCTCAGGCCCGCCATCACCAGCCTCGGCGCCCTTCTCGAAGAGGTCCGCGACGGGCTCGGCATGAGCGGCAGCGCGGCCGGGCTGCTCACCTCCGTGCCCCCGCTCTGCTTCGCCGTCTTCGGCGTCATGGCCCCTCGGCTCGCCCGCCGGTTCGGGCCGGGCGCGGTGGTCTGCGCGGGCATGGGCGCGATCGCCGCGGGACTGCTCGTCCGCCCCTACGTCGCGGGCACGGCCGGCTTCCTCGCCGCGAGCGCGCTCGCCCTCATGGGCATCGCCGTCAGCAACGTCCTGATGCCGGTCATCGTCAAGCGCCACTTCCCGGACCGGGTCGGCTCCATGACCGGCCTGTACTCGATGGCCCTCGCCCTCGGCACCGCCACCGCCGCCGCGATCACCGTGCCCATGACCGAGACCCTGGGCGGCAATTGGCGAACCGGCCTTGCGGTGTGGGCGGCCCTGGCGGCGGCGGCCGTCCTCCCGTGGCTGCTGCTCGCACGCGACCGGGGCGCGGGCGCGGGAGCGGACCCGGGCGCGGGCGCGGGCGTGGGCCGTGCGAGGACGGCGGACGAGCGGCCTGAGAGGCGGCCGGGGAAGCCTGCCGAGCAGGAGCGGCCGCAGGCGGGGGAGGAGTCCGCGACGCGCGCGGGAGGGCCGCGATCCGCCGCGCAGAACCACGCGCGTGGGGGACGGCCGTCCGCAGCACAGGCCCACGCGTACGTGCCGCGGCCGTCCGCCCCGCTGCGCATCACCCGCAGCCGTACCGCCTGGGCGCTCGCCGTCTTCTTCGGTCTCCAGGCCACCGCCGCCTACATCACCATGGGCTGGATGCCGCAGATCTTCCGGGACGCCGGAGTGCCCGCGAGCACGGCCGGACTGCTCCTCGCGGTGACGATGGCGATGGGCGTCCCCCTCGCCTTCGTCATACCGCGCGTCGCCACCCGGCTGCCGCAGCAGGGCCCCATCGTGCTCGCGCTCGGCGGCTGCGGCCTCGTCGGCTACGCCGGCCTGTACCTCGCGCCCGCCGGCGGCGCCTGGGCCTGGGCCCTGCTGCTCGGCGTCGCCAACTGCGCCTTTCCGCTCGCCCTCACGATGGTCGGGATGCGAGCCAGGACCGGTGTGGGCGTGGCCCAGCTGTCGGCCTTCGCGCAGAGCACCGGCTACCTGATCTCCATCCCCGGCCCGCTCCTGGTGGGGGTGCTCTACCAGCACAGCGGCGGCTGGGGCCTGCCCCTCGCGCTGATGGCGGCGCTGCTGGTCCCGCAGACGGTCGTGGGCGTCCTGGCCGGCCGCGACCGCACGGTGGAGGAGGAGGCCGCCCGCCGAACCCGATGACACCGCCGGCCCCGGTACACGGCCGACCCCGGTACACGGCCGGCCCCGGTACACGGCCGACCTCCGTGACGCCGTTGACCCCGGGGGAACCGTCGCGGACGCGGGGTGCGAGACTTGCCGTATGCCAGTGCTCGACCCGAACCCGCAGAACGGCCAGAAGAAGATGCTGCTCGTCTTCGGCTCGTTCTTCGCCATCTTCGTGATCATCGCCGTCATCGCGACCATCGCCTCCCCCTGACGGTCCGACCCGGTCCGGTCCGACCCGGTCCGGTCCGACCCGGCTCCAGGGGCGGGGTGGGGTTAACCCCCCTGTCCCCTAGGGGGCCAGGGTCAGGGTCAAGTGGGTGGAGCACCGGATGGGTTGAGGGCCGCCGGTTCCGTAACTTCGAAGGGTGACCGCGCGACGCGGATCACGCGCCACGGTCCACCGAACACGGACCACTCGAAGACAGCGGAGGCACCATGTCGGCCCCTACGCACACCCGGCCCCACCCGGCCACCCCGGGCGGCGTCGACATCCGGCTGCCCTGGTGGGCCCTCGCCCTCCCGACGCTCGGCTTCATCACCCTCCTCGTGCTGCTCCTGAACCCCGCCGACGCCCAGGCGGCCGCCGGCGACCCGGCGATCACCCACCTCGTCGAGCGCGTACAGCAGCTGATAGCACGCTAGAACCGCGGGTGAAACCGCATGTCAACTCCCTGCGCCCCATGGCCTGTTTCATGCGAAGCTGGGACTCATGAGCGTCGCAGAACCCCGCAGGATCGTCCTCTTCCGCCATGCGAAAGCCGACTGGCCTCAGGTGACCGACCACGAGCGTCCGCTCGCTGAGCGGGGCCGTAAGGACGCCGCCGTCGCCGGACGCAGGCTGACCGACACCGGCATCCCCATCGACCTGGCCCTGTGCTCCACCGCGGTCCGCACCCGGGAGACGTGGAAGCTCGCCGTCCAGGAGTTCCCGCAGCGGCCGAAAACCGTCTACGAGGAGCGGATCTACGAGGCCTCACCGGGCGAGCTGATCGCTTTGCTCAACGAGACGGCCGACGACGTGCACAACCTCGTCCTGATCGGACACAACCCGGGCATCCAGGGTCTCGCCGACATCGTCTCCGGCCAGGCCGAGGGCGACGCGGGGGAGCGCATGCAGCGCCGGGGCTTCCCGGCCGCCGCCTTCGTCGTCGTCTCCTTCGACGGCTCCTGGAAGTCCCTGGAACCGGGCGCGGCCACCCTGCTCGACTACTGGGCCCCCTCCGAGTAACCCACCCGGCACACACGAGGGCCCGGCGCCGCTGCGGTGCCGGGCCCTCGCAGTCCGTCCGAGCGGAGGCTTCCGAGCGGAGGCTACTGCTCGTCGTGCGTCTCCGCCGCCTCGACCTCTTCGCGGGTGATGCCCAGCAGGTACAGGACGGTGTCCAGGAACGGCACGTTCACCGCCGTGTGCGCCGCCTGCCGCACCACCGGCTTCGCGTTGAAGGCGACCCCGAGCCCCGCCGCGTTGAGCATGTCCAGGTCGTTTGCGCCGTCACCGATCGCCACGGTCTGCGAGAGCGGTACACCCGCCTCGGCGGCGAACCGGCGCAGCAGCCGTGCCTTGCCCGCCCGGTCCACGATCTCGCCGGTGACCCGGCCGGTCAGCTTGCCGTCGACGATCTCCAGCGTGTTGGCCTGGGCGAAGTCCAGCCCGAGCCGGTCCTGAAGATCGTCGGTGACCTGGGTGAAACCGCCGGAGACGACGCCCACCTGGTATCCGAGCCGCTTCAGCGTCCGGATCAGGGTGCGCGCCCCCGGAGTCAGCCGCACCTCGGTACGCACCTTGTCCACGACCGAGGCGTCCAGCCCCTCCAGCAGCGCCACGCGCGCGTGCAGCGACTGCTCGAAGTCCAGCTCACCGCGCATCGCGGCCGCCGTCACCTCGGCGACCTTGTCCTCGCAGCCCGCGTGCGCGGCGAAGAGCTCGATCACCTCGTCCTGGATGAGGGTGGAGTCGACGTCCATCACGACGAGCCGCTGGGCCCGCCGGTAGAGGCCCGCGTCCACCACGGCGATGTCCACGCCGAGCGCCGCCGCGGCCGTGACCAGGGCGGTGCGCAGGGGCGCGGCCTCCACACCGGAGACGGCGAACTCGACGGCGGTGACGGGATACTTGGCGAGCCGGAAGATACGGTCGATGTTGCCGCCGGCCTTCGTGATCTTCGCGGCGATCGATGCCGTGGCCTCGGCGGTGAGCGGATGCCCCAGCACGGTGACCAGCGACCGTCCGAGCCCACGTGGCCGGTTGTCGCCGATGCCGGAGATGATCTCCGCCTCCATCTTCATCGACTCGGCCCAGTTGTGGACCGTCGACCGCAGTTCCCCCTCGAGGCCGGCCGGCGGCTCGGTCACGAGCGCGCACAGCACCATCCGGCCTCGGGTGACGACCTGCTCGATGTCGACCACGTCGACGGAGTAGGCGGCGAGGGTGTCGAAGAGGCCGGCCGTGATGCCCGGCCTGTCCTTGCCGAAAATCTTGACTAGGAGAGTAGGGACGTCGGAGGACGAAGTCTGCAAAGCGCTCATGGTGTATCCACCGTATCCGGCACCCAGTGCCGATCGCCGCTCGGGGCCGCCTGACGGACAGGGAACACTCGATGTCAGAGAGGTGACGCGGACCTCAACAGACGGCCACGGGCCCTCACGGCCCTGTCCCCGCCCGGCTGGGCCCGGCCCGCTCACCACGATTCCTTCGTCCTCTCGGTCTCCTCGGCGAGGGGAATGCCCGGCGGGTGGCGACGGCCACGGCCCCCTTCTCCTCGGGCGGGGGGAGAGGAACTGCCGGCCGCCGCGGGCCCTCCTCGGGCTGGGCCGCCGACGAGCCCGGGCCCGGGCTCGGGCCGCCTCGGGTCGGCCCTCACCGTGATCCCTTCGGTCCCCTCGGCGTCCTCGGCGCGGGTGGGGGAGTCGGTGGCGGAGGCGGCGGGCCCTCCTCCGGGCCCGACGGCGGTCGCTCACCGGGGCGCGGGCCGGGGCGTGGACCCGCGGGCCGCCGCGGCGAGCGGGGAGGCGGTCCGATCGGCCGGACCACGGTCGGGGCGCCGTAGACGTCGTCCGGTCCGGGCGGCACGCCGGGCGGCCGCCCGCCCGTCGCCGGGGGATCGTCCCGCCGGGAGCTCTCGTACGACCTCGACGGCCCGGCCCGCCCGGCCGGCGGCGGCCCGGGCCGTGCGTCCTCCGCGTCCAGCAGCCCCTCCGGGAGGCGCAGGTACGGATTGGTCGCTGGATTCGGCGGCCGGTACGAGGCACTCGGCGCATACGGCCCGGTCCGCTCACCCGAGTCCCCCGAAGGCCGAGCGCCCCCACCGGAGGCGCCGACCGCCGTGCCTCCCGCGTCTCCCACGTCACCCCGTGCCAGTGGCGCCGCCCGCCCTCCGGCGGCTCCCGTGGCACAGGCCAGCAGGGCACCGGCGGCCCCGGCCCCCGCACCCCACACGGCGCCCAGCAGCAACGCCATGCCGAGCCGTCCCCGCAACTCGATCCCGGCACCGAACGCATCGAAGCCCAGCACGGACAGCGAGGCGTCCACGGACACCTCCGTCAGCCAGGCGATCAACGGCAACGCCAGGGCGGTCGCCACCCCCAGCCGCACGGCACACCGCCCCACGAACCCGGCGACCCAGGCCCCGCGCCCACCTGCGCCTCCTGCACCGACAGCCTCATCCACTCCGGAGGGTCCAGCTCCGCCCCCTGCACCCGCACTTCGTTCCGCCCCTGCGGTGGTCCCTGCACCCGCACGTCGTCCCGCCCCTGCCGTGGTCCCCGCAGGCGCCGCCGCCCCGCCGGGCCCGGCGACCCCCCCGGCCCCCGCAGTCCACCCAGTCCCTCCAGGCCCCCCGCCCGGCCCACCCCGCGCAGTCCCCTCGATCCCCTCGGTCCCCCCAGCCGTCCCGCGTCCCGCCGACCCCATCGTCCCCACCGGCGTCCGTACGGCCGCCATGACCCCCGCCAGCAGCATCATCAGTGCCGCCGCCACTCCCAGCAGCCACACCCGTCCGTCCAGCTCGGCCAGGCGGCCCAGCGTCACCGGCTGTTCGGTGCCGGCGCCGAGCAGGTCGTCCAGCGGGTCCGGGAGGAAGCTCGTCAGTGCGCCGGTCGCCCGACCGTCCCACGGGACGAACAGACCGATCGGGATGCCCAGCCAGACCCCGTTCGGCGCGCCGAGCAGCGCGGCGCCCGCGATCCGCTTGGGGTGGTCGTCGCCGATCGCCGCGTAGGCCCCCGCGGCGAACCCGGCCGCCACGGCCACCAGCAGCACGGTGACGACGGCGGACACGGCCGGCCGCACCACGCGGTGCACCGCCTCCCAGCCGCGCGGCAGCGGCGTGCGGCGCGAGGCCAGCAGGGCGATCAGCAGGATGCCGAGCGACCAGCCGAGGCCGCCGAGCAGTGTGGGCGCCGTGTCGACGGTGAAGCCGACCGCCGCCTTCGCGCCGACCAGGTCGCCGAGCCGGTCGGGCAGCAGCCCCCCGATGTCCCCGACGTCGCCGAGCCCGGGGATCTCCAGGCCGCCGCCCCCGCCCCCGCCCCCGCCGCCCCCGGGCAGGTCGTCCAGGCCCAGCGAGCCCCCGTCGAGCGTGATGACGTCGTGCCCCGCCCAGGCCAGTCCGCCGAGCATCGCCACGAACAGCGCGACCACCGCGCCGACGCGCGCGACGAGTTCGGCCGGGGCGATCACAACTCCCGCCGTGCGCAGGGACCGCAGGAAGAGCCACGACAGCAGCAGCGCACCCACCAGGCTCACCCCCAATGGCGTGATCTCGATGGCCGTGTTCGCCTCCGCGCCCGTCAGCCCGAACGCGGAAACGTCGCCGGACGGAGTCACCGAGCCGCCGGCCCCCAGTGCCACCGCCGCCGCCGTCATCGGGCCCAACGAGCCCACCGAGTCCGCTCCCAGCAGATGCAGCCCGAGTGCGGCCGTCCCCGCCATTCCGATCAACGCCCAGCTCACCGCGGCGATTGCGCCCAGGAGTACGTCCGTCCACGGCACGCCCCCACCGCGCGCCACGCTTCCACTGCCTTCGACACCTGTGCCGGCACTCATGCAGACCCCCCGATCCGCGGCGCGCAGCGGCGAAGATCGCCGCTTCCGTCCCCCTCGCGTGCGTTTACCACTCTCCGGCCGGGTTTCAACCCCGTCAACGGGAACGGCCGATACGCTCGCGCACGCTCTTCACAAGGCCCGACTTTCGGTCAGGGGGCCGCTACTGAAATAGTTCCCCCCGATGTTCGACATCCCTAGACTCCCCGTTGATGGGGCTATTCGGGGGACAACTCAGTGGGGCTGGAGTGCCGGAACTCGTACTGGAATTGAACGGACGCACCTGGACGCTCGATCCGTCCAGGCCATACACCCTCGGACGTGATCCGCAGGGGGACATCGTCCTCGACGACGCCAGGGTCTCCTGGCGCCACGCCACGGTCAGCTTCAACGGCCGCAGTTGGGTCATCGAGGACCACGGCAGCACCAACGGCACGTTCGCGCAGGGGCAGCGGATCCATCAACTGGAGATCGGCCCCGGCTCGGCGCTGCACCTGGGCAACGCGACCGACGGACCGCGGCTGAACCTGTCGGGAGCGCAGGCGCCCGCCGCGCAGCCCCAGCAGCCGTATGCGGCGCAGGCGGCGAACCCGGGCTGGGCCCAACAGGCCCCGCAGGCGCAACAGGCCCCGCAGGCCGGCTGGCAGCAGCCGCAGCAGGGGCAGCAGCCGCCGTCGATCCCGCAGCAGCAGGGCCCCGGCGTCGGCGCGGGGGCGCCGCCGGTCTACGGCGACCGCAGCCCCACCACGTTCCACCAGTTCTCCCTCGGCCGTGTGATGCGCATCGGCCGTGCCCTGGAGAACGAGCTGGTCGTCTCCGACCTGCAGGTCTCGCGCCATCACGCCGAGTTCCACTCGACGCCCGACGGCCGTATGGAGATCCGCGACCTCGGCTCGCACAACGGCACCTACGTCAACGGCCAGCCGATCCCCAAGGGCGGCTCGGTCCAGCTGGGCCCGACCGACATCGTCGGCGTCGGCCACTCGACGTTCCGGATCGTCGCCGACCGGCTCGAGGAGTTCGTCGACACCGGTGAGGTCTCCTTCTCGGCCCGCCATCTGACCGTCGAGGTCGACGGCGGCAAGCAGATCCTGAAGGACGTCTCGTTCGGCGTCCCGGAGAAGTCGCTGATCGCGGTCATCGGACCGTCGGGTTCCGGCAAGTCGACCCTGCTCAAGGCGCTGACGGGGTACCGGCCCGCCAACCAGGGCGATGTCCTCTACGACAACCGGAACCTCTACAAGCAGTTCGCCGAACTGCGCCAGCGCATCGGCCTGGTCCCGCAGGACGACATCCTGCACAAGGAACTGACCGTCAAGAAGGCCCTGAAGTACGCGGCCAAGCTCCGCTTCCCCGCCGACACCACGGCGGCCGAGCGCGACGCCCGCATCGACGAGGTGCTGCGCGAGCTGAAGCTGGACATCCACAAGGAGAAGAAGGTCACTTCGCTCTCCGGCGGCCAGCGCAAGCGCGTCTCGGTGGCTCTGGAGCTGCTCACCAAGCCGTCGCTGATCTTCCTGGACGAGCCGACCTCCGGCCTCGACCCGGGCATGGACCGCGATGTCATGCAGCTGCTGCGCGGCCTCGCCGACGACGGCCGCACGGTCCTGGTCGTCACCCACTCCGTGGCCGAGCTCGCGATCTGCGACAAGCTGCTCGTGATGGCGCCCGGCGGCAGCGTCGCCTACTTCGGCCCGCCCGAGGAGGCGCTGAACTTCTTCGGCTACGACACCTGGGCCGATGTCTTCTCCGCCTTCGAGAACTACCGCGACTACGACTGGGCGGGCCGCTGGAAGGGCTCGCAGCACTACCAGATGTACGCCGCGGACATCGACGCCATCGCGCCGCAGTCCGTACAGATGCCGCCGATGCAGGCGATGAGGCCACCGAAGCCGCAGGGCTGGATGTCCCAGTTCATCACGTTGGTGCGCCGCTATGTGTCGGTGATCGCGTCCGACAAGGGCTTCCTCGCTCTCACGGTGATCCTGCCGGTGGTCCTCGGCGCGGTCAGTCTGCTGATCGACTCCGGGAACAGCCTGCTGCCCAACCCGGTCAACCCGAAGAGCGGCCGGATCATCCCCAACGGCACCGCCACCACCGTTCTGCTGATCCTCGCGGTCGGCGCCTGCTTCGCGGGCGCGGCGAACTCCGTCCGTGAACTGATCAAGGAACGGGTCATCTACGAGCGGGAGCGGGCCACCGGCCTGTCGCGCTCGGCGTATCTGATGTCCAAGGTGTTCGTGCTCGGTCTGGTCACGGTGTTCCAGGGGCTGCTGGTCGGCGTCATCGGCTTCTCCAGCCGGGAGATCCCCACGGAGGGCCTGGTCTTCGGCAGCGCCACGCTGGTGGAGCTGTGCGTGCCGGTCATGGCGCTCGGCTTCACCTCGATGATGTTCGGCCTGGTCATCTCCTCGCTGGTGAAGACGGCCGAGAAGACCATGCCGCTGCTGGTCATGTTCGCGATCATCCAGGTCGTGTTCACCGGCTGCCTGTTCACCCTGAACGGCGCGGTCGGGGTCAACGAGTTCTCGTATCTGATGCCCTCGCGCTGGGCGGTCGCGGCGGCCGGCGCCACGCTGGACTTCAACAAGATCAGCCCGCCCAAGGACGGCGGCGAGACGGACCCGCTGTGGGAGCACACCGTCGGCGCCTGGGGCCTGGACATGGTCGCCCTGATCGCGATCGGCGTGGTCTGCGGCTTCTTCGTGGCCCGCTTCCTGCGCCGCCACGAGCCCGAGGTCATGCGCAAGTAGTCACGCGCACCGATCGGGCGGCGACGGCCGTACGACGCCGGAGGGCGGCACCCCTGACGTGGGGTGCCGCCCTCCGGCGTGTGCGACAGCTGCTCAGTACGCGCTGTTGACGTTGTCGATCGTGCCGTACTTGTCGGCGGCGTAGTTCGCGGCGGCCGTGATGTTGGCTACCGGGTCGTAGATGTTCCAGGACGTGCCGGAGACGTGGTAGGCCGCGAACGTGGGCGGGATCACCTGCAGCAGGCCCTTGGACGGGATGCCGTTGATGGCGTTGATGTCCCAGTCGTTGATCGCGTTCGGGTTGCCCGAGGACTCGCGCATGATGTTCTTGTGCAGGCCGTGGTAGCTGCCCGGGATGCCCTTGGACTTCATGATGTCCAGGGACTCCTTGATCCAGCCGTCGAGGTTGTTGGCGTAGCTCTTGGCGGCGACCTGCTTGACCACGGCGCGCTTGGCGGACCGGCTCGCGGCCTCCTTCGCCTTGCGCGCGGCCGCGGCCTTCTTCTCGGCGGCGGCCTCGGCGGCAGCCTTCTTCTTCGCAGCGGCGGCCTTCTCGGCGGCGGTCTTCGCCGCGGCGGCCTTCTTCTTCGCGGCGGCGTCCGCTGCGGCCTTCTTCTTGGCCTCGATGGCGTCGACCTTCACGCTCGCCCCGGCCAGCTGGTCGGTGACGCTGGCCTTGACGTCCTGCACCGGCTTGGAGCTGTAGGCGACCCGGGCCGAGGAGGCGGCGTCGGTGGTGGTCGTCTGCGCGTCGGCCGGCACCACGGAGAAGGCGAGGGCTGCGGTGCCGAGGGTGGCAGCAGCGGCGATCGCGATCTTGTGAGTGTTCTTGGGCATGGCGGAAGGACCTCTTCGAATAGCGCGGAGGTCGCTCACTTCGTCCGACGGCGGACAGCGGGTGCTTTCGGCAGGAACGCCGCGGGGGGAACCCCACGGCGCTGAGCGACGAGAGCAATTCTTAGCGGCCGCAAAATGCCCAGGCAAAGGTGTGACGTACGATCCCCGATAGTGGATCAGGGAAGGGCAAAACGGGACAGATAGAACCATCTGTCCCGTTCATACGGGTCCCCTTTATCTCCTATTGCCCCTAGTACGTGATGTGCGCCCTATGCGCGGGCTCACATGGGGTCCCACCCGTTCTCACCGCTAGTTGCCAAAGCAATGCTCTGCGTCAGTGCCCGGCGAGGGCTGTCGGCGTCGGTCGTCGCCCTCCGCCGGGAGGATGAGGTGCACATCGCCGAACTCGTGCCACAGATAGCGCCCGCGCAACGCCTCGCCGTAGCCCCGGTCGATCGCCGCCCGCCCCGCCACCGCCTCCAGCATCAGCAGATGCGAGGCCTCCGGCTCGTGCAGCCCGGTCAGCAGCCCGTCCACCACCCGCACCCCGCGCGCGGGAGTGACGACGAGATCCGTCCACCCCGCACGCGCGCGTACGACCCCGTCCGCCCCGGCCGCGGACTCCACCGCCCGCACGGCCGTGGTCCCGACCGCCACCACCCGCCCGTCCCCGGCCCGCACCGCGTTGATCAGCCGCGCCGACGCCTCCGGCACCGCGAACCGCTCCGGATACGGCGGCTCGTGCGCCTCCGCCGAGGCGACCCCGGTGTGCAGCGTGATCGGCGCGAACTGCACCCCCCGGCTCACCAGCTCCGCCACCAGCCCCGCGGTGAAGGGCCGCGCCGCACTCGGCATCTCCGCGCTGCCCGCCCCGTCGGCCGACGGCAGCGCGAACACCGTCTGATACACGGAGAGCGGCTGATCCCGCTCCGTATAGGAGTAGCGAATGGGCCGCCCGTGCTCCCGCAGCAGCCCCGGCACCGCTCCGCCGCCGCCCGCTCCGCCGCCGCCGCCCGCTCCGCCGCCGCCCGCTCCGCCGCCGCCCGCTCCGCCGGGCGACACCCGCGCCCACCACAGCCGCCCGCTCCCCGGGCTCAGCGGCTCCTCCAGGACCAGCCGCACGCCTCCGGGCAGCCGCACCCGCGCCCCCGCCGGGCCGCCCGCACGCACGCGTGTGGTGCCCTTCCCGTCCGGGTCCCGCAGCTCGACGGCCCACCGTCCGTCGTCCCCGCGCGTGGAGAAGTGCACCACCACGCGTGCGTGCCCGATCCGCCCGTCCACGGCCGCCGCCAGCGTCCCCGAGGTGTTCACGACCAGCAGGTCCCCGGCCCGCAACAGACACGGCAGCTCCCGGAACGCGTGATGCGCCACATCCGTCCCCCGCGACACCAGCAGCCGGACATCGTCGCGGTCCCGCCCCGGCCCGCGCTGCTCGGCCGGCACCCGCGCCGACAGCTCCCGGGGCACCTGCACGGCCAGCGTCATCGCCGTCCCTCCAGCAGGGCGGGCGCCCCGTAGCGCCCGCTCGCCGGACGCTCGTCCAGCAGCCGCAGGAAGGCCGGCGCCACCTCGGCCGGATCCGGCCGAGGGCCGTCGTCGTCCGGCACCGCCGCCGCGTACAGGTCCGTGGCCATGTCCCCGGGGTCCACCGCCCACACCCGCAGCGACGGCTCCTCCTCGCCCAGCACCGCCGCGAGATGGTCCAGGGCCGCCTTGGACGCCCCGTAGCCGCCCCATGTCTCGTACGCCTCGGCGGCCGCGTCCGAGCTGACGGTGATCACCGCGCCCGCCGGCGCGGCGTGCAGCAGCGGCAGCGCCTCCTGGACCAGCCCCAGCGCCGCCACGACGTTCACCTCCAGCGCCCGCCGCAGCCCGTCCAGGGGCAGCTCCGCCAGCCGCACCAGCGGCTCGGCGCCCAGCGCGCTCGCGTTGTTCACCACCAGGTCGCAGCCGCCGAGCTGCCAGGCCGCCGCGACCAGCTCGACCCGGTGCGCGGGATCGGTGACGTCCCCCGCACAGGCCTCGACCCGGGTCCCGTGCACCGCCACGGCAGCAGCCGTCTCCTTCAGCACCTCCGCCGTTCTGGCGTCCAGCACCAGATCCCAGCCCCGCGCGGCCAGCGCCTCGGCCAGCGCCCGCCCCAGCCCCTTCGAGGCCCCCGTGATGATCGCTACCGGCATGACAACCGTCCCCTCGTCCGACCGCCCGGCTCGGCGGTGCCCCCAACGTAGGAACCGGCCCCCCGCCCCCGCCTCGGACGCGGGACCGGGCCGAGAGGGGCCCTTCGTCGTACACCCGAGCACCCGGTCCCTTCGCCCTGGACCGCAGTACCCGGGACCTCAGGCCTAGGTCTCCCGCCCCACCCGGGGCCGTCACAGGTCCGATCCGCGCTGTCACACCCCGCCGGTACCGTGAGGACATGAGTCAAGGCCCCCGGTCCGGCCTCGCCGCGGTGAGCTCCGCGCTGCTGGCCATGAGCAGGCACCTGGAGGTGCGCGACGTCCTCAAGACGATCGTCGCCTCCGCCCGCGAACTGCTGGACGCGCAGTACGCCGCCCTCGGCGTCCCCGACGACCACGGGGGCTTCGCACAGTTCGTCGTCGACGGCGTCAGCGACCAGCAGTGGAAGGCCATCGGCCCGCTGCCCCGCCAGCACGGCATCCTCGCGGCGATGCTGCACGAGGCCAGGCCCGAGCGCCTCGCCGACGTCCGCAAGGACCCCCGCTTCGAGGGCTGGCCGTCCGCCCACCCGGAGATGTCCGACTTCCTGGGCCTGCCCATCAGGGACGGCGACGAGGTCATCGGCGCCCTGTTCCTCGCCAACAAGAACTGTCCCAAGCCGCACGGCGGCTGCGGCTTCACGGAGGACGACGAGGAACTGCTCTCGATCCTCGCCCAGCACGCCGCGATAGCCCTCACCAACGCCCGCCTGTACGAGCGCAGCCGCGAACTGACGATCGCCGAGGAACGCTCCAGGCTGGCCCATGAACTGCACGATGCGGTCAGTCAGAAGCTGTTCTCCCTTCGCCTGACGGCCCAGGCCGCCGCCGCCCTCGTCGACCGCGACCCCTCGCGCGCCAAGGGCGAGCTGCAGCAGGTCGCGGCGCTCGCCGCGGAGGCGGCCGACGAGCTGCGCGCCGCGGTCGTGGAGCTGAGACCGGCCGCGCTCGACGAGGACGGCCTGGTCGCCACCCTCCGCACCCAGATCCAGGTCCTCGACCGTGCCCACACCGCGCGCGTGACCTTCACCAGCCAGGGTGTGCGCGCCCTGCCCGCCGCCCAGGAGGAGGCCCTGCTGCGGGTCGCCCAGGAGGCCCTGCACAACGCCCTGCGCCACTCCGGCGCGGAGCATGTGGAGGTCGTCCTGCGCAAGCGCGGCCAGGACACGCTCCTGCGCATCAAGGACGACGGCGGCGGCTTCGACCCGACGACGGTCCGCCGGGCCGGCCGCCACCTCGGCCTGGTGTCGATGCGGGACCGGGCGAGCGGCGTCGGCGGCACGCTCATGGTGGAATCGGCGCCCGGCAAGGGCACCACGATCGAGATGGAGGCTCCCGGTGGCTGACGCAATCAAGGTGCTGCTCGTCGACGACCATCAGGTCGTCCGCCGGGGCCTGCGCACCTTCCTGGAGGTGCAGGACGACATCGAGGTCGTCGGCGAGGCCGCCGACGGCGCGGCAGGAGTCGCCCTCGCCGAGGAGCTGAAACCCGACATCGTCCTGATGGACGTCAAGATGCCGGGCATGGACGGCGTCGAGGCCCTCCGCAAACTGCGCGAAGCGGCCAACCCCGCGCGCGTGCTGATCGTCACCAGCTTCACCGAACAGCGCACCGTGGTCCCCGCCCTGCGCGCGGGTGCCGCCGGATACGTCTACAAGGACGTCGACCCCGACGCCCTGGCCGGCGCCATCCGCTCGGTGCACGCCGGCCACATCCTGCTCCAGCCGGAGGTCGCCGACGCCCTGCTGTCCCAGGACGAAGCCAACTCGGGCCAGGGGAGAGGCGGTTCGCTCACCGAGCGGGAGCGCGAGGTGCTCGGCCTGATAGCGGACGGCCGCTCCAACCGCGAGATCGCCCGCGCGCTGGTCCTCTCCGAGAAGACCGTCAAGACGCATGTCTCCAACATCCTGATGAAGCTCGACCTCGCGGACCGCACCCAGGCCGCACTGTGGGCCGTACGCCACGGCGTGGCCGGCTGAGGACATGCCGAGGCAAGGCAGCGGCAATACGGAGGGTTAACTTCCGATCCGAGATTCATACCGTCGTGGGAATGTCCCCCGGATGGCGCATCCTTCGTCGGTCTCCGCCGTTCTCCAGTGCGTGCCGCGGCGACTGCCGCGGCCATCGCGAGGAGGGCTCAGAAGTGAAGAACCTGAAGAAGGCAGCGGCTGTGACGATGGTGGCCGGCGGCCTGGTCGCCGCGGGAGCCGGCATGGCCTCCGCCACCGACGGCGCCACCGCCCTCGGCGAGGCCAAGGGCTCGCCGGGCGTCGTCTCGGGCAACCTCGTCCAGGCCCCGGTGCACGTCCCGGTCAACGTGGTCGGCAACAGCGTGAACGTCATCGGCGTGCTGAACCCCGCCTTCGGCAACCTGGGCCTCAACCACTGAGGTCCGGCCCGCACCCGCGGTGACCTCCGGCCTCCCCCGGCCCCCACCGGGGGAGGCCGGTCCGCTTGTCGACCGGTCGCTCCAATGAGCCGAACGGCCGGTGAGGCAGCCGCCGCAGCGAGAAAAGGGCTCCGACGCCTACCGGCTCGCCCGGCGCCTGAGGACAAGGCCCGTTCAGGGCCGAACCGGGGGTCTGGGGGCAGAGCCCCCGGCAACGCTCACCGCACCCCCCGCTCCCGCTCCTCCACAACGGAGTTGTACGCCGCGACGAGCGCCCGCCGAGCCGTCCGCTCGACCGGCCGCAACGCCTCGGCCCGCGCCGCCATCTCGGCGGAGCTGACCGCCCCGCCGTGCCCGTGCTCCGACGCGAGGGCCACCAGCAACCCCACCCGCTGCGCCAGCTCCAGCACCCGCACCGCCCGCGGCGGATACCCCGGTGCGAGCACCTCCCGCCCCCCGTCGGCCCGAGCCCGGTACGCGTCGATCGCCGCCTCCGCCACCGGCCCGGACCCCGCCACGTCCAGCTGGGTCAGCACCGCCGTGGCGTCCCGCAACGCCTCCGCCAGCTCCCGCTCCGCCTCGCCCAGCGACGGCACATCGGCCGGCGGAGCCTCCCGCACCGGCAGACAGTGCCAGACGACCTCGACATGTACGTCGCCCTCGGGCCCGGCCTCGTACACCTCCGGCACCAGCCCGTACCCGGCGCCGTGGCAGACCACCGCCTCCTCCGCCTCCAGCGCCCGCGCGTTGAACTCCGGCGGACCGCTCAACCCCAGCGGATGCCCCGGCGCGGGCAGCGCCACCCGCAGCCCGCTCACCCCGAGCGCCCGCAGCCGCCCCAGCGCCAGCGTCAGCCCGACGGGCGCCGACTCCCCGGGCAGCCCCTCCACCCGATGGACGGCGTCCTCCCCGACGATCGCGAGTACGGCGTCGTCCGGCGAGACAAATCCGGCCAACAGGGCATTTCCCCAAGCGGCGAGGCGACCAGAGCGCGGTTCCGAGAGCATGCCCCCACCCTAAGGACCGGACCGATGGAACGGGTCGCCCGACCGGTGGCGTAGATTTTCCCGAGGGGGCCGCGCCCACCCACGCGCGGCGGTCCGACCCACAGACGTCCGCGACAAACCGACCGGCCACACTGCAAGGGGAGACAACGCGCTCATGAGCGATGTTCTGGAGCTTCAGGACGTATCCGTGGTCCGCGAGGGCCGGGCTCTTGTGGACCAGGTCTCCTGGTCGGTCAAAGAAGGCGAGCGCTGGGTCATCCTCGGTCCCAACGGGGCCGGCAAGACGACCCTCCTGAACATCGCCTCCACCTACCTCTTCCCGAGCTCCGGCGACGTCTCCGTCCTCGGCGAGCCCCTCGGCAAGCCCGGCACCGACGTCTTCGAGCTGCGCCCGCGCGTCGGCATGGCCGGCATCGCCCTCGCCGACAAGCTCCCCAAGCGCCAGACCGTCCTGCAGACCGTGCTCACCGCCGCCTACGGCATGACGGCCGGCTGGCAGGAGGAGTACGAGGACATCGACGAGCAGCGCGCCCGCGCCTTCCTCGACCGCCTCGGCATGAGCGACTACCTCGACCGGAAGTTCGGCACCCTCTCCGAGGGCGAGCGCAAGCGCACCCTGATCGCCCGCGCCCTGATGACCGACCCCGAGCTGCTCCTCCTCGACGAGCCCGCCGCCGGCCTCGACCTCGGCGGCCGCGAGGACCTCGTACGCCGTCTCGGGCGCCTCGCCCGCGACCCCATCGCCCCCTCGATGATCATGGTCACGCACCACGTCGAGGAGATCGCCCCCGGCTTCACGCACGTCCTCATGATCCGCCAGGGCAAGGTCCTCGCCGCCGGGCCCGTCGAGCTCGAGCTCACCTCCCGCAACCTCTCCCTCTGCTTCGGCCTCCCGCTCGTCGTGGAACAGGTCGGCGACCGCTGGACGGCTCAGGGCCTGCCGCTGTCCTGACCGCTCCTTCTGCGCCCTGTCGGAGGCGGGACCCCCGGCCCTACCATGACGGTGTGAACGACATCGACGCATGGGTGTGGTGGCTCGTCGGCGCGGCAGCGCTCGGTATCCCGCTCGTGGTGACCGCGATGCCCGAGTTCGGCATGTTCGCGGTCGGCGCGGTGGCCGCGGCGATCGTGGCAGGCCTGGGGTTCGGCGCCGTCGCCCAGGTGCTCGTCTTCGTCGTCGTCTCCGTCGCCCTCATCGCCGTCGTACGCCCCATCGCGACCCGGCACAGCAAACAACGGCCCCAACTCGCCACAGGCATCGACGCGTTGAAGGGCAAGCAAGCCGTCGTGCTGGAACGGGTCGACGGCTCCGGCGGCCGGATCAAGCTCGCCGGCGAAGTATGGTCGGCGCGCGCACTCGACACCGACCGCGCCTACGACGTGGGGCAGGAGGTCGACGTCGTGGAGATCGAGGGAGCCACGGCGATCGTCATCTGACCTTGTACAACTCCCGCACCACGTAAGTGAACCGAACACCTCGCGAGCCGCACGACGGTCTGACACACTCGACCAGCAAGATCTTCAACAGACATAAGATCTTCCGAAAGCGCTGAGGCGGAGAAGGGTACGGGGAGCCGACGATGGAACCGGTCATCATCGTCCTGGTCATTCTGGTGGTGTTGGTCTTCATCGCCCTGATCAAGACGATCCAAGTCATCCCGCAGGCCAGCGCCGCCATCGTGGAGCGCTTCGGCCGCTACACGCGGACGCTGAACGCGGGCCTCAACATCGTCGTTCCGTTCATAGACACCATCCGCAACCGCATCGACCTGCGCGAACAGGTCGTGCCGTTCCCGCCGCAGCCGGTGATCACCCAGGACAACCTGGTCGTGAACATCGACACGGTCATCTACTACCAGGTGACCGACGCCCGGGCCGCCACCTACGAGGTCGCCAGCTACATCCAGGCGATCGAGCAGCTCACCGTCACCACGCTGCGCAACATCATCGGCGGCATGGACCTCGAGCGGACCCTGACCTCCCGCGAGGAGATCAACGCGGCCCTGCGCGGCGTCCTCGACGAAGCCACCGGCAAGTGGGGCATCCGCGTCAACCGTGTGGAACTGAAGGCGATCGAGCCCCCGACCTCCATCCAGGACTCGATGGAGAAGCAGATGCGCGCCGACCGTGACAAGCGCGCCGCGATCCTCACCGCGGAAGGCGTCCGCCAGGCCGCCATCCTCACCGCCGAAGGCGAGAAGCAGTCCCAGATCCTGCTCGCCGAAGGTGAGGCCAAGGCCGCCGCGCTGCGCGCCGAGGGCGAGGCCCAGGCCGTCCGCACGGTCTTCGAGGCGATCCACGCCGGCGACCCGGACCAGAAGCTCCTCTCCTACCAGTACCTCCAGATGCTCCCGAAGATCGCCGAGGGCGACGCCAACAAGCTCTGGATCGTCCCCAGCGAAATCGGCGACGCGCTCAAGGGGTTGTCCGGCGCCATGGGCAACTTCGGCCCCTTCGGCGGCAATTCAGGCGGCAACTCGGGCGGTAACAGCGGCAACCGTGGCAACGGCGACGGTGGCGGCGAACGCCGGGAGAAGCCCTCGATCGACTGACCGGCACCACCCCGATCCACACGACTGGGGCCCACCTCCGCTCGGGAGGTGGGCCCCAGCCGTGTACCGGCACGGGCACGTCCGGGCCGCGGGGAACTGCGCGACCAGCCACGATGGCGCCGCAGCGGAACGACGGCACATCACGGCACATCACGGCACTTCCAGCGGAGCGCCTACGCGGCGTCCACCGTCAGCCAGTCCGGCAGAGCGGCCAGGTCGTCCTGCCCCAGCGCCAGCAGCATCGCGTCCGCAGGCGTCGGCTCGAACGGCTGCCGCAGCAACGGCATCTCCGCCTGCTCCGGAGTCCGGTCCGCCTTACGGTGGTTGTCCTCCGCGCACGAGGCGACCGTGTTCAGCCACGAGTCCTGACCACCCTGCGCCCGCGGCACCACGTGGTCCACGGTCGTCGCCCGACGGCCGCAGTACGCGCACCGGTGCCGGTCCCTGACCAGCACACCCCGCCTCGACCACGGTGCTTGTCTTCGGAAGGGCACCCGTACATACCTGCACAGCCTGATCACCCGGGGCGCCGGTATGTCCAACTCCGCGCCACGCATCCGCAGTTCGGGGTGGGCCTGCTCGACGACGGCCTTGTCCTGAAGCACCAGGACGACGGCTCGGTTCAACGTCACCGTCGACAGCGGCTCGAAGCTCGCGTTCAGTACCAGCGTGTCCCGCATACCAGCCCACCTCCTGTGTGCACCGGCCCACCCCCTGGCGGACTGGGATCAACTCTGGCCGGGCACGCCGAGATGGACAACGCAATATCTGCTGCTCCACAAGGGACGACCCCCGCGCCCCCGGCAACAAAATGCCCGCCCCTGATCACTTCCAAGACCAGAGGCGGGCAAACGTTCAATGAACGATGAGCTGACTCATCCCTCCTTGGGATGTTCGTACTCGCCGATCAGCTGAGCGCGGCCGATCGCATGGAAGCGCAGGTTGAAGCCCACAACGGCGGGCGAGGCGTCCGCGTCCGGACCGAGCTTCTCCTGGTCCACCGCGTACACCGTGAACACATACCGGTGCGGCCCGTCCCCGGGCGGCGGCGCGGCCCCGCCGAAGTCCTTGCCGCCGTAGTCGTTGCGCGCCTGGACGGCACCCTTCGGCAGCCCGTCGAAGGCCCCGCTGCCCGCACCGGCCGGCAACTCGGTCACCGAGGCCGGGATGTCGAACAGCACCCAGTGCCAGAACCCGCTGCCCGTCGGAGCGTCGGGGTCGTAGCAGGTCACGGCGAAGCTCTTGGCCCCGGCCGGGAACCCCTCCCACCGCAGCTGCGGCGAGAGGTTCCCCAAGGCGTGGACCTGGGCGTCCTTGAGCGTCGCCCCCTCCTGCACATCCTCGCTCGTGACCGTGAACGACGGCACCGGCGGATGGAAATCGTGGGGCAGCGGCCGCCTCTTCAGCTCGGTCACCTCGACACCTCCTGCTAGATCGGAAAGGCACTCCATGCCTGCCTCCGGAGCCTACGACCTTCCGACCGCCCACGACTCCCACGACTTTCACACCGTCACATACCGTTGCCCGATGCCCTATCGGAGATCGTTCACCCACCGGGGACGCCGAAGAACCCTGGCCGCCGTCCTGCTGTCCGTGGCCACCACCCTCGTCGCCGCACCCGCCGCGGACGCGAGCGGCACCCGGACCTCCGACGACAGACTCGTCGGCACCCAACAGACCCTCTTCCGCTCCGGCACCGGCGGCTACGGCTGCTTCCGCATCCCCACCCTCATACGCACCAAGGCAGGCACCCTCCTCGCCTTCGCCGAAGGCCGCGCCTCCCCGTCCTGCGCCGACCGCGGCCCCATCGACATCGTCGTACGACGCTCCACCAACGACGGCCGCACCTGGGGCCCGACCAGAACCGTCCTGGCCGGCACCGCCACCGACCCCGAAGCGCCGTACACCCGCGACAACGCCACCCCCGTCGCCGACGAGACCACCGGAGACGTCTTCCTCGTCTCCACCGGCGAACCCGCCACCCGCGGCACCCGCCTGCCGTACGTCCAGAAGAGCACCGACGACGGCCTCACCTTCGACGCCCCACGCGCCCTGCCCCGGCTCAGCGGCAAGACCAGCGGCTGGTTCGCCACCGGCCCCGCACACGGCATCCAGCTCCGGACCGGACCCGAAGCCGGCCGTCTCGTCGTCAGCGCCTACGAGAGCCCCGACGCCACGACCCAACTGGCCGGCGTCCTCTACAGCTCCGACCACGGCGAGACCTGGCAGACGAGCACCACCGAGAACTCCTACGTCGCAGGCGAGCTCAAGCCCACCGAGACCGCCCTCGCCGAACTCGACAACGGCGACCTCTACCTCGCCGCCCGCAACGAGCAGGACGACACCAAGCCGCACCGCACCCACGTGATCAGCACCGACGGCGGCACGACCGTAGGACGCCACACCGTCGCGAACCTCACCACACCCCAGATCCAGGCCTCCGTCCTCACCCTGCGCCACACCTACCAGGACCACCCCGGCGACACCCTCGTCCTGGCCGCCCCCAGCGGCAGCACCGGCCGCGAGAAACTCCGCGTCCGCTACTCCACCGACCGCGGCACGACCTGGACCGACGCCCCCGGCGGTCAGCTCAACACGGCCCGCGCCGGCTACTCCGACCTCGCCGAACTCACCGGCGGCGAACTCGGCCTGGTCTACGAGGGCGGCACGGACTTCTCCGCCGCCAACATCTACTTCAACCGCTTCGCCCCCACGGCCATCGGACTCCCCGGCACCTTCGACGGCACCGTCCTCCCACAGCCCACCCCCGACGCCGGCCCCACCACCCCCGACACCACACCGGACGCCAACGACGCCTACCTCACCGGCGCCGCCGCAGCCGTCAGCGGCAGATTCCGGCAGGCCCTGAACTTCCCCGCCGGCGGCCACGCCGACCTCCCCTACAGCCCCACGATCGACCCCGGCTCCGACGACGTCACCTACTCCCTCTTCTTCAACCACCAGGCCACCTCCACCACACCCCAACAGGCCCTGCTGTGGGCCTACGGCCACAACTCCGCCGCCCCACAGCTCTGGATCCGCGCCATCCCCAAGGACAACCAGATCGTCGCCTGGATCCAGGGCTCCGGCACCAGGGTCAGCCTCACCCTCCAGGCCCCGGACGGCTCCGCGGCCTACGGCGACGGCGTCTGGCACCACCTCACCCTGGTCCGCTCCGGCAGCCAGGTCCGCCTCGCCGTCGACGGCGCCACCGTCACCGGCACCGGCCTGACCGGCACCCTCGCCGCACCCCGCGCCTCCGGCGTCGACGGCATCCGCCTCGGCGCCAAACCCGACGCCACCGCCAGCGACACCTTCACCGGCGCCCTCGACGAGTTCCGCCTCTACCGCACCGCCCTCACCGACGCCCAGCTCACCGAACTACGCACCAAGAACACCACCACCGCAGCGGAGAACGCCCTCACGGCCCACCTCCCCTTCCAGACCGTCGACACCGCCACCGACCCCGCACTCACCACGGTCGCCATCGAGGACGACATCTCCGCCAACTGCGCCGACGCGACCCTGCTGCTCGGCTCCGGCGCCACCCCGCGCGTCACCACCGCCGCCCGCATGGGCCTCGGCGCCCTCCCCGTCGCCACGGACCGCCCGGGCCTCGAAGTCCCCTACGTACCCGCCCTCGACACCGGCGACGACGACTTCACCCTCACCCTCTGGTTCCGCTACACCGCCACCCCCACCACCCCCAACGCCGCCCTCCTGTGGGCCTACGGCTCCACCACGGGCCAACCCTCCCTCTGGATCCGCGCCCGCCCCCAGAACGACGAGCTCTACGCCTGGGCCGAAACCGACCAGGGCAAGGTCAACTTCTCCCTCCCCGACCCCGACACCACCCGCACGGCCTTCGGCGACGACCAGTGGCACCTGCTGACCGCCACCCGCGCCGGAACCACCCTCACCGTCTCCGTCGACGCCGCCCACACCCAGCACGCCGACGGCCTGACCGGCTCCTTCACCGCAGGACGCACCACCGTCCCCGGCCTGCGCCTCGGCTCCCGCCCCGGCACCACCGAGATCCTCACCGGCACCCTCGACGACTTCCGCCTCTACGACCGCGCCCTCACGGACACCGAACTCGCCAAGATCGCCGCCCCGACCTCGGGCACCGGCGCCTACCCCGCCGGCAGCAGGATCTGGTGGTCCATGGAGAACGGCACCACCCAGTCCCACGACGTCACCCGCCCTGCCACCGGCCCCGCCACCCCGGACGCCTCCGCCCACTGCAACCACGCCTACGTCCGCGGGAACCCCGCCCTCTCCACCGGCTCGGGCGCCTTCGGCGGCGGAATCGACCTCGACGGAACCGACGACTCCGTCGAACTCCCGTACACCGACTCCAAGGCCCTCGGCTCCGGCGACTTCACCCTCGCCACCTGGCTCCGCTACGACGCCACCACGGCCACCGGCACCCCGGTCCTCGCCTGGGCCTACGGTCAGGGCGCCACCGAACGCCAGCTCTGGCTCCGCGCCGAACCGGGAGCGGGCCGCCTGGCCGCCCTCGTCCAGACGGAGAACGCGGCCACCACGGCCTACGCCCCGGACACCCCGTTCCGCACCGGCGCCGCGTGGCACCACGTAGTCCTTCAACGCAAGGGAACCCAACTGACCCTCTCCGTCGACGGCACGACCGGCACCCCCGGCACCGTCCCCACCGGCTCCCTCACCTACGGCGACGCCTTCGACGTGACCGGAGTGCACCTCGGCGTCCGCCCCGACGGCGCGGCCTCGACCCGCCTCAAGGGAGCCCTCGACGAGTTCCGCCTGATCCGCCGCGCCCTCACCGCGGACGAGCTCACCGCCCTGCGCGAGACGAACACCGACCCCACGGACCGGTCCACGGTCGTCCACCTCTCCTTCGAGAAGATCACTGCGCAGGGCTACGCCCGCATGTAGCGCAGCGGGCCCGGAGCGCCGTACGGCACTCCGGGCCCGCTGCGTGTTCAGCCCCTGGGTCTCAGAACCAGTTGCGCTTGCTGCCGACCTCGGACAGCCACTGGTTGAGGTAGCCCGCCCAGTCGGTCTGCTGGTAGTCCTGCTGTCCCACCTGGAACGAGCGGAAGGTGTCGCTGCCCTCGCTGAACAGCCCGGGCTTCTTGTCCATCTCCAGCACGACGTCCATCGCGTGCTCGTCGGCCACGAAGCTCAGCTCGACCTGGTTGAGCCCCCGGTACTGCGACGGCGGGAAGAACTCGATCTCCTGGTAGAACGGCAGCTTCTGCCGCGTACCCCGGATGTGACCGCGCTCGAGGTCCGCGTTCTTGAAACGGAAGCCCAGCTGGATGAAGGCGTCCAGGATGGCCTTCTGCGCCGGCAACGGGTGCACGTTGATCGGGTCCAGATCACCGGAGTCCACGGCGCGGGCGATCTCCAGCTCCGTGGTCACACCGATGTGCATGCCACGCAGCGTCTGACCGTCGATCGTCGTGACCGGCGTCTCCCACGGGATCTCCAGGCCGAACGGCACCGCGTGCACGGCACCGGCCTGCAGCTCGAAGGCGCCACCGAGCCGCAGCTTCGTGAACTCGATGTCCTGCTTGTACTCCTGGTCGCCGCTCTCGATCTCGACCTTGGCCTGCAGCCCGACCGACAGCCCCTCGATCTGCTGGTTCACGGACCCGCCCTGGATCCGCACCTCGCCCTGGACGACACCGCCCGGAACGACGTTGACCTCGGTCAGCACCGTCTCGACCGAAGCTCCGCCGGCCCCCAGACTCGCGAGCAGCTTCTTGAACGCCATGACTCTCCCTCTAACTACGACCTTCGGACGGGATCCCTCGATCCCTACAAACGCGATCCGGACGTGGCCGGTTCCGCGTCCCACACCCTGGCAAGCCCAGCGCCCGCTGACCACCCCGACGCACCCACCCATCGGCACCACGTGTCTGCACTACGCTCGGCGGGCATGATCGCGACCCCCGACCGTACGCCCCTCCCCAGGACCTTCTTCGACCGCCCTGTCCTGGCCGTGGCCCCCGATCTCCTCGGCCGCCTCCTCGTCCGTACGACCCTCGAGGGTCCGATCACCCTGCGCCTCACAGAGGTCGAGGCCTACGACGGCCCGAACGACCCGGGATCCCACGCCTATCGCGGCCCCACGGCCCGCAACGGCGTGATGTTCGGTCCGCCCGGACACGTGTACGTCTACTTCACCTATGGCATGTGGCACTGCATGAACCTCGTCTGCGGCCCGGAGGGCAGGGCGAGCGCCGTCCTGCTGCGCGCCGGCGAGATCGTCGAGGGCGCCGAGGCGGCGCGCAAACGTCGACTCTCGGCCCGAAATGACAAGGAACTGGCCAAAGGCCCTGCCCGCCTGGCCACCGCCCTGGACGTGGACCGAGCCCTCGACGGCACCGACGCCTGCGCCACGGGGGACACCCCCCTGAAGATCCTGACCGGCACCCCGGTCCCCTCCGACCAGGTACGCAACGGCCCGCGCACGGGAGTCTCCGGCGACGGGGCCGTCCACCCCTGGCGGTACTGGGTCGCCGACGACCCGACGGTGAGCCCGTATCGGGCCCATGTCCCCAAGCGCCGTCGAAGTTGACTCGCTGTTGGCCTGCGCGTAACGTAGCCCGAGCCGCTTGAACCGGGTACGGCAATCGCCAGCAGCCGGAAGCGGCCAACCCACTACCTACGACGCCCCTACAACGGGAGCGAATTCGGCGTGCCCGCATGCCCGAATTCGAACTCGGCGGAACTCGATTATGAGTTGCGGAGGGAATCGGCTAACGTAGTGAATGTCGAAAGGCCGACGGGCGAAAGCCCAAAGCCCAAGACAATCCCGCCGACAGGGAATCGGATCGAGAAAAGGATCTGATAGAGTCGGAAACGCAAGACCGAAGGGAAACTGCCCGGAGGAAAGCCTGAGAGTGTCTCGGGTGAGTACAAAGGAAGCGTCC